>CAZGMS010000147.1:0-7876 GCA_964526915.1 uncultured Nitrospirales bacterium
ATTGGAGATGAGATGGGTCGGTTCATCCCCGCGTGTGCGGGGAACGGTCTAGTTCTAATACATTGTTATTAAAAAGTTAATTCAATTCTCAAAGTTCTACCAAAATAATCAATCATCAGGTTCATTTTTTTCATCTGTTTCAACAAGGTTTGTTTCTACAGATTTTTCACTGCCCTCAAGTATTGCTGGTGCATCTTCGCCTGATTCTTTTTTTTCAAATGCCACCAGTTTAAATCCATCAAAATCGACCGGCACGCGTCTGTTGTTGCCCGCCGTACAAAAATCAAACCCAGCATCATTGTTTGTATTCCAGGTTATGACTGCATTGCCCTCACCAATTTCGCGCGTAATCATCCTCCAAATTCGCTCACGCACTCTTACAGAATAGTCACCCACATAAACGCCCGCCCGCAGTTCAACACACCACACACCCAATCGACCGCGCAAACGTGGGGGCGCATTTTCAACTACGATGACCATCATCGCCTGTTTGCTCCAAATTGGGAATGGCTATGGGCTGTATGTCCTCCGCTGGCTTGGGTGGTTCCAATCCGCCAGCCGCAATGACATCGTGAATTGACGGAATCAATTTTTGTAATATCTTTGATTCCCTAAATACATCACGGCAACGATACCGCACTTCGCGCTCTGGCACTGGCGGATTTTGTTTGGCCACCTTAAATGCCAAAGGAACTACCGTTTCAAATTTAAACAAATCAGCAATGTCATAGACAAAAGAAAGCGGCTTGCCAAAATGAATAAAGCCGATCCCCGGCGAATAACCTGCCGCCAATATGGCGGCTTCTGTTATACCGTAAAGACAAGCCGTTGCCGTCGATAAACACCGATTGGCAAGATCGCCTGATTGCCAGTCAGTCACATTGTAATTGCGTTTGCTCCAGTCAAAACCAAACTGGCTGGCAATAAGCATATACATTTTTCGCACGCGAGCACCCTCTATACCGCGTAATTGTTCAATACTGCGTCTTTCGGGAGGTGGCTCACCAAAACGAATTTCATACATTTTGCGCACAACTTTGAGTCGAGCAGATTCATCGAGGGCACACTTTGCCTGATGTAAAAGTCTGTCGGTGCGGGCACCACCAGGTTGCCCTGCGGCGTAAACACGCACCCCGCCCTCGCCTGTCCAAACCAATAGCGTGCCTGCCTTTGCCGCCAACGATACCGCGGCATGGGTGATACGAATCCCTGGTTCCAACATCAAACACGCAATCCCTCCAATGGGAATTTGCATACGAACGCCGTTTTTATCGATCAGGACAAATGATCCATCCAAAACATCAATCTGTCCCTTCTCGACAAATAAAATAGAGCTGCGTTCTTTAAGGGGAATGGGTTTTACTGGTATGGGGGGAGTGTTCATTTTTTGTGGCGCTTCTTTGGGTGAAATCCAATTTCTCGAGTGGTGTGCCTTGCTATGCCTAATTCATAAAATTCATGCAATTTTGCTTGCAGTAGTTTTTTATCGGGCAGTTTTGTTTTATAATCGGCGACAAGCGTTGGTGAAACCGAACGGCTTAAGGCAAACTCCACAATTTCTTTATTTTTTGAAGCACAAAGTAGCACTCCAATAGCTGGCCCTTCATGGGCTTTACGGATATTGCGATCCAAGGCTTCAAGATAGAATTCTAATTTTCCTAAATGTTCTGGTTGGAACTCATCCACCTTTAACTCTAAAGCCACCAAACAGTTCAAACCACGATGGAAAAAAAGCAGATCAAGGGCAAAATCTTTATCCCCAACTTGCAGGGGATATTCTGAACCTATGAAACAAAAATCACGCCCAAGTTCAATGAGAAAATCTTTTAGTTTTAAAACCAGACCACGATGGAGATCTTTTTCAGCATGATCATTAGGCAACTGAAGGAATTCAACAAAATAGGAGTCTTTAAAAAACTCTTCTGCAGTTGGGTGTATTTGTCGCACCGGTGGTGCGACTTTTGGTGGATAAAGAACTACCCGTTCAAAAAGACAGTTTTTAAACTGCCGCTCCAGTTGACGTTTGCTCCATTTTTCCCTTACAGCCGTTCTGATATAGAATTCACGCTGTTCTTCACTATTGCAACGACCTAAAATAATCAGATGATGAGTCCAAGATAATTGTCGCACCAGTGGTGCGACTTTTCGACATGTACGATACACATCATAAAATTGACGCATTCTGAAGAGGCTAGCACGAGTAAACCCTCGTAGATTTGGGTGTTTTTTTTGGATGTGTGCAGCCAGTTTTTCTACGACGTTATCGCCCCATTCTGAGTTCTTGATTTTTTTGTAGATATATTCACCAACGCTCCAGTATAAATCCACAAGAATAACATTGACCTCCGTAAAAGCCTTGTTGCGAGCTTGCTGGATAATGGCATCTACCTCTGTAAATTGTTTTTGCAAAGATAGGGGCTTTTTTAAAATAATTGAATAATTCTGTTTTTTCATAACCAAAATTCAAATCCTTTTTATCAGCATCAGCCCGCAGCCAAAGGCTTTGGCTTTACCCATTCCATTAAACAAGGTTTTCTTGAACAATTCTGGATTGGTCACCACCAACTCACCGGTAAAATCGACAGTTGTAAAACTGATTTCTTTTTTGCCTGCCATGTGTTGGGTGTAACCATCAACACGAATTGTTTTTGAACCGTCATGAGTGCTAACTAATTTAAAACCATTGCCTTCTGCGCGCTTTTCAAGCCAGTGCACGCAGGTTGACTGAACCAGGTCGTAGAGCAACGGCTTTTCTGGATCACTATTCGGCCAATCCGACCAACGCTGTAAACCGCGTTCCGTGAGCAGCTTTTTCTTTTCATGCATAATTACATCATCACGATGTGCTTTGCCATCAATCTTATGTGATACAATCGGATTAGCACGTAGTGCAAACTCGAGTTGTTGGCCTGCCTGTAACTTTGGATCATAGTCCATCATTTTTACATCCCACGCAGAGCTGATGGGTTCAGGTTTGCGTGCCGATACCAGATAAAAACCTGGCAATTTTTTTTCTCCATCACGTCGACGAAACAAAAAATCGCGCGTTGTACCAGGCGCAGCATCCATAAATTGCCACAGCCACTGATGTTGCTCATACGGCCCTTTGCTCCACTGTATGGCGGCTTCACGCTCTAAACCGTTCTTTGGTGTTATGAGGCTAAAGTACATTTTTTTTATCTCCCAACAAGGCAATGTATTCAATGCGATCCCCAAATTGCCAACGCTTGCGCGAAAGCAAATCATCTTTACGGATGACCTGCAGATCGTGCTCACAGCCAACATCGACACCCATACCCCAAACGACACGCTCTAGGGAGTCCTGAACTGTATAAACATCAAGTTTAGCCAAGTTTTTTTGATAATTTTCGATTGCTTTAAGTGCATTTTCGGTCTTCAATATTTGTGGACATAAAGGCACTGCCAAAGGACACGATTTTCGACCCAGATACAAAACAAAGCGAGGTTTTTGTAACGCCTCTGCCAAATCGCTAAGCGTGTAAGGCGCACCTGCTGTCGCCTGTACAGCAACCAGACATGCCGCATCTTGCCGATAATCACGAGTCGATAAAATTGGGTTGAGGTCTTCTTTTGGTAGGTTCAGTTCATCACGCCTTGTGAAGTGCGGCCGATTTTTTAAGGGCACAACGCCAGGCACCTGTGTCGTATGATAATCCCGCAACAAACGCCCTGCAGACAAAACACATACCGCAAAACCGTACCCTTTATGGAGTGTAAGATGCGCGTGTTCGTCTTCACGATCTATCCCCAAGGCCGCCGCCAGCAAACCCAGCAAAGCTGAGTTGCTGGGGTAATTTGAGGTAGGTCGATATTCACCCACAGCGGTTTCGCCCCAAGCCGACAAAGGCGCCCGCAGTTGAAAGACAAGATAGTCCATAGTTAATCCTTTATGAATGTAACCAGATCTTTCAAGCTACCTTCCCCTGTTTCAACATTAAAACTACAGCGTTTGTCGGCGCATGGCCCATAAATCCGGTCAAAATTATCAATGCGTTTATTCAACTCCTTAACGGCACGATCCAACATTTCCGTGCCTGTAACAGGTTTTAAGAATGCCTGTGCCAGTGAACGTGGTTGTTGATCTCCTTTTTCTACCAATACGTATGCCGAATAGGCGCGAGAGGCAAAACTGTTTTGTTTGCCGGTGGGTGATACTTTCGTGATCGCATGCATCAAGGCCTCTAAGGCCTTACTGGTGAGCCCAACATCACCCCCAAGATTGTCACAAAGCAGTTCGCGATTGATGCAGACGTAAAGATAAAATACACCAGCACCAAAACCGGCTTCTCCAATATGAGCAGAACCCCGATCAACGTCACCTTTATTAAGATCATCGACGGCGGTAAAATAGTCATCTTCTACCGCCACTTTGTGAATGGTAATTGCATGAGCCACCTGGACGGCAGCTTCAATATTATATGCTGGTGAGGAGGCCAACATGCGGCCAAACATGGCAATATCTACAGCTTGTCTGGGTTTACGAAGTAGTTTTAAGTCTTCCTCTGTTGGCGCAATGTTTGCCACCACCAATTTTTCTATCAAGCACGTGATAGCAGCACGTTCTTCTGTGCCAAGGTGCACTAACTGCTCAACATGCAAATCTTCATTACCTTCTGTCTTTTTGTCAGATTTCAATTTACCAAATTGGCTTGCAATAGACTTGGCCCAATCACGGGCATTTTTTTCTGAAATTTTACCCTCAATAAGCTTCTGATAAATTTCGACACCCATTTCTTTGGTACGAACACCAATATGGCCACTCAATGCCTCTTCAAATGCCTCTGATGTTCTCCACGCCCGCTTTAAGCTCTGTGATGAAATCCGCAGGCGATTGGCATCGCCAACAATAGCGGTTTTTGGCCTCCCTGTATCATCGCGATTAAGATTCGATGGCGGATAGCTGACAAGTAAATGAATTTGATAAAATCGTGACATGGTATTCTCCTTATTTAAAGTTAAGATTGTTTTTTGTCAGGCCAACGGTAATCGTAGGCCCATCTTTTTTTAACGTTATCGCCCCAATATAAAACATCAGTAGCCAATTGATGAATATTGGCTTTATCGCCAATCATGGGAATTGCCCGACGTAAGCTGATAAACGCCTCATCTATGGTTTGTGATTCCAGAAGTCGCCTGAAACGCAACTCAGAAAATGCAGGTTGATCACCATCTGACATGGCATGTGGTAAAGTACGCGCATCTTCACTTGTAACATGAGCCAACAAGCCGGCAATGGCTGTAAGTCGCTCATTTTGCCAGTCATCCGACGCGCTTGAAACCCAGCCTGCCACGACCATTTGCCGATAAAAATGCTGATAAGCACTGGTGAGTGCTACAGCAGTTAAATCATGTGCCCTTCTGAGTTCTGCACGGGGACCCCTGTTTTTATCTAAACCCTTCCACCAGCGTGACAGCACTTGTCCTAATGCTGTGTCTTGATGAAATGATATTTTTTCACTCATAATGTTACTCCTTCAACAATTCATGCTGCCACATTTTTGGCAGATTTCTTGATTTTCTTTTCCTTTTTTTCCACCGGCAAGCCAAGAAGGGCTTTTAATTTATCACCATACAAACTCATGCGTAATCGCTTGTAGGCTTCGGCCATGCGGCGCGGATTTTGTTGTTGGATAGGAGCCACGCCCACTAGGTCAGCATCGAACAGGTGTAAGGCAACCTTGATTAAAACTTCACGCCAAGCCTCACGCATTGGCAATAAGGTTGGGTCATTTTCTTCATCGCGCGCCTGCTCAATGAGCGCAATGAGTTGATGATAAAAATCAGGTTCGGTTTGTGACCAAAAAAAGACATCGATAAAACTCAAGTTGCCACGCACTTCTGCATCATCACCAAACCACGCTGACTTGACATTGGATCGTAGTAAATAAACGACATATTCGGCAGACTCAAGCCACTTGGCGATTTCACGTTGAATTAGGCGCCGTCCATCAATGTTTTTGTCAGTTACGCCGTAAAGAGGTAAGATTGATTCGTACCAGCAACGTGCCTTCATATTATCCATATCGTAACCAAATACCCATAATCTGTAGTGACTCGCCAAACGATGGCTGTCGATGACATGAGAAACAATCGATGCTGGTAATATTTTCTTCTTATCTGTCTGTTGACCCAGTATCCAGCTCAACCAATGTTTATAACCAATACCGTCTGGCTGTGGGTGCACTGCAAACATCTCGCCCTGTTTTTCTTCACGATAGGGAGACAAAGGATGACGCCATCCCCCCTTATAATCAAAGCCTCGGGCTATTGTTAAATAACGTGTCATTAATTTGTCTGACAACCTACCACAGATATCACATGCCCCCTTTGTAACATTTTCTTGGTCCAAGCGTATGCGTCTAGGCATACCCCAAAACACATGAGCAGGATGCACTTGTATTGGCGTTGTTTTACCCCCATCTGGTTGGATGGTTTTCATATCTCCCAACCAAGGAAATATGTATTGTGGCTTTTTTAAATCAGCATTGCCATGAGAGGTGTTAAATTGCGTTTTTTCACGAACGTTCAACCAAACTATTTGCCACAATGATGAAGACTGGCCTGGCATAATCAATGTTGTCAATGGCCCACCACCACGAATTGATGTAAAATGCCCATTGCCACCACTCGGTGCATTTGTTTGAAGGGTAAACAATGCGGTTATTGCGCAATGAGGACATAAAGCTGAGGTGCGATTTCTTTTAACAAAGTGATCTTTGTTTAGTTTGAGTGTCTGATCGCCTGGCGATTCGATCAACAAAGCCCCAATTTCATTAAATTCGTCGTCTTTGGTTTCTTGTGTACGCAAATCAAAATCCTGCATAAACCGCGAGCCATCCCCATCAAAAACAAACGCTTCTCGCACAGGCGCAAACCATTTTTTGAGTTCCTCGATATTTGGTGGATTTGTATTCCACCTCTCCCACTCGGCCTGGCTGTCCATGGGTGTTGTGGTTTGTACAAGTCCGATTAGAAATTGTATCAACGCCCCATTAAAATCTGGTCGGTTGGCAGCGAGCGCAACAAGATCAGACTCTGTCATCTGATACGGTGAAATCCAATCCAGTTTACCATTTGATCGGCGCACGGGAATCCAGGCTTCGTCTAATAAATTCATTCTGTTTCCTCCGGCGTTTGCAGATTGTCGTCCCATCGTCTCAAACCATGGTCTGCATCATATTGCCAAGTTAATAATTGTGCAGGATGCCCTTTAGATTCTACCGTCCAAGCCTGTGCTTTCCAAATACCATCACCATTATCTTTGAGCGGCAACAGAGTTAACCATTTTCCTTTATTTGGAAAGGCTTCCAAAACGCGTTCATACTCTAACAGCTCATCTTGATCCGTCGGCAAATGGGCTTTGGCTATTAACCTCTCGGCAACACGCACGGTACTATAGGCCCAAGCATGTTCACGATTAACCCACGGCACGATTTTGTTGTTTTTCCACCTGGCTAAAATAACGTTATTGCTTGCCTCACCCAAACGCGAAGGTGTTTTAGCTTCACTCCACCAGTCCATAACATCACCCCGGCGATAGCCCGTTGCAAAAGTCAGCGTGTTGTTTTTAGCAACGCTCGCACTCGCCATATTTGCCCCTTGCGCTGTCAAATTACATTTTTGCAAACCATCTGGAATTTGCATGTTTTCATCGAATACATTTTCAATCAAATCTCTGGCAGAGTCAGGCATTGAATATTGACCTTTTTGCAAGGCTTTGGCAGTCAACCAAAGTTGTGCATGATCTGAATAAACTGCGGCCGCTTTTGGCAATTGTTGCTTAAACCAGGTTGGCCTGGGGGTTTTTTTCCAAACCGGGGCAAAAAAAAAAAAAAAAAAACAACACCCCTTGATC
>CAZGMS010000148.1:0-88062 GCA_964526915.1 uncultured Nitrospirales bacterium
CCCTTCAGGGCGGAAAAAATATTTCGCCACGATTTCCGTGGGTTGAAACCCACGGCTTTGTTCCACCCTCCCTTCAGGAGGTTTTCGGATAGGCTCTTAGCACACCCTTTTCCCCACCCGATACCAGCGAACAGATTTCGAGCCTTCCTTGCCAAAAGGACTGGCGCAGGGCAGATCATCTTCGTTCGTTGAAAAGAGTATGCGGGTCGCTTTGCCTCTGATGGAAGCCCTGGGAACGGAACCAAAAACACGACTGTCAACTGACTGATGTCTGTTGTCGCCCAAAACAAAATAGGCTTCCTGGGGAACTGTGACCTCAAAATCCCTGAGCGCCTCACCCCATCTCTCTACCAGCACCACATGGCTCGGGGCATCGGGAAGATTCTCTGTTTTGATTTGGTAATTTTTATGCTCCCTGAAATAAGGCATGGGCAACAGATAATCAGGAACTGTTGTGGCCTCCATTAATGCGGCCTGACATCGGTCTTGTTCCGCTGATCTCTTGAACCCGATGTCATTCATCCTCACGGCTACGTCATTGATGAACAATTGCCCTGCCACCATACTCACACGTTCCCCCGGCAACCCCACAACCCTCTTGACGAAATCAAACCCCTGGTCTTTGGGACCACTAAAAACAATCACATCTCCTCTGCGAGGCCCGTCTGCCTTAATCAACCACCCGTCCATAAAGGGGTTGCGAAGGCCATAAGCATATTTAGCCACTCCGATGTAATCCCCTTCGAGCAAGGTCGGCATCATGGAACCCGACGGGATATGAAATGGCTCATAAATAATTCCACGAACAATAAATAAAACCAGCACGATAATGATCAGGTGTATGAGAAAATGAAAATATCTCAAAGAATTTTTCTTCCAAAGCGGTCCCACCGAACATTGGGAAACACTGTGGGGCTAACGAGATTGTAGCGACATCGTGTTTTTTCGTGATTCAAGGAAAGCCAGATAAAGATGGCCTTCCCTTTTAAGTTGGCTCTGGGAACAAAGCCCCAGAATCGGCTATCCTGACTGTGATCGCGATTATCACCCATCACAAAATATTCTCTTTCGGGAACAATGGCCTCAAAACCATTATCGTTTGGCCTTTTGCGCGAGCGTTGTATCATATGAGGCGTGCCGCTAGGCAGTGTTTCGAGTTTGTGTCGAAATTTTTTGAATTTAAGATAATAGGGAAAGTTTTTGAACTGATCGCCCAGAACAGCATGCATCTCGGGCGTATCCCGTATCAGACAGGCGTTCTTCGTGTCCTGTTCTTCTGGGGCAAAGGCCTGATACTCAGACGCTTCCCCGTTCACATACAAAACACCCTGATCGAATGTGATTGTGTCTCCGGGGACAGCCACCACCCTTTTGATGAAATCGACATCCTCATCCTCAGGATAGGAAAAAACCACCACATCACCCCTCTGTGGCTCCTTGAATTCCGTAACCCATTTTTTGGTAAAGGGAATCCTGAGCCCATAAAAATACCGCGCCACAAAGATATGATCACCTACCAGGAGCGTGGGGACCATCGACTCGGAAGGTATTTTGAATGGTTCCACCAAAAACCCTCTTATGAGAATGGCCAAAATGATGGCCCCCACCAGTGCCTGCGCGTATTCCGCCACAATGTGAAAAGGGCTCTTTTTTTCTCCGGGATTTTTGGGTGTGTTCTGTTTATTAAACATGTTTCAGGAATATAGCGTTTTTGTGGGTGCTTGTAAATTACTAAGAACTTGGGTTCCAAGACTCTTTCCCTAATCATCCAACTTCAACGCGGCCAAAAAAGCTTCCTGCGGAATCTCAACGGACCCCACCTGCTTCATTCGCTTTTTGCCCTCTTTTTGCTTTTCCAGCAATTTTCTTTTTCTCGTGATGTCACCGCCATAACACTTGGCCGTCACGTCTTTGCGCAAGGCCTTCACGGTTTCCCTGGCTATGATACGGGCACCAATGGCCGCCTGGATGTTCACATCGAATTGCTGTCTGGGGATGAGTTTGCGCAACTTCACGGCCAAAGCACGTCCCCGGTAGTAGGCCTGATCCCTGTGACTGATGATTGACAAGGCATCAACGGGATCTCCATTGATGAACATATTCAGTTTGATCAGGTCAGACGTTCGATAAGCCGACACCTCATAATCCATGGAAGCATACCCTCTGGTGAGCGACTTGAGCTTATCATAAAAATCGTACATGATTTCGGGAAACGGCATTTCATATTGTACCAACACCCTGTCTTTGGTAATGTAATCGATTTTATCCTGTCGTCCCCTCTTGCTTTCGCACAACTGAATAATGCCCCCCACGTATTCGGACGGCACATGGATCATGGCCTTCACATAAGGCTCCTCAATGCGGTCCACCAGCGTCGCTTCTGGCATGTGTGAGGGGTTGTCGATTGCAATCATTTCACCCGCTGTCGTGTAAACATGATAAACCACTGTGGGGGCCGTCGTCACCAGCTCCATTTTGTATTCACGCTCCAACCTCTCTTGCACGATCTCCATGTGCAACAATCCCAAAAAACCACAACGAAACCCGAAACCCAGCGCAGCCGATGTTTCGGGTTCATAGGAAAATGAGGCATCATTGAGACTGAGTTTTTCAAACGCCTCTCTCAAGTTTTCGTACTGATTGGATTGCGTAGGATAAAATCCGCAAAAAACCATGGGTTTGACATCTCGAAAACCAGGTAGGGACCCCACCCCCTCTTCACCTGCGCGCGTGATGGTATCACCAATTTTTGTAAGGGTGATTTCCTTGATTCCCGCAACGACAAATCCCACCTCACCCGCCGAAAGACTGGGCAACACAACCGGTCTTGGCGTGTGCGCCCCCACATGCAACACCTCAAACTCACTGCCACTGTGCATCAATCTGATTTTGTCGCCCTTTTTGATCTGTCCATTCACAACACGCACCAGCACCACCACCCCTTGATACGAATCAAACCACGAATCAAAAACCAGTGCCTGTAAGGGTTTTTGTTCCTCCCCCAAGGGAGGCGGAATTCTGGCAACGATGCTTTCCAACACATCCTCCACACCCTGTCCTGTCTTTGCAGAGCACAAGACAGCCTGACTGGCCTCGATGCCAATGACTTCCTGCACCTCTTGCCTGACTCTTTCTGGATCCGCAAAGGGCATGTCAATTTTGTTGATGACGGGAATGATTTCCAAATTCTGTTCCATAGCCGCGTACAAATTTGCCAGGGTTTGCGCCTGCACCCCTTGCGTGGCATCAATAACCAAGATGGCGCCATCACAAGCCGCCAGCGCGCGCGAGACTTCGTAATGAAAATCCACATGACCCGGTGTGTCGATCAGATTGAAAAGATACTCTTCACCGTTTTTTGCCGTATAACACAATCGCACCGCGGCGGCCTTGATCGTAATGCCTCTCTCTCTTTCGAGGTCCATGGAATCGAGCACCTGTGCCTTCATTTCGCGATCCGACAAGCCACCCGTGAGCTCGATGATTCGATCGGCCAAGGTCGACTTGCCATGATCGATGTGGGCAATGATAGAAAAATTTCTGCGATGAGTGATGGGAATGTTAGTCATGTGCGGGAAGAAGGAAAGGGTTAAAAATTTTTCCTGAACTTGTTGTCAACAGAAAATTCCTGCAGATCCAAAAAGCTAAGCTGCCCGGGAATGGTTTGTCCATTTCTCTCCAGCACGAGGTCAATCCCCTGACGCACATACTCCGCCATGGGAACCTTTGTGAAGCGACTAAGCCGTTTGAGTTTCTCGTTTTGTTCTTCTGTAATGTATATGGTTGTTGATAGTTTTTTCTGATTAACCACGTGGGGGATCATAGTCCGCTCTGCTCTTCATGTCAATGTGGTGATAAAGCCCTTGACTGCCAGCAAGTTACTGCACAAGAGGAATCCCTCCCAACGTCACGTTGGGCTTATTGATAGAACCCCTCACCACCAAGTTAAGAGGTTCTTCGCTTCGCAGGGCCAAACACTTCTCCGTGCTTTTTTCGGAAAACAACACTTTTCCGTCAAAGCTCATCCGCATCACATCATAGACACGACTGATGTGCGCGCTACCCGTAAAATCTGTTAATTTGATGTCTGGCCCGGGAATGAAAAAACGATTCACCATGATCTTGGCATTGCTCAGCCCGATTTCCAACTCGATACCTGTCTGTCCTTCCGCCAAAACAGCCTCTTCAATCGCCTCACAGGAATACTGTTCCTGATTGATAGGAATTGCCCCCAACAGGGCCTGGCTGATTTTGAGCTTCACATCAACTTCGCTGGCACGATGATCATCTTCCAGGGAAACAGACACAGTCCCATCAAGCACCCCCGAAAAGGATAACGGCATTTTCGCCGATGCCAGGTAGTCTTCTATAAACCTGAGCTGATCAGTGGCAAAATTTTCGAACCCCACATCAATCATCTTGAGCCCAATTTGTTTTCCTTTGGTGCTGAGAGCGACTTTGCCCGAAACTTCCCCTTTTTCAAAAACAGCGTCAAACCCCACCGTCTTGTTGTCTCCCAGCAAAGAAAACAGCGAAAAACCCACATCCAGTTCCGGCACACTAAGAATTTCGCGCCCTTGTTGGTACACACGAAAATTTTTAAAATGGGAATCAAAAATCAAACTGCCATCAATGTCGGCCACCACAACCCGATACTTCCCTGCGGTATCTTCTTCGACCTGGGCGAGGAAATGTCCTATCACTGTATCGAGAGGAAACAACAAGACCACAAAGCCCACAAAGGCCACAACCAGGGTGAAAACGTACACAATTATTTGAACGGTCCGATTCAAATCAACACTCCCTCATTCTGTGGTAACCGGTTTTAGCACGCTCACCGTCATCACCACCGTATTCATTTGCTGTTTGTTGCGACGATCCGCCTGCATGGTCAGCTTATTGACCCTGAGAGGGACTTCGCTATAGCTGATGATCTGATCGAGCAACTGAACCGTTTGCTCAAAATCAATGTTGCGCAAGGTGATCTCTTTTCCCTCTTCAATAAAATCTCCCTTGGGCACATCAGGGATTGTTTTCAACGTGGCCTTGTGGCGATCCAAACCAATGGTATCGGTCATCTGGATTACGATTTTCTTGATGTCTATTTCGACCCCGGCAGACGCATTCGCCGATTTGCCAACACTATTTTTCAGGCCGTTGTATTGGGTGAGTTTGTCATAAAGCTCGGAAGCCGTTTTGATCACCTCGCGGTATTCAGCCTCCCGTGAATTGAGCTGTGACGAAATCCAGTTGACGGGCAAAATAAGGATGACAATCAACACAGCCGCAAGCGCCAACACAACAAAATATTGCTGTTTCTGGTCCAACCACAAAAATTTGTTGTACAGCTCTTCAACATTGAGCTGTGATTTTATGTTATCCCAATTGATCATACGTCATTCCGAACTCGACACCGATTTTTTGAGGTCGATCTTTAAATCGAAATCCCACTGTCCCCCGGGTTTAGGCTGCGCATCCGACGCCACAATGCTGACAAACTTGTCTGATTTCTTCAGGGCACCCACAATTTTTTCGACGTTCAGGGTGTCGTTCGTCGTCGCATCAATCTTTAAAAAATCATCCGCAAAGATAAATTGTTTTGTTTCAAAATTGACCTCCTGCTTCGAAGGCAAACTTCGGGAAACCTCCTGCAACAACTGCAACACGTTATCCTGGGCCCCCTCGGATGAAAAAGCTGTTTCAAATTCTTTAATTTTTCGATCTACCGTTTTGAGATAATTTTTGATTTTGTTCTCGGGATCACCCCCACCCTTTTTTTTGGAGCCTTCATCGATGGCAATGTCTCCGTATTCCTTGCGCAACAAGGCCTCGACCGTCTTGTTGATCTTGACAATTTTTTTTGCATAGTGGCTATCGGCCAGGTAGTAATACACGCCTCCCAAAATCACGATGAACAGGAGGAACGCCGCCATGGCCTTGAATTCACGGGTGATGACCTGCAGGTCCCTCTTGAAAGCGAAGGGCCCTTTTCGAAAATTGATTCGGGGCACACGATTAAAAAAGAAAGGCCTGATGGTTGTTGCCAAGACCTGCGGGATGATCGCGTTCACGTCATCAGGGTTGTCAAAATGATGTGCCGTAAACGTGAGCGCGTCCAAATCAAACACATTGGTCCTCAAGTGAAACGACAGGTGTTCCAGTATCCCCACAAGTTTGGTGCCACCCCCACAACAGTAGATAGCGGGAAAGGCCCCCGTATCGCAGTACCGCGCCGCCCCCATGAGCGTTTGTTTGATTTGGGCCACAAGCTCTGCCGCTACACGGGACAAGATACGGGACACCTGGTCGGATTCCTGTTCCCTGACATAGAGTTTCCCCCTGGCCAATTTAAGCGCCTCTGCTTTTTCGTAGTTGAGGTTGAACGATCTTTGGATGGCTCGCGTGAATTGCATACCACCCAGCCCTATGGTTCGTGCGTACTTGAGGTCCTGGCCTTCCATGAGCAACACATTTGTTTTGCTGTGTCCAATATCACATATGACATAATACCCTTCTGGCGGCAACATCGCTACTTGAGCAATGCCTGCCATGTCAGCAAAATCAGCGCCATAATACTTGGCATCGATCCCCGCACCCACCAGACAATCCAGATATTTTTTGATGTTCTCCTCATAAGCATAGGCACACAACACCTGCGAACTGCTCTCTCCCTGGCTCAGCACATGATAATCCCAGAAAACTTCCTCAATGGGAAAAGGGATGTGGCCTTCCAGCTCAAACTCGATAGATTGAGCAATTTTTTTCGCGTTCGTAAAGGGGATCTCCAAAATGCGATTTGACAGCGTGTGGCCGGGAACATTCAAACAGATAATGTCTGCTGAAAACTGATGTTCCTTGAAAAACGGCTCCAATACTTCGGCAACCTGCTCATGATGCTGGTGTCGCACATGCAGATTGAGAGGCAATTCAAAAAATTCCAACAAATGAATCTCCTGCAATCGCCTTTCCAGCCTGAGAACCTTGATCGAATAAGTGCCGAGATCAATGCCTAATATACTCTGGGACATCTCCCCGCCATAGTATTACAAGTTGATAAAATTACAAAGGAAATAATCAATCGATCCGATAATACAGAACCGGCCACTGATTCGCTTTGCCACCACTCGTATCGAGAACAATCACAATTGATGAGGTGATATCGCCAACGGAGCCTGATGCCTTGATGCGAAAGACATTGTTGTCTGTCGCGATGAGATCTTCGAATTGAATCTGACAACCCGCAACCTTCGACGATGTCTTTCCCGTCGCTGAACTGACATTGGTGGTAGTGCCGGAGGCAGAGCTTGTCGTCGTTGCTGTGTTTGCGTCGGCAGCCGAACTGATTCCCAAAGCAACATTCAACGCCGTAGCCATCGCTGTTTTGTCGGGACAAAGGGCCAGAAGCTCATCGCGATGCTTGGCGATTTCATCAGCGTCCTTTTCCCCGTCAAGAGGCGTCGTACACTCGGAATATTTTGTATAGTGGGCTATGAGGGCATCGACGATCTCGGGCTCCGCAAGACAAACATTCACTTTTTCGCTCGTGTGATAAACCGAAACCAGGGGTTTGATGGTCTCAAAAATATCATCACCCATTCCCGGAACCAGACGCAGTTCAGACAAGGTTAAGAAAGGGCCATCCTTGGCCTGGTATGATAATTTGTTATAGGCAGACCCTTCGTCCCCTCGTTCCACCTGGTCAAACTCGTTGATCACATTATTGGCATCGACAAAATCAGCAATCGCGTGAGTCAGGGTCTCAGCCTCTTGAGCTTGATTGTTGAAGAAATTTTTAAATTCAGGGCGCAGGAGCAAGGACAGCAAGACTTTTTTGTGCAAATCATAGCTGGGTGAGTTCGATGTCATCTTGGAAACAGCGTTCAGAGAATATTTGGATTGCTCTTCGCTGATCTCCACATCGAAATTTCCCTCAAAACCCAAAAATTCCTCAATCCCTTCTTTTTGCAACATGCCCACGCTGTCTGCTGTAGAGGCATCACCCTCATTTTCACTTTCATCTTTATCCTCCTCTGCTTCAGCTTCAGCTTCAGCCTCATCCTCTGTCCCATCAGTCACTTCGCCCTCTTCTCCTCCTGACAGCATCGCCCCCATGGAGACCATGCCGCGCAAGGCCTCACTGCTGAGTGGGATCATTTTGTACAACGGCTCATATCCCAATGCCTGCAAACTCGTCTTCTTTTTTGTCAATTCACTCTCAACCTGTTTGTTGTAGAAAAGCAACATCTTGGAAAAATTGACGCCTGATTTCGCCAGATAATAAGCCTGCGTCCGCGCCCTGTAATTTTGAGCCAACTGATGACTCACAAGAGAATCATCGAACATGTCCAAACACACCACGGTGAGCAGCATGATAGCGGCTAAGACCAGAATGATGGCGGCTCCTTTTTTGTTCAATCGTGTTTTCATCTAAAAATTGATTTTGGTGGCAAACATGGGAATTTCAACCAGAAACTCAAAGTTGTACTCTTTTCGTTGTTCCTCTTCATCGATGGACTCCCCCATGATCGCTATCTTTATTTTTACCCTCCGGGGCAATTGACCGCCGGCCGACACGGATTCCGTGTCCCATTGTTTCTGCCACTCTTTTTTGTTGGCATCAAAATACTCTAAACTGAACTGACTCACATCTCGCAAGAGAGCAAAGGCCTGGCCACCGACATCCAGCTTTTCCGGCAACCGGTCTGTTTGCCGTCTCTTGAGAACAAATGTGTCTGCTTCGTTCTTTTCCAAAAAGTACCCCACAGCGACTTGCTCGGTATCGGCTTTGTTTTTTACAAAATGGACCTGACTCATTGTGGAAAAATTCACACCATCTTCCTTGCCCACAAAACCTGTCTTGTACTTTTGGTCCTTGCCCTGAAACTTGCTGTCTGCCAAAAAAGCCATGTGCAAATCGTCTGTGATCTTGGTGATGGCAACAGTGATCTGGTGCTGCAATTGCATCCTGATCTCATTGCGATCCTTTTTGACCAAAATACTTCCCGTGAGCTGTGTGATGGACACCATCATCACGGCCAGGATGCTCATCGCAATCACGATCTCCAGCAGAGTGAAGCCTTTGTGGGCGAGGTTGTGTGATTTTATAAACATAGCGTGGATCGAAATCAGCTCAAAGGTGAAAGCTCAAAGCTTAAAGGAAAAAAACCCTTTGCTTTTCATTTTGCCCGCAAAGCGGGATCATTCCTGCGGCTGACATTTTGCTTTTCTTCGTCCTGTCGTCCTTCGTCCCTCGTGTTTTCGTCTTTCGTAAGCTCGTTATTTGATGTCCACCACATGCGTCGTGAGTGAAAAAGAAAACTCCGGCTCCCCCTCCTCATCCTTTTCCCCCCAAGACACAGTCACCTTGAGTTCCCTGACCGATTTCGAAATCTGCTTCATGATGTTTTTGATGACCGACATGGCAACCACTGATTGCCCTTCGGATCCCTCGGCAACAGGAATCTCCACCTTACGGACCAGGTAATTCCAGGAATAATCTCCAAAGGGTTCCTCAAACACGCCGGCCTCTTCCTTTTCATCGGGAAATTTACCCCGTGCCGTATCGTCTCCTATTTCGGCCTCGACCTCGATCATCTTGTTGTTGGCCAACATGACGCCCGTAAGTTCCCTCTGGTCTTCTATGGTCATGCGGCTTGAATTGTGCGCGCGCGAGACAAACACCCCCACCGAGCCTGCCAGGATGCCTAAGGCAATCAGAATTTCAATCAGGGAAAACCCTAAATGATTTTTAAGAATCTTCCGCATGAACGTCATTCCTCTTCCGACAAACCCAACCGTTGCAAGGCGTCCTCGTGTTCTACAAAATCCTCCACAACATCCACTTCACCCGTCAGGGGGTTCACAATCAGCGTCATGAATTTCGTCTCTTCTGCATCGCTCAAATGAATGATTGAAAATTCAGTGTATCCTTTGGGGAAAAAATACAAATGCGTGATCCCTTCGGCGACAGCGTCTTGATCGTGTTCAGTACGCACATCCATGATTTTGATGTCTGCGGAAATCTCTGTGCGCGGAACCAAATCATCTTCTGCTTCCGAAAATTCTCCCACGCCAACCGCTTTGGCCAAGGATTGTTCTTCCTCCCCCACCAATCTTTCTTCGTTCTTTTTTCTCAGTTCCTCTTTTTCATCGTCCGCGTTCACAATATAGAAAGGCTTGGCTGAATATTCGAGCTGATACGTTTGCGGCTGTGCCGACAGATCAATGGCGAGACGGTAATAGCCATTCGCGATCGCCGCCTGCATGTATGCGTGTTTGATTGTCCTGACCATCTGACCAGCCAGGCGCCTCAACTCATTGCCGGAGCTGTTTCCAGCGGCCCCTACAACGAAGGCCATGATACCCGCGATGATCGCCAACGAGAGCATCACCTCAATGAGGGTCATGCCACTGTGGAGACTTCGCTTGTTAAGACAGAAGGACATTAGGGGTTCAGTAGAAAGGAGACAGGGCCGCGGCTAACGCACCCACGACGATCAAAATCACCATCAACACATCAAGGGGCGACCAATTCTTCTCGTACTCAAAAACCGTGATCTTGCCTTTAAACATAAAACTCACTGGCTTATTCTTCGGTGTCCTTGTCGTAATTACACATATCGTCTTCATCGCTGTCTTCATCTTTACCAGGAGAACAAAGATCGTATTTCTTGCCATGACTGCCGGGATATTCATACACGAAATCATTGCCCCAACCATCAACGGGAACTTCTTCAATATAACCTGCTTCCACCAGGGCAGACAAGCCCTCATCATTGGAGGGATATTTTTTCTTTTCCATTTTGTACTGCTGCAGGTCACCTTTGAGTGAACTCATGGTGGTCTTCGTTTGGTCACGCTTGGCTATGTCCGCCTTGGGCAATACAGCGCTCATGATGGCTGCCGTTGCCGTCGCGATAATTCCCAGAACAATCATGATTTCGATCAATGACATTCCCCGTTGATTTTGAACACCTTTCAACCTTTTAAACATTACAAACTCCTTTCATGGCTTTCCCAGCACGGTTTATACTTTGCCTTTTTAACCAAAAAAAAAATATTGCGCAACTGCTACGAAATCACCCCCCCCCATAACGATTCATCATAAAAAATCAACCGGAAAGCTGCAGGATCGGCATGAGGACGGCGGCCACGATCAGGGCGATCATGGCCCCCATAAAAATCAGCATGATCGGGGTGAGTAGCGAGGTCATTCCCTTAACATAGGTATCAATCTCTTTATCATAATTATTCGCCACCCGCTCCAGCATGGCCTCAAGCTGGCCCGTTTTTTCACCCACCCTAATCATGTGCAAGAACATGCTGGGAAAACGCCCCGACCGACTTAAAGGATCGTATAAAGATTCACCTTCCTTCACACTGACCATGACCGAGTCGATGATCCTGGCCAGAACCGTATTGTCGAGAACATTTTTCACAATCTCCAAACCCGGCAACAACTGAACCCCGCTATTGAGCATGGTGCTGAGCGTACGCGCAAAGCGTGATACCGCGATCTTGATGTTAAGCGCACCAAAGACGGGTGCTCTCAGCTTCCACTCATCAATGCGTTCACGGCCGGCAGGTGTTTTTTTCCAGGATAAAAACAGGAGCACGACCACAACCAGCCCTATCGCCACCAGATACCAATAACCAGTGATGATGTCGGTAATACTCATCACAATGCGCGTGGGGAGCGGCAGGACGGTTTTCTGTTTCTCGATGATTTTGGTGATTTTGGGAACCACACTCGTAAACAAATACCCCAGCAAACCAACAGACACCACCACCATGAGAATGGGATAGGTCATGGCGCTCTTGACCGTGGCCTTGAGGGACGCCTGAGCCTCCTTAAAATCAGCCAATCTGTTGAGCACAACATCCAGTGAACCTGATGCCTCACCCGCCTTCACCATGTGAATGAAGATCGCATCAAACACCTTGGGGTAATGCACCATGCAATCGCCCAAGCGGGCGCCTTCGCTGACCTTCTCCTTGATCTCGGTCAGCGCCTTGCGAACCTCGGGGTGCTCCACCTGATCGGCCGTCGCTTCAATCGCATCAATGAGGGGGATTTTGGCATTCAATAAAATGGCCAGCTGTCTGGACATCCCCGCCACATCCTCCACTTTGACCGAATTAAATAAGGTGATGGATTTCAACGAAGGGCCTGTCCCCTGCTGAATCAGTTTGGTAGGAAAGATTTTCTGTTTGCGCAACTTGGCCCGGGCCGCTCGTTCTGACTCGGCATCAACAACGCCGTTCACATTTTTTGATTTGGCGTCAACCCCTTTGTATTCGAATACTGGCATAGGATTTTAGAATATCGAATAATGAATACCGAACAAGGAATTATAAATACCGAAATGATTTGTCATTCCAGCGAAAGCTGGAATCCAGTACATGTAAATTTTCATGGATCCCTGCTTTCGCAGGGATGACAGATCACAACGACATTCCTTGCCTGTCCTGAGCGAAGTCGCAAAGTTTGCTATTCGATATTCAATTCGTTTGCACCACCGCCTTCTCGCGTTGCACGTCTTCCTGTGTGAGCATCATGACCTCTTCGAAACTCGTCTCGCCGTTCAACATCTTGAGAATAGCCACCTCTCGCAAGGTCTTCATGCCCTCGCGCATGGCCGCTTTTTTAATTTGCACCGCATCAGCGTTTGCGTTGATCAGATCGCGCACCTTATCAGAAATGGTCAACACCTCATGAATGGCAGTTCGTCCGCTATAGCCTGTGTCCAAACACTCGGGACACCCCGAAGCGCGATAGATTGTTTTTTCCAACACATCTTTTTCGGAAAGGTTCAGCTCTCCGATTTCTTTGACTGTCAGGGGTTGTGGCACGCGACAATTCTGGCACACACGACGCACCAATCTTTGAGCGATAATTCCGATCAGGGACGCCCCCACCAAAAACGGCTCCACCCCCATGTCGATCAAGCGGGTCGGGGTGGTCGAGGTATCATTCGTGTGCAGGGTTGAGATCACCAAATGCCCCGTAAGCGAGGCCTGTACGGCGATCTCGGCTGTTTCTTTGTCACGAATTTCACCGATCATCACCACATCTGGATCCTGGCGCAAAATGGACCTGAGGGCCGCGGCAAACGTCATGTCGATTTTGGGATTGACCTGGCACTGATTGATTCCGGGAATCTGGTATTCAACAGGATCTTCCACCGTGATGATCTTGACATCGGGAGAATTGAGTTCCGCCAGGCAGGCGTACAGGGTTGTGGTTTTGCCGGATCCCGTGGGGCCTGTGACCAGAATGATCCCGTGACTGTGAGTGATCAGGTCCCTGATCGTGCCCAGATCTTCCTGAAAAAATCCTATGGTGCCCAGAGATTGCAAAACCTTACTGCGGTCCAAAAGACGCATCACGCACGACTCCCCGTAAGATGTGGGCAGGGTGGAAACGCGGATATCGATGTCCTTACCTGCCAGTTTGATGCGAATGCGTCCGTCTTGAGGCAGGCGCTTTTCAGCAATATTAAGATCTGCCATGATCTTGATGCGCGAGATGATGGAGTTCTGCGCTTTTTTGGGGGGGCGCATGATTTCATACAGAGTCCCATCGATGCGGTAGCGCACCACCAGATCTTTTTCGAAAGGCTCAATGTGAATATCGCTCGCCTTCTGCTTGACGGAACGGACCAACAACTGATTAACCAGACGAATGATCGGCGCCTCGTCATCAGAATCCAGCAGGTCTTCTACCTCTTCGAAGTCATCGATCATATCGGTGTTTTCCTCATCGAGCTCGCTCATCACGGCATCATTTTCGGGAGTGCGGTTGTAACAGGAATTGATGGCGTCCACCACCCAATGAGACCCCGCCACAATGGGTTTGACGGGAGAGTCGAACAGAATCCGCAAATCATCCAGCGCCGTGTGGTTTTCGGGATCAACAATGGCCACGACAATCTGTCCTTCTTCGCGCCGAATGGGAATCACTTCGTTTTTTTTGGCAAAATTAATGGGCACCTGGTTGATGAGGTCGTTGGGAATTTCGTCAGGACTGAGTTCGTCCAGATACTCCAGACCCAACTGAAAACTGATGGCCTTGAGAATGTCTTCTTGAGATAAAAACCCCAGTTGCAGGATCGCATCACCCAACCGAAGGCTTTTTTCACGCCCCAGAGTGAGGGACTCTTCGAGCTGTTGCGGCGTCAACGCGGTGTATTCGAGCAAAATGTTGCCTATGCTACGATTGTGCATGACTTCCTCATTGCCTGCCCACAATTTTAAAAAACCGGATCGAATACTGAACAGCGCTCGCAATGGCAAAAAAAGCTCCCACCACTACGCACACAACCCCAAAGGTGTAAGAATCCACTTCGAACACTGTTCCTTTAAAGAGCGGGTAGTACAGGATCATGGCCCCCAGCCCCACATTAAGCCAGGCGGTTTTGTACTTGCCCCATTGCGCCGCATCGATAACCACACCTTCGGCGGCCGCCACCGCGCGGATCCCTGTGATGAAAATTTCGCGAAACAGCAAAACCACCACCACCCAAGCCGCAATGCGTCCCAACGGAATCATCATGACCATCGCGGTCATGTGGATGAGTTTATCGGCCATAGGATCGATAAATTTGCCCATTTTGCTCACCGCCCCGTAGCGCCTGGCATAATACCCATCAAACAGGTCCGAGACTCCGGCTATGGTAAAGACTATCATGGCCCAAAAGCAGAGCTGAAAATTCGCTTCGTCTGATTTGCTGGGACTCACCAGCAAGAGCAACACGACCAACACGGGGATCAGGACAATGCGGATATAGGTGATGATGTTGGGGATGCTAAAGAGCATAATTGTGAGTAGTTAACTGTTATGTTTAATGAATCGGGGCATGGTATGCCGAAACCGGGGATTAATCAAGTCCGTTTAATTCTCAAACGCCCAAATTTCTTTCCATCACATACAACGAAACAAAATGTCTCAGGCCAAACGATTCCAAGACGACCGGGAGTCTGCTGGCTGGATGTACATTGACCATCTCCAATTTGTCGTGCCTTTGTGATTGTTTTCCAAAATAATTTATCATGGCACCAACGATTTGTTGATGAGAAGAATTCGGCGTCACACCCATGTGGGCAATCCTTCTTAAAACCGGTTGATAGATTGCGTATCCCGCAAGCGAATCACCCTCATACGCAAAAACACAAATTGTAGATCGCTCTACAGACCGTAAACCCTCCCAGGCATTCTGCCAGGTAGGGGTATAGTCCAACAAACGGCGTTGTTGAAAAGCCTCTTCCAAAGAGCACGGCCGTATTGAATAACTGTGATTGGCCAAACTGTGGTCAGGAAAAGGTGTCGCTCGAAAAGTCTGGACAGTCTCCAAAACAGAAAATCCTTTTTTCTGATAGAGCCGTAAGGCTTTAGCGTTGTTGCAAAACACTTCCAAGATGTATTTCGAAACTTTTTTTCTCAACAAAAGCAGGTCAAGGTAATCCGATAATTGTTTTGACACGCCTTTTCCCCTGTGTTCTGGAATGATCGCCGTGCCAGCATCATAGCCGACCAATGCCCCATCAATACATCTTAAGCCTGTTAACCAAAAGCCGACAAGCCTGCCAGCAACAAAGGCACCGCACGATAATTCGGGAGAATAGCTGGCTTGAGTCAGTCTTATGTGTAATTCCTCATCTGATACCTGCAAGGGCACATCATAATCCGAAAAAGCGCGGCACCAGCAACGTCGCAAGTCTGCGTGATTGACCCGGGTAAGTTCTTTTATACAAACTGGTTTCATGCAATTGTGGACTCCCCAGCTCCCAAGATTATTATGTTGCGTTCAGTGACCAACTGACAGACCACCTCACGAAAACATTTTGAACCAATTCACCACAACGTTTTGATATGCTCATACGACGTTAACCGTCTGTCCTTTGTGATGAGAACGGCACCCTCTTCTCGCGCCGTAGCAACGATGATCTGATCAGCGGGGTCGGAGTGAGCAAAATCGGGCAAAACCGTAGAACGATATGCCAATAAGGGATAGAGAGGAACCAGACGCAAATGAGGAATATCGAGGGCGCGGTCAATCCATTCTTCAGGTGATATTGTGATCCTCAGTCTTTTTTTCTCGATAAGCTTCGAAAACTCCCAGGGAGATATGGCCGAAAGGAGCAGTTCATCATGTGGACCCAAATTCTGAATTGTTCTCACAACTTTTTTCGATAGATTCTGCGGCATCATATGCCACCAAATCCAAACATGTGTGTCAAAAAGGTAATTCATTTGCACGCTTCCCAAGCCGAAGCATCGCTGACCGGGCTTATCAGGTCACCCGCCTTGTCGAGGGTGTCTACCAACAAGCCCGGCCTAGGTTTAAGGTTCGACGAGTGAATGGGAACAATTTCGGCCAACGCCTTGCCTCGCTTGGTGATGATGAGACTTTCCTTGAACCTCGCGACCTGCTCAATGAGCCTCAGGGCGTTGGCCTTGAACAGACTGATTGCCATTGTTTGAGCCATGCCTCATGATAACATGGTCATTTGAAATGGTCAAGTCTGTTTCGACTCGTATCATGTTCCAGGTTTACAATGGTTCAAAAAAAAACTATTGTGCGATTATGGACAAAAACGCCGATAAAACACTCACCCGAGAGTCACTGCTTACACACCTCAAATTCATGCAAGAAATTGGGCTTGAAGAGGTCATGCCGTCGCTATCAATACATCCTTCTTGCGAAACGGCGAGTGACAAACCCATCCCTGAGACTGTCACCAAAGCAACAGACAGACACAGACAAGAACTACCAACTGAAGTAAAAAGTCTGCAGGAACTTCAAGAGACCTTGACCGGTTGTACACGCTGTCCCCTGCACGCGGGCCGCACGAAGATCGTTTTTGGCCAAGGCAACCCCCATGCTGATTTGATGTTTGTGGGCGAAGGCCCTGGAGCCGATGAAGACAAGCAGGGTCTGGCCTTTGTGGGCAGGGCCGGGCAACTGCTGACTGACATGATCAAGGCCATGAAGCTCTCGCGCGATGCTGTGTACATTGCCAACATTGTCAAATGCCGCCCGCCGGGCAACCGCGCACCAGAACCAAATGAGATGTCTGCGTGCATGCCTTTTTTAAAACAGCAGATTTATTTGGTGAACCCCAAGGTCATTGTGTGTTTGGGCAAAACCGCCGCGCAGGCCCTCTTGCAAACAGAAACACCCATTTCAAAAATCAGGGGCGTGTTTGGAAAATTTGAAGGCATCCCGCTCATGCCCACGTTTCACCCGGCCTATCTTTTGCGCAACCCCGCCATGAAAAAACCTGTGTGGGAAGATTTGCAGAAGGTGATGAGGGTGTTGGAGCTTGAGTGATCACTCCCCGGTTTTTCTGGCCAGAGGAATTTGATTGACGCTCAGATTGGCGTACACGCCGCCATAGTGTCCCAGCAATTTTGTGCCGGGCGAATACTGGTCCGCGTAGTCATAGAAAGAATAGTCACCGCTCACCGATAACCAGACCTCGGGGTTTGAGGGAAATAATCTGAGACTCACGCCCGCTTCAGCGGCATAACTCATATATTCATAGGCCCAAGCCCCCTGCTGTAGCGTGCGCCCCACAGAACCAGACGCATTCAATTCCAGAAAATCTTTGGGTGCTACCTTGCCATCCACACTTGCGCTGATCGCATGGGATGTTTTTGAATACTCCCCTTCCTCAAAATAGGCTTCGGCCCCCGGCAAGTGAATGTAATCAAGCGTCCACCGGTATCCAAAATGACTCACCCCAAATCCCAACGACCCTTTTTTTGGGGTATAAGTCAAAGAGATTCTTTGATAGGACGAAGGATAAATGCCAACCAATGAACCGTATGAGAAATTCAGCCTGCCATCTGTATAAATTTTCAATCCTATCTTAGGACCCGCGAGGGAAAAAGACCCTTCGGCATAGGCATCACCCTCTTGGGTGATGACCTCCTCGGGGCGATCTGTTCTTTCGGTATCGTTAGCCTGATACGATCCTCCCGCGCCCACTCGCAGATTTGCCTGTGGTTTGTCTTGCGCCGTTTCTGCTTCTGCTTTTTCTTTTTTATTCAGCGCGATCTGACCCAAAAGCGAAACAGACACATCTGTCCGCTTGTCTGTAGAATAATAACTGGTGCTATCACCCCTCTCCGCCTGCGCCTCCATCACGAGTCCAAAACGATCGACTAGCTGAAGTGACGGTTCCAGATTGGCCGTAAACGTCCTGCCAGAGCGTGCCTGCTGGTCAACTACGTTGGGTTCGGTGTATTGATTCTGAAAAAAACTGGCACCCCCTTCGCATGAGAGGCCAGAACCCCTGATTTTATTGATCTGACCGTTCAATTGAGCGCTGAGCTCGTCTTGTTTGCTGTCTGCCATTGGTTCCAGATAGTATTTATAATACCCCCCGGCAGAAAAATCACCTTTGTCATCAGTGCGTTCAAAGCTCACCCCCGCCTTGGTTTTAAAGATTTTGGTGTCATCCTTTTCGCGATAAGGATCCTGGGGCAGGGCCACATCATCCACAATGTACTCAACATCCTGATACTGATTAGACCAGGAGCCCGCAAACATCTGCCCCATTGACCAATTATGTTTCCACAACGGGCCCGTGTGTTCTCCCGAAGCGGAGCCATAGACCCACGGGGTGTGGCTGGTTTCCCCTTGGGCAGACAGCATTTCGTAAATGCTATTTTGACCATCCACCAGTTCGTAGTGACCGCTTTCCTCGTTCGTGCTGTATTCGTAACCCGCGGAGAAATTCGCATAAACCCCGTTGATGGCAAATTCATTCTCCAACCAGTGATCGATCCTTTTTTTGTCTTCGTCGGTCAGTCCGGACATGAGTTCGGGATTGTCCTGCAAAGCCAAAAGGGCCTCCCGCGTTTTGAGCACCAGACTCAGGCTCATGCCCCCCACGTACAAATCGATGGTGGAGGGCACGCTTGTTTTGACAAACCGACTGATGAATTCGTCAACAAGTTGTTTTGTTGCAAGTTCATCCAGATAAATCACACCATCGGGTGTGATTTCGAACTGATTGAATTCAGCATCGGTGAGGGGATTGGCGTTTGGTGCAAATTGAACTTGGGTCATGGGTGTCCATTTGTATTGTGTGCGCTTGTACTGATAATATGGATGCTGTGAAAAAGGCAACACACATTGCACGAATAAAAGCCTGTCCGTATAGCCAACTTGCCATAATAATAGTCGTAGTTGGCCATAATATGCATATCGATTCTAGCCAACTAACACTATTTTATTGCCTTGTTGGCTTGAATACATTATTCTCAGGTTGTATGAAACCCATCACCATTAAGACCCACAATAATTTTGTCGGCAGGGAGCGCGAGTGCCAGGTCCTTCAAAAAATCGCTCAACAGAACGAAGCGTCCATCGTCGTCGTCTATGGTCGGCGTAGAGTCGGGAAGACCGCGCTTATAGAGCAAACACTGCGCCATCGTAACCTCCTCAAGTTTGAGGGTATTGAAGGTCAACCGGTGGTCAGACAAAAAGAAAACGCTCTTTATCAACTGTCGAAATACGCAAAAGATCCCTTGTTTGCAAAGGTTCAGATTAAGAGCTGGTTGGAGTTTTTTGACATTCTGGCTCCTTTTGTGGCCCAAGGGCAATGGACGCTGTACTTTGAAGAGGTTCAATGGTTGGCTAACTATGAGAACGATTTTATCACGGAGCTTAAACACGCCTGGGACAACTGCTTCAGGCACAATTCCCAATTGGCCATTGTGTTATGTGGCTCTTCTCCGTCATTCATGATTCGACATGTTCTTGAATCCCGTGCCCTCTACAACCGATCGCAACACGAAATCCAGCTGAAGGAATTTGATCTGCTAGAGGCCAGAAATTTTCTGCACAAAAGATCGTTACGCGAAGTCATGGACGCTTATCTGAGCGTGGGGGGCATTCCCGAATATCTCAAATGGGTGAACAGGGAATCTTCTGTTATGCTGGGGTTATGCCATAATGCTTTTGTTTCAGACGGCTTCTTTGTAAATGAACACAAACGAATATTCACCAGCAGTCTTGCCCAGAATAAAAATTACAAAAAAATCATTCAATATTTAAGCAAAAAACGTTTTGCGACACGCAACGAAATCCTTAAACATCTCAAAACCGAATCAGGGGGGACTCTGAGCGCCCTCCTGCTGGACCTGGAAATGGCTGGTTTCATTACCCGCTATGTCCCTTTTTATCTGGTTGAAAAAAGCGCACTCGCCAGATACCACATCAGTGACTTTTATCTTCAGTTTTATTTCAAATTCATACAGCCCATCGAAAAAAACATAGCCGCCGGGGATTATAACAAAAATCCCATTAGCGCCTTACCCCAGACATCTTATCAAACGTGGGCTGGCTTTGCTTTTGAGAGAGTGTGTAAAAAATTCCATCGGGTCATTGCTCGCATTCTTGGGTTTGATTCTGTCAAGTATCGCGTCGGTGCTTTTTTCAGCCGCGAAACTCAAAAACAAGATGCGGGTTGCCAAATTGATCTGGTTTTTGATCGAGATGATCGCGTGTACACGATCTGCGAAATCAAATACACACAGGGGTTGGTTGGCCTATCGGTGCTCAAAGAGTTCGAGAACAAGCTCGCCATTTTCCCCAACCGCAAAAAACACACCATCCAAAAAGTCCTGATCACAACTGATGGCGCGGACACAGCGCTCACCAATCGGGTTTATTTTGACAGGATCATCACATTAAAAGATATATTCAATCCTCATTATTGGGGGTAATGAGTCATGGGTGCAACATCAAAGATCAAAAGCCCAACTGTACTTGAACTTGTCCCACATGATAAACGCGGTCATCGGGACCAACAATGCCATCTAAATTAAAGGTATATTCAGCTTGAATTTTTGCGTTTTTTCCAGCAAAATAATACCCCATGCAGAGTGTGCCCGCATATTCATTTGCGGAATCACCATCGATATCACCACCCGATAACGTAGCTACATTCGGCGCAAAAAAACCATCGTCGTTCGCACCATCCATCATCAAGTTTACACCTGCATCTGTGATATCATCCAACAAAGCATCGCCCCTAAGTGCAATTTCAAGTTTTTTAGGAATCACGAAATAGCTAGCCATAACAGTTGCCCCAACATCCGTTTGAGCTCTTGTAAATTGGTCAGGATCTACCTGCCGATAATTCCCGCCGACAATCAATGAAAAACCTTTGTATTTAAAACGGGTGTCTCCTGCGCCACCGAGCACCCTTGCCTGTGTCCCATCATCCATGTGACCAAAAGCAACTCCAAACCCGAATGTAAATATGGGGCTTTCTGAATAGGCAATATCTCCTTGGGCCGAATCCATTTTTCCCAGCACATTAAAATCGAACCTGCTAGTATAAAACATCTCGGTGTTGGTATTTTCTTTGTAGGCCAAAGCCTGGCCGTTGGCCACGGACAATTTATAACTAAACCAACCAATTTCTCCAGTGGTTTCCAAACCAACAGCATCGCCGTAGTCGAATCTGAACGCTGTTAAAGGCACCGAAATAAACATGAGCCCACCAGAACTCAAGACAATATTAGAAATCCCGCCCGGTTGTTTTGTAGCATTCACAATAAACGCGGGGTGAAATGCATAGCCAATAGCAAAAGTGTAAAGCGAGGTAGAACTAGCCGGAGAAAGTGTAATGTTGTAGGTAAATTTTTCACTAAACGCATTTCCATCGATATTGAAATAAAGTCTTCTCAAGTTAAATGTGTGCCCATCCTCCAGGTCCTCCGCAAGAATAAAAGAATATTTAAACTGCAATCTGCCCGAAAAAATAATTTTAAATTTACCATCTTCGCTTTGTATAAAAAAACCTCCGTCGTATCCCGATGACTTGCCTTCTCCCTTGCCAGTTCTCATTTCAGCAAGTTCTTGTCTTAGATTGCCTATTTCTGTTAAAATGTATGATGTGTTATACTGGTTGGACTGGAAAGAGTGTTCTCTTCGTTGTTTCGGTTTTTTTTCTTCTGTCACAGGTTCTGGGATTGAAGATGACGCTGGTTCCGCCACCGGTGCAACAGCTTCAGGCTGAACCCGTTGCACCACAGGTGTATCCTGCGTTTTCACCACATTGATAGTGGGTTGTGGTGGGGATGTGGCTTCTTCGACCACCTCGGTCTCGGGGTCCGCTGAAGGCGCTGTTGTATCGGAAGGCAGGGGTTTTAAGGAATTGTAATACGATTCGGGCAGAGTATTGGGGACATCCGTTGTGACTACAATGTTTTGTTGCTGGGTGGCGGCTGGGGAAACCTCTGCCACAACAGGCTCAATCCCGTTATAGGCCCGCCGTTTGATCTGGGCACTGGCCAGAACAGTGGCCGACAACAACACGCTCACACAAAAAATACAAATGATCACGATATAACGTTTCATAAGACTCTTCCCTTTTGCTACCAAACCCAACTTCATATTAATCATCCAGCTTTGACTTGTCATTCCAGCGAAAGCTGGGATCCATGAATAGAAAAATATGGATTCCAGCTTTCGCTGGAATGACAAACATGTCACTCACAAACAGCTGTGGTCGCGGAATTTTCGATATAACTTTCGACATCCCCCATATCATAAGAGTTACCAGAGTAGCTCACAATCCCATCCAACCCATCGCTGGATAAACTCGTGCTCAGATAATATGTAAAACTGTAGCTTTGATCCGCCGCCGTGCTTCCCACAGAAACATCGAGCGCAACACTCGTGCCTGAAGAAACTTCTGTTGTATCGGAAATACCTTGGCCACTTACATCATTACCTCCCAACACATATTCTAAATTAATATCCGTTTGGAGTTCACCTGTTACCGTTGGTGTAATAGCACATGTTCCGCTTTCTGTTTCGAGTACAATAATGTCCTGACAACTACTATACTGAATAACAAACGAACCGACTAGCGTACCAGAATTCTGTGATGCCCCCAACGTGAACGTTGCGGACCCAATTATGTTCTTCGTACCTGCTGTAGTACAATCAATATCTTCACTCAGATCTATTGTAACACTTTGCTCATCTCCTCCGGGGTTGATGCTAAATTTTACCTGGTTATAGGCACCCGGCTCATCATAACTTCCTGTAACCTCGGCAATATAATCTTCAAGCTTCCCCCTAATAGTATTAACCTTAGCCAGCACATCGGTACTCACCAACAAGTCCACCGGTCCCACGTTGGTGGCCACATCGTCTGTGACCGCAGACACATTGGGGTTGACATCGTCATTATTAACGGAATTGCTGTCGCAGTTAACAAAAAGAAACGAAAACAACACCACAAGACACAAAATAAAAACTTTTTTTGAACAAATGGACATGGTGACTCCCACAAATATCGCCAACGACCTGAACCTGAGCATTAGCGATAATCCCAACGAGAATCAAGAGATAATACAAGAGGATGGCTTAGAAAAAATCACACCAGATCGCAGGCAATTTGGTGATTTTCCCCAATGCGCCTGAGCTGGGGAACTTTTTGGGCACATTCCGGCAACGCCCGTGGGCAACGGGGGTGAAACACACAACCCGTGGGAGGGTTGATGGGAGAAGGCACATCACCTTCCAGTATTTGGCGCTGTTTTTTGACCGTGGGGTCCGGCACGGGGATGGCCGAGATCAGACTCTTGGTATAGGGGTGCTGAACTGTATTCATGTTTACGGCCCTGAACAGTTCCATCACCCTGCCTAGGTACATCACGCAAATCGTGTCGGAAACATGCTCCACCACCTTGAGGTCATGCGCAATAAAAATGAGCGTGAGTCCGAATTGTTCTTTGATGTCCTGCACTAAATTGATGATCTGCGCCTGGATCGAAATGTCCAGCGCCGACACGGCCTCATCGGCAATAATGAGTTTGGGGTTGACTGACAACGCGCGCGCGATGCCAATGCGTTGACGTTGACCACCAGAAAACTCGTGTGGGTATTTGAGCATGACGTCTTCGTCCAGCCCCACCAATCGAAGTATCTCTACGGCTTTATCAAAAAGGTCCGCACGCGCGCAAATTTTATGGATGCGCAAGGGCTCCATGATGGCCTTGCCAATACACATTCGCGGGTTGAGAGACGAAAAAGGGTCCTGAAAAATCACCTGCATGTCTTTGCGCAAGGGCCTCATCTGCGCATTAGAAAACGATGTGATGTTCACCCCGTTGAACAGGATATCACCCCGATCGGGCTTGATGAGTCTCAAGATGAGCCGTCCCAGTGTGGTCTTGCCACAACCCGATTCCCCCACAAGCCCCAGGACTTCGCCCTGTTTTAGCTCCAGACTGACATCAGTTACCGCCTTGACACTCTGCCGCCGTCCCCCAAACAGGCCCTGGCGCACCGGAAACGTTTTATGAAGATTTTTTATTTCTAAAATATTCATGTCAAAAACAGCTGAAAGCTCAAAGCTCAAAGCTCAAAGGAAGAAAACGAATGTCGAATAATGAGCAAGGATTTTCGAAGTGATTGTCATTCCTGCGCAAGCAGGAATCCATGTTTACATTAATTCTGGATCCCTGCCTTCGCAGGGATGACAAATTTCGATATTCGACATTCCTTGTTCGATATTCGATATTCAGTACCATATGCCTTTCGCCTTAAGCCTTTGGCCTTGAGCCAAAAATTAATACGTATTCACACACCGCCATTGCCTCTCCCCCTCTTGTGTTAAGCCAATGGGACCGAGCCCACATTCCGGTGCTTTGCGTTCACACCGAGCCTGAAACCGACACCCTATCGGCAAATCCAACAAACTGGGCACCATACCGGGAATCGCGTGCAACCTCTTTTCAGCCTTGCCCTGAAGACTGGGGATCGATGCCAGCAAACCTTTGGTATATGGGTGTTTGGGGCTTTTGAACAACGACATCGTGTCGGCTTCCTCTACGATTTGTCCTGCGTACATCACGGCCACCTTGGTGGCATACGCGGCCACAATCCCCAAATCATGCGTGATGAGCAAAACCGACATGCCCGTTTCGTCGACCAATTTCTTGATGAGTTCCAATATCTGCGCCTGAATGGTCACGTCGAGCGCCGTAGTGGGCTCATCGGCGATCAACAATTCGGGCTCGCATGAAAGCCCCATGGCGATCATCACCCGCTGTCGCATGCCGCCACTCATTTCGTGCGGGTAATTATCGATCCGCGATTCGGGGTTGGGAATGCCCACACGCTCCAGCAGATCGACAGCCAGTGCCCGAGCCTGAATCCCGCTCACCTTCTGGTGCAGGGCAATGGCCTCCATGATCTGGTCTCCCACCGTGTACACGGGATTGAGACTGGTCATGGGCTCCTGAAAAATCATGGCAATGCGGGTGCCTCGCACTGTTTGCCTCACCTGTTCTTCCGCCAGAGCCAACACATCCCGCTCACCATCCTGTGTGTGCAACAAAACCCTGCCCCCCTCAACCCTGCCGGGCGCCTGAATCAAACGCAACACACTCATGGCCGTCACGGACTTACCGCTTCCGGATTCGCCGACCAGTGCAGTGATTTTGCCCTTTGGCAAATCCAGGCTCACATCATCGACCGCATAAATCTTGCCCTGACGGGTGGTAAAGGATGTTCGGAGGTTTTTGATTTCTAAAATATTCATGTTAAAAACAGCTCAAAGGAAAAGCGTATCGCGTAGAAGGTTTCGCTTGTGCCCTTGAGGGTACTTATCGTCATCAACTGTAGCAATTACTGCAATTGTTGCAATCATTGCAATTGCCGCAATTGCTACGATTGCCCATTGCAAATTGCTCAATTGTTTCGTCCCTCGCCTGCCCTGAGCGCAGTCGAAGGGTCCCTCGTAAGCTCGTGCGCTCGTAAGCTCGTTTATCCCCCCCGTGGATCCACCGCGTCCCTCAGGCCCTCTCCCATCAAATTAAACGCTGTGATCGTTAAAAAAATGGCCGCGCCCGGAAAGGCCATGAGCCACCAGGCGATGTCCATATATTCGCGCGACTGACTTAAAATCTGTCCCCAACTCGCCGTGGGCGGCTGTACCCCAAAACCCAAAAAGGAAAGAGAGGATTCCACCAAAATCGATGACGCCACACCAAACGTGATCGACACCAAAACCGGCGACAACGCGTTGGGCAAAATGTGTCTGAAAATGATTCCTGTCGTCGACACCCCCAGGGCCCGGGCACTCGTCACAAAATCCTGCCCACGAAGTTTCATGAACTCGCCCCTCACCAGACGGGCAATGCCCGTCCAGCCCGTAAAGCCAATAACGATCATGATTTTGTACAGACTGGGCTCAATGAACGCGATGATCGCCAGGATCAAAAAGAAGGTGGGAAAGCACATCACGATTTCAATAAACCGCGAAATGATGATGTCGGGCCAGCCGCCAAAATAACCGGCCAGAGAACCGATGATGATCCCGATGAGCACATAGATTCCCACTGCCACAAAACCAACCGACAGACTGATTTGGGCCCCGTAGAGCATGCGGGCCGCCACATCGCGGCCTTGATCATCCGTGCCCATCAAGTGATCCTTCGAAGGAGGCAGAAGAATGCTGTCCAAATCGAACTCGTACGGCGAATACGGAATAGGGGGCATCACAAACGAGTGAGCTGATTTGTTTTGTAATTTGCGAAAATCAGTTTCTAAAAACTGGGGGTAGGTCACAAAGCGGCCGACGAGAAACACATCCTCCAAAACAGGAAACGTTGTTTTCCCTTCGTGTTGATAGTAATAGGGCTTGTTGTTGGCCAAAAACGGTGCCGCCAGGGCCAACAAGACAGCAAGCAGAACAAACACAAACCCCACACGATTGAGGTAGGCGCCCCAAAATTTATCCCAGATCAAACGTGAGAATGTTTTGCGTTTCTGTTTTTTCATTAGTTCATTGTTTCATTTCTTGATTGATTCATTCATTCATTCATTTGTTTATTCGCCCCTCGCCTGCCCTGAGCGCAGTCGAAGGGTCCCTCGTCCTTTCGTTCTTCCCCTCACTCCAGCCTGATCCTCGGATCCACAACCACATACATCAGATCCGCCAACAGCAGGCTGAGCAGGGTCAAAAAAGCACCAATCGTGGCCGTGCCCATGATCAGGTTATGATCGCGACCTAACACGGCCTCGAACGACAACATCCCCATGCCAGGGATTGAAAATATTTGTTCAATGATTACAGACCCGCCCAGCAGAGCGGGCAACAAGGTCCCCATCAAGGTCACAAAGGGAATGAGGGCATTGCGCAGGCCGTGTTTGAACAACACCTTGGATTCAGGCAACCCCTTGGCCCTGGCGGTTCTGATGTAGTCTTGACTGATCACGTCCAAAAAATTACTGCGCGAAAAACGGGTCAAAAAAGCAAAGCCACCAATGGTTGAGGCGGCGATAGGCAACACCAAATGCCAGGCCACATCGAACATTTTTCCCAATAAACCAAGCTGATTAAAATAATCGGATTTGTATCCAACGATGGGAAACCAGTTCAGGTATTCACCCCCCGCCAGAAACATGAGCAACATGGTCGCCACCCAGAACGTGGGCAGAGAATACAACACAAACAATTTGACCATCACCATTTTGTCGATCACGCTCCCCTGTTTAATCGCCGACCAAATCCCCAAAGGAACGGAGACTGAGTACACAATGAGGATCGCGAGGATATTGATGAGCAAGGTGATCGGCAAGGCGCTCTTGATTTTTTCGATGACTGGTTGTCGATCCTTGAACGACCGGCCAAAATCGAGCACAGCGATGTTTCTGAGCCACTTGAGATAAAACACGGTGTTCTCACCAACATATTTGGCTGTCTTGTAAGACCTGTCTTGCTCATAGTCCGCCAAGGCCTTCTTTTTACCCGAAACAGCATCGCTAATTTTGCGGGCAAATTCCAGATACTCTTCGGACAACTGGATGGCGGGGGTTTCGCTCTTGAGGACAGCGGCCAGCGCGTCGGCATCCACACCCTCTTCCACGAACATGAGCTTGAGTTTGACCGGATCACCGGGAGCGAGCTTCATGATGAGGAACGTCATGAACGTGATCCCGATGAGTGTGGGAATCATGAGGAGGAGGCGTTTGAATATATAGAAAAACATAATAGTGGATCGTGGATCGTGGTTCGTGGATCGCAAAACAGCTCTTTCACGATTCACTATACACGATCCACGATCAACGGTTTCTCACCGTCCACTCCCTCAGCTCCAACCCCGCGGGGTGGGTCTTCACGTTGCCAAACCGCTTTGACACGGCAATGATGTTGGGCTGGTTATACAAAAACGTATACGGCTGTTCCTCGTGAATAATTTTGTGAAACAGCCGATATTTGACATTCCGCTTTTCTTCATCAAATTCTTCGCGCGCCTCGCGCATGAGCTTGGAGGCCTCCACGTTCACGTAGGAAATGTAGTTTGAACTGCTTTTGATGTTGGCCTGCGACATATCCCACACCTGATACGGATCGGCCTCAAACGGCATTGTGCACGCCAGTGTCACCACGTCAAAATCGCGGTTATAGAGCTTATCGAGGAAGGCCGCCCATTCCAGGCGACTCATGTTCATCTCGATGCCCACCCGCTGGAGGGCCTCCTTATAAATTGTCCCCACACGTTCAGCGAACTTGCTGCCCGATGGAAACAAATAAGTAAAGCTAAACCTCTTGCCCTCCTTGTCTAAAATGCCATCTCCATCAGAATCACGCCAACCCGCCGCTTTCAATAACGCCTTAGCTTGGGCAATGTTGTATTCGTGGGGCTCGATGGTGCTGTCGTACTGTTTGCTCCCTACAAAAAATGGCCCTGTCACAATCTCCCCCAGCCCAAAATTTATTTTTTCGTTGATTTTTTTCCTGTTGAGCAATTGTGTCATGGCCTGACGCACCCGCGGATCCTGAAATATCGGGTGTTTGTTGTTCCAACCAATGTAGGAATACCCCGTAGAGGGATATTTCAGGACATGAAACATGTCGGCAAATTTTTGGGAGCTTGTCTGGCGGGCCCATTGAATCGTGGTGAGGCCCATCACATCAAGTTCACCCTTCTTGAGAATCTGTAATCCGATTGCTGTATCGGACACAACCTTGAATTCAATAACCCTGATGGCTGGTTTGGGCCCCCAATAGGCCTCGTTTCGCTCCAAAACAATGTGACCATTGGTTACCCATTCCTTGAATTGATAGGGCCCCGTCCCCACGGGATGGCGCGAGAAGGGACTGGCATCAAAATCCTTATAAGGGGACACAATGTGTTTGGGGACTATGGGAAAGGCGCCGCACATGATGAGTCCGCGAAAATAAACCTTATCGTACTCAAAGCGTACCGTGTACTCATCGACCTTGTACACACGCTTGACGTCCTGATAATAACTCTTGAGTGCCGGAGCATTGAACTCGGGATTCATGAACACATCATTGTAGGAATACACCACGTCCTCAGCCGTAAAGGGCTGGCCATCGTGCCAGGTCACATCTTTGCGCAAATAAAACGTATAAATTTTTTTGTCGTCTGAGATTTCCCACCGCTCTGCCAGGGCAGGAATGTATGCCAGCGTATCTTTGTCTTGATCAATAAGGGTATCAAAAACGTAATTATTGACCATGTGGGCATACCCGTCCGAAGCAGTCATGGGATTGAGCGTCGATGGATCGGAAGCGATCGCAATGCGGATGTGGTCTGGCGCCACAGAGCGGTTAACGTCACACGCACCCAGAACAAACACGACCAGCACCACTGTCATTAAGTGCCAATAAGAAAACCTGCCGAGAGTCACTTTTTTGGGTCCAGCCTGATACATCTACATGAGCCTTTTAAATTTAATCCACTTCAAATCAAAAGAATTTTTTTTATGTTTGATCGAGATGTGTCTTGGATACCATCTGCCCGCCTTGACTTTGATGAAATCGTCAAACCCAATAAACAGGTCTTTCGTTTTGGGTTTGTGCCAACAAATCTGACTTTGTTGCTTCACGACCGTAAAACTTTTCCCCGGATCAAAAGAAATGATCTCTAAAAATTCCTTTTGCGACAATGGCAACGACACAAGTTTGGCAAACTTGTCTTTCTTGGCAAAACGCACCTCACCCGCCGCGCCAACCAGCATACCTCGAGCGTCAAAACTGATCCGGAACACCTCTCCCCCGAAATCATCGAGACCCACAAAAGAAGCACCGTTTGGCCCCACGGACACAACTTGGTCCATTTCCAAATAAAGTTTTTTGCCTTCCAGCCTGACCAAGGCCAACCCCTCAATTGCTGTCTCCGCGGCCTTGGCCGCTTGGGCCCAACAAAAGACGCACAAGAATACGGGGACGCTGAACAACACAAGCGCCGCATTTGTCATTGTGAGAAGCCCAGCACCAAAAGTATTTTGGTGCTGGACGACGTGGCAATCTCCTTGTGACATACTTCAAGGCACCTCTAAAACTGTCCCAATTTACTTTTGATTGATTCCAGAATTTTTTTGTCATCGGCGGATTTCTTTTCGATCTTTTCGATCAGCAGCAACACTCGTTCGTAATACCCTCTGGCCTCTCTTTTGTTTTTGAGCTGAAAACACACATCGGCGAGGTGTTCCAAAATGGCCGGTTCGTTCGGACTCTGCCGATTCGCCCGCAACAGATGGCCCAGGGCTTTTTGATAATCCCCTTTCTGGTAATAATACCAACCAACGCTGTCGGTGATGTGTCCGTCATTTGGCTTAAGCTTGGCCGCCTTAAAGATGTATTGGGAGGCCTCTGTCAGATCATCCTTTTTTTCCAACATGGTGTATCCCAAATAATTCAGCACATCGTCAGCGTCTGGATTTTTGGTTACGATCTCCAACAAGGACCTTTTGGCTTCTTTCCAATCTCCCAGCCGATCTAAAATGATGGCGCGTTGAAACGACAACCGTTCCTCTTCGCCAAACATCATGAGCGCTTCATTCACCTGCGTCAGCGCTTGTCGGTACTCGGCCGCATACACCAGCAAAGATATTTTGAGCGCGTAAGATTCCGTTGTCTGGTTTTTTTTGCTGATCTTCTGATCAATCATGGCAACAGCCGCCTTCACATCGTCCTTTTCCCTTAAAATATATAACAACCGGCTCAGCGCCTCCTTGAACAAGGGAGAATCCTCTCCCACACGGTCGAGGTACTTGAAGGCCTCTGGTAAATTCTTTTTTTCCAAATACAAAAGACCAAGAAAATAGTTGATGCGATCTGACTCGGGAAATCTTTTCACCACATCCAAAAACTCTGTGATGGCTTCATCAATTTGTTTGAGTTCGTAATAGGTTAATCCCGTACGTATGTAATACGTGACATCTTGCGGGTAAAGTTTTTTGAGCTGTGAAAAAATCTCGAGGGCCTTGACGTATTCTTTTTTCTGGAGATAGATTTCGCCCACCGTCTGCAAGACCTTGGGGTTCTCGGGATCTGCCTCTTGAATCATGTCAAAATACTTCAGGGCCTGATCATGTTGTTTTTGCTCAAGGTAGATGGTTGCCAGATAATACAAACAGCCCATGGGTTCGCTGATTTCGTCCAGACATGCGTTGAGTGACGTGATAGCATTGTTTTGAAGCCCCAGCGTCAGGTATTCCCGTGCCATGATATTGTAAAGCTCCTCGTTTCTTCTGTCCTGCTCGAGGGCCTTTTTATAATAAGCAATTGCCATATCGGGATCTTTTTTGGCCGCATACAATTTGCCGAGCAAAATGAGGATCTCCACATTGTTGGGATCCTTCTCCATGGATTTTTGTGCAAATTTAAGGGCCTCATCCCAATTGGATTTGCGGGCAACCGAGATGGCCTTCTGGGCCCACAAGTAGGCTGAGTCCTTGTCCTTCTTGACGGCCATATCCAACATGAGGTCAGACTCATCGATGGTTTCCTGCCGATTGAGCAGTTGTGCCATCATGAAATAGTAATAACTATTTTGCTTGCCGTTCATTTTTTTGAGATATGCCGATGTGGCTGTTTTGGAGGCCCCGCCGCAGGACGAGGCCAGGATAGCCATGACGAGAATGATCATCGTTGAGTGTACTGTTTTCATATTTCGATTTCCAACATGCTGGATCAAAAACCCAAAACATCACGCATATCGTACAGGCCTGGTTTTTGCTCAGCAATCCATTTGGCCGCTCGCAAGGCTCCTTGGGCAAACGTCTGTCTGTTCGTGACCACGTGTTTTAACTCAAGCCGCTCCCCTTGGCCACAAAAATAAACACAGTGTTCTCCCACGATATCGCCACCGCGCATGACCTGCATCCCAATCTCGCTTTTCCTGCGAGGTTCTTGCCGGGCCTGTCGCTCATAAGACAAGTCTTGTGGGTACTGTCGGCCTGTCTTTTCGCACAAAATCTGGGCAATGCGTTTGGCCGTTCCCGAGGGAGCATCAACTTTATTTTTGTGATGAGCTTCGGAGATTTCAATGTCAAAATCTTCGTTCAGCACCTCGGCCACCTGCGCCAAGATCGAAAACAAAACATTCACGCCTGTGCTCATATTGGGCGCCCGAACAATGGGGATAAATTTGCCTGTTTCTAAAATGATCTGCTCTTGCCCGGCATTCAAGCCCGTTGTCCCAACGATCAGGGGCGCTTTATGCTTTTGGCAAATGCCGACATGATGTATCGTGCTGACGGGGGAAGAAAAGTCAATCACCACACCAAAGTTCTCCTTGAAAACACTGTCAAGATCTGACCCGATGATCACCCCCAGATGTGCTCCACCAGCATTCGCGCCGGCATCTTTGCCCAACGCAGAACAATGCACAGAATCAGTCGCCCCCACCAGCCTGAGCTGGGGATCTGCCTGAACGGCCTGGATCACATTCTTACCCATGCGTCCATTGGCCCCCACAATGATGATGTTCGTTGTCATTTCACACCCTTTCCTTTCGGTGTTGCCTGCTGGTTATCGAAAAACCTTTATCGGCCAAAACGGTCTTTAGTTTATCGCGATTCTCTGGGCTCAAACACACCAGCGGCAGGCGATATTCTTCTTGTATGAACCCCATCATGGCCAAGACTGCTTTGACTGGAATCGGATTCGTTTCGACAAATAGGATTTTGTGCAAAGCCAACAAGTCTTCGTGAATTTTTTGGGCCGTGTCAAAATCACCTTCCTGAACAGCTCGGTACTGCCTCGCACATTCCCTTGGTGTGATGTTACAGGTCACCGAAATCGCCCCTCGTGCCCCCAAACGATAGAGATCACAAGTCAAAGCATCTTCGCCGGACAGCAAGGCAAAAAAATCATCCGTTTCCTGTATAATCGTTTTGGCTTGGTCCAGATTCCCACTGGCCTCTTTGATCCCAACGATCGTATCGATCTTCGACAACCTGACAGTCGTCTGCGGCAACATATTCACCGCGGTTCTGCCCGGCACATTGTACAACACGATGGGCAGGTCCGCAGATTTTGCGATGGCCTGAAAGTGCTGATACAGCCCCTCTTGCGGGGGTTTGTTGTAATAAGGTGTGATTTGCAATGATCCCTGCGCACCAGCGGCTTTACAAAATTTGTGCCTCTTGATCGCCCTTTGTGTGTCGTTGGAACCAGCCCCCGCCAAAACCTTTGCCCTGCCCGCAACATGTTCGACGGTAATCGCGACAACCCTTTCGAACTCCTGTTCGGACAAGGTTGCCGATTCCCCCGTGGTGCCACAAGGAACGACACACGAGGTTCCCGCCCCAAGCTGAAAATCGATCAGGCCCCGCAGAGCCAGTTCATCAATGAACCCACCCTTGAAGGGTGTTACGATTGCCACCATGGAACCTTGAAAATCTTTCATGAATTCCTTTCAGCTTTCACCTTTCAGCTTTGAGCTTGTATCTCCCCCTCAAACACAGTGGTCGCCGGACCTGTTTTGATGACGTGTCCGGTCCTCTGCGACCATTTGATTTCCAGATCACCTCCTTTGAGTGAAACGGTCACGTTTTTATCTGTCATGTTGTTGAGCACACTGGCCACCACAGAGGCACAAGCACCTGTCCCACAAGCCAGAGTCTCTCCCACGCCGCGTTCCCACGTACGTTGTTTGATGCGGTTGCGGTCGATGATTTGAACAAACTCAACATTCGTGCGATTGGGAAACCTGGGGTGGTTTTCAAAATAAGGGCCAACGCGCTCAACGGGATAATGTTCCACATCGTGAACAAAGATCACGCAATGCGGATTTCCCATGGATATTTCATTAATAAAAAACCTGCGCTGATCGTCTGACCGCCAGGATGCCGGGACTTGATCAACGGTAATCGGAACCTCAATGTTCCAGGGCGGCAACTGGACAACAGCAGGAGACGTTTTGGCGTGAATGGATTGGGGTTCACCCATGTCGACCTTCACCCAAAGGGTGCTCGGTATTGTTCTTGGATGATCGAGAACAATCTCTGGTTTGATCAGTCCTGCCGCTGTTTCGACCACTAACTCAGTTTGTTGCGTGAGTCCCTGGTCTCGAACGTACTTGGCAAAACAGCGAATCCCGTTGCCGCACATTTCGACCTCACCACCATCGGCGTTGAAAATGAGCATCTTAAAATCGGCCGCTGTGCTTGGTTGTACGACCAAAACCTGATCGGCACCAATGCCAAACCGTCGGTCACAGATTTTTTTGGACAACTGACCTAAGTAAGGGGGAAGCGTTTGACTAATCCCATTGAGAATGATGAAATCATTGCCCGTCCCGTGCATTTTTGTGAATGAAATTTGCATCGTACCCAGCTAACAGAAGGTTGCCCATTGGTCAAATAACCCCCGTTTTCACCCCGCGTGAAACTCCCGCGCCATATTGGCAAATTGTTTGAGTGAAGAAAATCCATCGATCACGGCACTGGGCTCGTAACCGCAACTCACCATGCAGTCCGCACATTTGGGATTTGTTGTATGCCCGTATTTTTCCCAGTCCGTGCTATTGACAAGCTCCTGATACGTTTGGGCAAAGCCTTCTTCCAGAAGATAACAGGGTCTTTGCCAGCCAAATACGTTACGGGTGGGGCATCCCCAAGGGGTACAGCTATAATCTTTCTCACCAGTCAAAAATTTGAGATAAAACGGAGACTGATTGAATTGCCAGTGTGCTTTTTTATCTGACAAAACCTTACGAAAATATTCCCGTGATTTTGTACGATGGAGGAATCCGTCCTGGTCCTTTGCCTTCACATAGGGATAGGCTGGTGACAACACCATGCCCTCAACACCAAGCCCCATGGCAAAATCAAAAAAAGAACGAACCCGTTCCGGGTCAACCCAATCAAACAGGGTTGTGTTCGTGGTCACACGAAACCCTTTTGCCAGGGCCTCCTTAATGCCGGCAACAGCCTGATCAAAAACCCCATCACGACACACAGCCCGATCATGCTCTTCCTTGAGTCCATCAAGATGCACACTGAAGGTGAGGTACTTAGAGGGCTGGAACAGCGATAACTTGCGTTTGAGCAAGATGGCATTGGTACAAAGATAAATGTAGCGTTTCTGTTTGATGAGCCCCGCCACAATTTCGCCAATCTCTGGGTGAAGCAGGGGCTCTCCTCCGGGAAGGGACACCACGGGAGCACCACATTCGTCGGCGGCTGATAAACAGTCCTTAACCGAAAGTTGTTTGTTCAGAATTTCTTCTGAATATTGTATTTTGCCACAACCTGCGCACGACAAATTGCACCTGAAGAGAGGCTCCAGCATCAAAACCAGTGGGTATTTATTATTGCCCCTGAGTTTTTGCCCAACAATGTACGAAAAAACCCTGAGGCCTTGTGAAAGAGGTATGGACATAATAGCCAGTTAACAGAGGTGTTCGTTATTTGAATGAGGAGGCGATCGTGGCAATGAAGGCGCTAAACGTGAAGGCAAACACCCCCAACAGACAACAACAGCCACACGCCAATAACAAAACAGAGCACGCCGCACGCGTGGTAGAAATTTCGTGCGCCTTGGCCTGCCCGCCAATGTTGACCAGCAGGTGATACACAATGCCGACGATCGTTCCCAACACAGGCACGATGCCAAAGATACCGATCAACGTCCCCAAACCATACACCGTAGCCGTCGTTCTGTAATCTTTTTTTGACCCTCCCACCAGAGTGAACAGCAGGTGATAGATGCCAGCCAAGACATAGGTGATTCCCAAAAAAACAAACGGCAAAACAATGATGCCGCACAAATAGCCCGGAAGGCCCGCCACGACCTGTGCTGGTTTGTGGGTAACAAACTGCACCATAGACTGCGAAATGAAAGAGGAAACTGTGACCAAAATACAATTGATATAGATGAATACTGACAGACTAAAATAGTTTTGAAACGGTTTGATCGTGGCAAAATAACTTACTGGGTGTAATATGACCTGCCACACCGTATTAACATATGACCGCAAGGGATCCGTCTTGTAATTGGCTTCCCATTCGCACATGACTTGGACGTTATTTGTTGGGGGGGTTGTGTTTTCCATGTTGCTTCACTATTAGGCACCAGACAAGATGACAAGCATTTTTGCGTGCGTACGTGTTGACGTACGTGCGTGCGTGCGTTAGAAAAGTGTTCGTGAGCACACAAAAACAGCAAAACTGGCTGGAAGCCAAATGGCTGATTGATCCCTCAAACACCGAACTCTTTCAGGAGAGGCTGGAACAATACGGCTCCCTGGGCAGTTATGAAAATCTCCCCATGGAGCCCACAGGACAAGAAACAGACATCGAGCTGATCTCCTATTTTCCAGACACTGCTGATGTCAATGCTCTGGCCGCTCAATTACAATCCCTCGAAAACAACACAACCAGGTTGTTGACCGTCAAAAAAATCCCGCAGGGCAACTGGGCCACCGAATGGAAAAAATATTTCAAACCTTTTCTTTTTGCCGATAACATTGTCATCCGCCCCAGCTGGGAACCCTACACACCCAAACAAAATGAAATCGTTCTCACGATCGATCCGGGCATGGCGTTCGGGACAGGGCAACACGACACCACACAGTTTTGTGCGAGTCTGATTTGCAAAATCAAAAAACAAAGACCTGAACTATCCACCTTGATTGACGTCGGTTGCGGGAGCGGCATTTTGTCCCTATTGGCCAGCCTGATTGGGTTTCAAAAAGTCGTGGGGTTCGATGTGGATGAAACAGCCATTGAGACCGCATTTGAAAATCTGGAAAAAAATCCCTCAGTCCGTAATGTTGATTTCAGACTCAGCAAAGGCACCATCAGTGAACTTTTCCTTCATCCGGCGGATGTGGTGGCGGCAAACATCATTGCCGAAACATTGGTAGAGTTGCGCGATGATCTTGTGTCGTTGGTCGCAAAAAATGGTTGCCTGATCTTATCCGGAATTTTGCCCGACAAAGACGAGCTCATCAAAAAAAGTTTTTCTGATCTTGTCCTTTGCGAAATGGCGCAGTCACAAAATTGGTATGCCTATCTTTATTGTAAAAAATAACCCCTCCCTCGCAAATCCCATCAAACTCGACAAAGATGATGAACACCACCTGTTGCGCGTGATGCGCATGAAACCAGGTTCCCGTGTTACCCTGACAGACAATCAGGGAACTCTTGCCTTGGCTTGCCTCGATCACATTTCCCCTGTGGTCCTGACACGACTGTCAACATCACAGCAACCTCCCCCTCCACCTCTCGTGGTTTGTCTACCCCTCATTGAGCAACGACACATGGAATGGGCCGTGGAAAAAATTACTGAACTCAATGCCGGAACCATTCAACTCATCACAACAGCACGGTGCCAACAACAAACACTATCAGCACGTAAGATGAATCGCCTAGAAAAAGTGGCGCTGGCCGCTCAAAAGCAATCAGAGCGCGCCTGGCCGCTACAAATTCTTGATCCTGTGCCTCTCAAAAAATTGCTTGTGGCAAAAAAGATCATCGTGGTGGGCACGCTCTCCAAAAACGGACAGCCCTTCTCCCAAGAAGCCCTTATCGACCGACAGCCCATTTTCTGCCTGGTCGGTCCAGAAGGAGGTTTTACCTCGGAAGAAACCAATCTCCTCGAAAAAGCAAAGGCTTTCACGATCAATCTTGGCCCAACCGTCTTGCGCTCCGAGACCGCCGCAATGGCAATAACCTCAATCACACAATTCTTGATTTTTTTGCAACATTAATGATTTCAAAGAGATGAGCAGTGTTTTGCCCTTGCTCTCTCAAACCCATTTTACATGTTTCTTCGTTATCAATCTCATGACATCACTGAAAAACAAGTTGCTATTTTTTGGTTTGGCAATCTCTCTTTTCTGTTCCGCCTGCGGTGCCAATTTATATAGTGAATCCCTGAGCATAGCACTCGTCAACGAACAATATACCTATCAACTCTACGCTGAAGACGAATCCTGGAGTGTTTTTGACGATGCCCTCCTCCTCTTTGCGCAAACGGGTGGTGTGTTGCCAGATGGGGTATCTGTCGGTTCCAATGGCCTCATTTCGGGCGTCCCAACAGAGGTCGGCAATTTCGAATTTCGCATCACCGCCTACGCCATTGATGATGAATGGGACGTTTGGGACGATTGCTGCGAAGATGATGAAGACGTCACATCTGATCGTGAGTGGTTTACACTCTTTGTCACCGAAGCCAGCACAAACGAATATTGTCCCTGGCCTAATGATGAGCAAACCAGCGGGCTTTATTTTTGTGCGGGCAATTTGGTTCAAACATCACTCAATGCCGACGAATCCGTGGATTTAGACATCACCTATTTCATCGATTTCAATAATGCCAAAGGTTATGCGATCGACACCCTTGAATTCACTGTTTTCTTTGACCCAGAATTTTTTTACGTCGAATCATCCACCTTAAGTTCACAAATCCTGCGTGAAGCGGCCACCCGCGCAGGCGCCTCTCTGGAAATCACCATAGGCGATGATTATGTGACCTTTTTTGTTCAAGGACAGGACATGGATTTTAATAGATCCGGAAGGCTTGTTGATTTGCCCATTTTTGCCTCTCAAAACCTTGCTGAGGGAGACTACTATTTTCCGATCATCATCGATCAAATAGGATCATCCACAAATGAAGGTTCATTTCCCACTGCCTACGAAGTCGACGGTTTCCTGACCATTCAGCCCGAAGATAGCGATGATGCCTGATTCTAAGACTCCTCTAAAAACATCTTTTTTTACTAAATATTGAAAAAACTGTTTATGAGCCGACAAAAATGTGTCATGAGGATTGGTGTGACATGAAAGTACATTCGCTTAAAAAGCATGACCTTTCTACCATCATGGACCTGGCGGTCCTCATTCAAAAACCCGAAGACTTGGGCAACGTGTTGCACGTTCTGGTAGAAAAAGTTTCTGGCCTCATGGAAACGGATGCCTGTTCTTTGTTTCTTTACGACAATGTTTTAGAGGAAATCACCCTCAAAGCAACTTTTGGGCTCAATCAGGATATGGTGGGACAGGTTACCATCAAACCCGGGGAGGGTCTGACTGGCACTTGTCTCAAACTGCTCAAACCTGTGTCTGTCGTCGATGCCAAAAGCACAAAACCCTTCCTGCCCATCGCCGACCTCGGCGAAGAAAACTATGCCTCTTTTCTCGCCATCCCCTTGGTGTATAACGCTCGTCCCGTGGGCGTGTTGTCGGTACAAAATCGAAACGTCACAAAGTTTGGGAAAAAAGATATCGACATCCTCTTGTCCTTGTCCATCCCCGCTGTGAGCATTATTGAAAAGGCCAGATTTTTGGAAACCGTTGGTTCCGTCACTAAAGCGGCTGTTGCCAAGGCCTCTCCCGACAAGGCAGACCAAGAAGTGACTTACGAATATTTGAAAGATCATTTCATCAGAGGGATCCCTGCCGTTCCCGGAATTGCGATGGGCCAACTGAAAATCGTTGCACATGAATTCGCCAAACGGTTCGACGCGAGTTCCAAACAAAATATTCAAATCGAAATCGACAGACTCAAGGAAGCCTTTTTGCAGGTAAGTTTCGAAATCCGCGAAACAAAAAAACAGGCTGAGGCCAAGTTCGGACCAGACGAGGCCAGCATTTTTGAGGCCTATCTCCTTTTTTTGGAAAGCAATAATTTCCAGCAACAAATCATCAATCAGATCAAAAAAGGGGAGTCTGCGGTCAAGGCCCTCGAAATCATCGTCCAGCAATACATGGATCGCATGTCGCTGGCTCACGATGAATACATCAAAGAACGCGCGTATGATATTCAAGACATCTCCCGCAAGATCGGCGATTTCCTTCTCTACGGAGAATCCTCAAAAATGAATTCTTTCAACATTGGAGAGGACACCATCTTTTTCAATGACTTTTGGTCCATATCCGATTTCATCAACCTCGATCTCAAAAAAACCAAGGGCATCATTTCGACAACAGGCGGGGCCAACTCTCATATCTCCGTTTTGGCAGACACATTGAATTTACCCACAGTCCTCGGTTTGCACTCTCTTCCCACGCAATTGAAGGACGGAGATTACATCATCGTGGACGGGTATGCGGGTAGCGTCATCGTGAACCCAACCAAAACCACTGTCGATTTATACAAACACGAACTCGATGAGCTCAACAAACGAACAAAAATATTCTCCGCTTATAAAAACAAGCACATCCGCCTCGGGGCAGATCACAAGCGCCCCCTCATGATCGGTGCCAACTTGGGAATGGTGGTGCACGCCAAAACAGCCCTGGAACACGGTGCCGACATGGTTGGGCTTTACCGCACAGAATTTCCTTTCCTGATCCGAAAACAGTTGCCCACGGAAGAGGAACAATTTCTCATTTACAAGCGAACCCTCGACATCATGAAGGACCGCCACGTGGTGTTCCGCACATTGGATATCGGCGGCGACAAGTATGTGGCTTATCTCAATCTGCCTAAAGAGAACAACCCCTCTCTGGGCTGGCGCGCCATTCGCTTTTCACTCGAACGCAAAGACTTGTTCAGGATTCAACTGCGCGCCATTTTGCGGGCCTCCCGCTACGGCAAAATAAAACTCCTCTTTCCCATGATCACGTCAATCGAACAGGTCCAGGAAATCAAGGTCATTCTTGAATCAGTGAAAAAGGAACTTTCCGAGGAGGGAATCGCCTACGCCCGCAACATCCCCTTGGGAATCATGATCGAAGTCCCCGCCGCCGTCACCATCGCCGACAAATTGGCCGAAGAGGTTGATTTCTTTTCCCTGGGAACAAACGATCTGGTGCAGTATTGTTTGGCTGTGGACCGCAGCAATCCTCTCGTAGCCAAACTTTACGATCCTTACCACCCCGCCGTGGTCAGAATGATTGCGCAAACCATACGCGCCGCCCATCACAAAGGCATCAAAGTCACCGTGTGCGGAGACACGGCCTCTCAACCTTTGCTGGCAGCTCTCTTGATCGGTCTTGGTGTCGACAACCTTTCCATGACGCCACGATCGATCCCCAAAATCAAATCCCTGGCAAGCGTGTTAGATGAATCTGCCGCGGTCAAATTGGCCTACGTGTGTGAAAAACTGCGAACCGGCATCGAAATTCGTCAAGAACTCGAACAGTTTTTCATCAGAAATAAATTTGATCATTTCCTGCACGAAACCAGGGCCGCGCTGACGGATTATTAGAAGTGCCCTTAAGCCAAATAGGTTAACCCAACCTCGACCCAATGCAGAATTTGGGGAAAGAACAACAACAAAAGCCCTGCCTGCACCCCCGCCACCAGATCATCACCAACAACGGCCAACCCGCCATCCAAATGGTCTTGCGCTTGTCTCGCGGGAAAAATTTTGGCAATGTCGAACAAGCGAAACAAAATGAATCCCATCACCAGATTGAAAAGTGAATACGGGACAAACAGGTAACATACCAGCACGCCAGCCACCTCATCGATCACGATCTTTTGGCAATCCTTTTCTCCAAACTCTTTTTCTGCCAGATGAGCGATGACTAACGAAAACAAGACAACCACCAAGGTCAGATTGATAAGCCACGCGTGCGATTGCATACGGACCAGATAAAAAATCACACTCCCCAGAACGGTCCCGAAGGTGCCGGGCGCCAGTGGAAGGTAACCGAGACCGAGGCCCGAAGCCAAAATCCGAATGATTTTTTCGTACATGCTGTGGCCACTAAAATGGGGGGTGGAAAAAGGAAAGAAAAAAGTATCGCAATCGATGAGCCGCACGCCATCCGCTCACGTATACACGCTGTGGCTTATGTAGAGATCAGGTTGAGAACCTGATCCCTCGACAGAAAGATCATCACGAGTTTGTTTTTTGGTTTGGGTCGCTCTCTTTTTGACCACCGTTTTTGTGCGCTCATCGTGTCCCTGATGCATGCCCTGTCCCGTTGTTGCTGTGTTACTAGACACAGTGTAATATTGTCTGGCTTGGGCGATTTCTAACAACGTGCTGTCCACACTGGCCCGAGTTTGTTCGTTGTGCGGTGTAAAACACATGAGCAGTCCCGCGTGGATGAATATTTGCCCCTGCGCCATGTCCGCGTTGTTTTCGGTAGCACGTCGTCGGCTTGTGTTTTGTTCGGCCATTTGACCAGCCCCAAGAAGCCCTGCCGTACCAGAGGAGAGGTCGTATCCCACCACTGATAGACCACGGGGTTGTGTCCCTTCACGCGTACCGACGACAAACCAAGGGCTGTCCTGCTTTTTATCACCACCCACAAAGCGAAGGGCAGATTGTTCGCTTGCCCAGGTCATGCCATCACGCTCGGCACTTTCGTGTCCACACAGTGTCGTCTGACGATCCAGATCACCCTGTTGTTTGGGCCTCTCCAGCATTAAACGAGAATCATTTTCTTCGCCATAATCGCCCTGCGACACAGTGCCAGTTTTCCAAGGGTCTGCCATTACCAAAACCGACCCGACCTCTTCATCAACACCTTCACAGGTCTCTTCTGTGCTCAACACATCCCCATTGGCAGAGGGGGAATCCTGCAACTGTGGGCTATCTGTTTCTGATGTCGGGACAACCTCAGTGGTGAGTTCATCACTCATTTCCTGTTGTTCTGCAGGAGCACTCTCAGAGCAAACCACAACAGGTGGTTCGCTTGCCGGGTCTGTTGTGGCTGCTTTGGGAACAACAACAGGCTGTGTTGCTACTGTCACAACGGGCTGGTCTTGGGGTGATGGAGGCTGGCGTGTGGCTGTCGAAGTGGTTCCGGCACCCTCCTGTCCAGTGGGCTGCCTCAGTGTGCTGTAGATGATAAGTGGTTGGGGTTCATTCGGAACCGCGGCCACCAATTCCGTGATTGGCATTAAGAATTCTTGTTGATTCTCATTTGTCTCAAGCTCCTCTTGCTCATCACTCGTCTCCTCTGCATTGTCAGTTTTTAATTCTTGCTCACACTCTTCGTACCAACAACTGGCAGAATAATCCTCGCTGGAAAAACAAACATCGTCTTCACTGTAATCACTTTCGTCCTCAGACCATTCTTGCTCTTCGTACACGTCTTCTTCGTTTGCTACGAGCTCTGCTTTTTCTTCATCTTCTCTTAGCATTTCATGATAAACACTCTCAATACTGTCCCTCACTTCTCGCTCTGCCTTTTCGAACGAAAAATCATCCAGTCCTGTTTTTTGAGTCACTTCTCTGGCCAGCGCCTTGGCACCATCAAGCACCTCATACACAAAACCTTTCGGCTCTTGTGACCCCCACATTGTTTCGTTGTTTGTTGTGTCTCTATCGGCCGACACATAGTTCCTGTATCCCCGCAGAAGGACATTGGCGACCTCTTGCGCTGGGCCGTTGCCCAATATTTTCATCAGCGGCGGTTTGGTGATTGCCAGAAATTGATCCTGCGCGAAGGATGCGTTTGACACGTGTTCTGCGCTCATCAGTGTTCGCCTCGCGACGTTATCTTCTTTAAAGTACACATCATCGTCAACTCCGAAGGCTCTCGTAGCGAGCAAACACGATTTTTCGGCATAGGCCTCTGAAGCACAAGCTTCGAAATCAGATTCCTCCGCCTCGCATGTGTTTTGCTCACCCAGATCATCATAGTCATCATAACAATAGTCAGACTCTATGTAGTGTATCTCGTTGCTCATCGGGTCTTTCTTTATTATCGGTTTAGATACCTTGAAAATCCTTTCATTGTAGTCTTTACAATTCAATTTTGCCACGCCAACAATGACAACAAAAGAATTAAAAATGGGGTAATATATACCTGTTTTACAAGCATGGCTTTGTAGCCTGAATCATGAACTGTTTTATGGTCTGTTCAAGAATTTTTTCTATTGTTGGTGGGGTGTTCTCGTTTTGACAATAATAACAGTGGTCAAGAGACACTGGTTGCGTCGTTTTTTTTATGGTTTATCAGGCGTTTTGCCCTGATGACGTCCCGTTCAAGGGTCGCCAGACCAAGAAACTTTTTATCATGAAAGACCTTACACACATTGTTCGTCAGCCCCTGAGTGGCAGACATTGCTGAAGGAGGCAGCTCTGAAATGACACATTCCCTGCCGATCAGCTTACCTTGAAAAAGCCTCTTTTCACCTTCTTGATTCAAATAAAGACTTCGATATTGTGACAACATGTCTGCTATCGCAATCTGCTGGGACAACAAAACTTCTTCCTGGTCAAGAGACATCGCCTGTTCCAGGCCTGCACCACACAAACCCGTGCGTGACAATTCGGACAAATACCCCATCGTGCCAAGGACCTTGGCCAGATCACTGGCCAACACACGTATGTAAGTCCCCCTGGAAACTGTAGTGACTATTTTGAGCACCGGGGATTCCCAAAACAACACATCAAGCTCAAAAACAAAAATCCTCCTGGCTTGTCGAGGAATAGCAACGCCCTGTCTGGCAAGCTCATATAATTTTTTCCCATTAACCTTGATGGCCGAAAACATGGGGGGCGTTTGCTGGGACTCCCCCAAAAAAGTCGCCATAGCCAATACAATCTGTTCACGCGACAAGTATGGAACCTCTCCTGATGCCACCTCGCGCCCTGTCACATCCAGAGAATCGGTCTGTTTGCCAAACACAATCGTGGCCTGATAGGTTTTCTTTTCGTCATCGATATAGCAAAAATACTTTGTTGCCTCGTTCACGCCAACAAGCAACAGACCTTCTGCGAAGGGATCAAGGGTCCCGTGATGGCCAATTTTTTTGATTTTGTGTTTTTTTTTGAAGATGGTCAAACACGCCTGGGAGGTCATCCCCTTGGGTTTGTGTAGAAAAAGAAAATAGGATGGTTCACTCATTTTCGTAGAGAAAAAAGAATCTCCGTCAGAATCTGTTTTTTGATCTCTGTCAGGCTTCCCTCTATGGTACAACCACTGGCCCGCACATGACCTCCCCCGCCAAATTTTGCGGCGATCGCGGCCACGTCCACAAACTCTTTTGACCGCATGCTGACCTTATAGACCCGAGAGCTCTTCTGCTTGAACAACACCGCCACTTCAACCCCTTCAATAAAACGGGGATAATTGATAAATCCCTCAGCGTCCTCAGACTTGGCACAAGTCACCTTGAAATCATGTTGCGTCAATACGACCCAGGCAATCTTGCCGCAGGGGTGCACTTCTATCTTGGGCATGAGCCGCTTGAGCAGGGCCATACGTGGGAGCGAGTACATTTCAAAACAATTTTGCGACACCTGCCAAACATCCACACCCAGCGCCAGCAAACGGGCCGCCGTTGTGAGTGTTTGTGGTTTTGTGTTTGAGTATTTGAAAGACCCTGTGTCCGTGGCAATGGCCGTGTACAAATTCGTGGCCATCTCTTTGGTGATCTGGACAGGCAATTTCGCAAGAAGGGAATAAATCAACTCGCCACACGAAGCCTGTTGCGGGCGTGAAAAAATATAATCAGTATCGGGGCTGCCTGTAACATGGTGATCAATGCTGATGACGGTTCCCAGAAATCGATGCGCAAGAAAAACATCACTCACGCGTTTTCTCTCGGCCACATCCAACACCAAAGTGAGATCAAACTTTTTGTGGAGATCCAATTTCTGACAGACTGACTTTTGCCCAGGCAAAAATTGATAGATCCGCGGCACCCCATCTTTGGAATAGAGACATGTTTTCTTGCCCAATTGAACCAGCCCCTGACCCAAAGCAATCATCGCCCCCAGCCCGTCTCCGTCGATATTCTCGTGGGTGGTGACAAGAATCTGTGAGGCACCCAGAAGGGACGAAATGATTTTTTTCTGACTAATCTTTTTGGTTTTGGACGTCATTGTTGATCAGGGGACCTCTTGACTTCCGCAAACAGTTGATCGACGCGTTCTTGCAACGCAGCCGTTTCGTCAAAATAAAACACAAGATCGGGCATGTATTTGATGTTGACCCGACGAGCCAGTTCCTTTTTGATATACCCTTTGGCTTTTTGAAACCCTTTTTCTACAGCGACAACACGTTCACGCCCACCCGGAATGTCGTAATATACCTTGGCCAACCGCAAATCGGGCGTAATCACCACATCGGTCACACACAGACCATCGAGCCGAGGATCACGAACTTCGTAGAGCAAAATGCTCGTAAGCTCCTTCTGGTAGGCCTGTGAAATCCTGTTTTGTCTTTTGTCTTTCATGTAAAAAAAGGCCCTATAGCGTTTTTTGAACTTTAGTGAGTTCAAAAGCCTCAAGCACATCACCCGGTTTGATGTCGCCATAACCTTCAATCCCTATGCCACACTCAAACCCCTGTTTGACATCCTTCGCGTCGTTCTTGAAACGCTTCAACGACATGATCGCTCCCTCAAATAAAACCACGTTGTCTCTCAACAACCGCAAACGCCCGGCCCTGGTGATCATGCCATCGGTCACCATGCAACCAGCGATGGTGCCCACTTTGGATATCTCAAAGGCTTGTCTGACTTCGGCTCGCCCCAAATAGGTCTCTTTGATGTCGGGAGCCAGCAATCCCTGCATCGCCAGCTTCACTTCATTGACCAGATCGTAAATCACCTTGTACATCTTGATATCCACATGATGTTCTTTGGCCAAGTGTAAGGCCTTGATTTCTGGTCGGACATTGAAACCAATGATGATCGCTCGAGAGGCCATGGCCAATTGCACATCTGATTCATTCACACCACCAACGCCAGCATGAATGATCCTCGCCCTGACTTCTTCGTTGCCAATTTTGAGAACGGCATCACGAATGGCTTCGAGCGAACCCTGAACATCTGTTTTCAAGATCAAGCTCAACTCGCTGATCTCCCCTGCCTTCATCTTGGTGAACATGTCCTCCAGAGTCACTTGCGTCTGTGCCTCCTGAACCTTGCGACGTTTTTCGATAATTCTGTTGTCAACAATATCCTTGGCATCTCTCTCCGACTCAACAGCATAAAATGCATCACCGGCATCAGGAACACCTTCCAACCCAATGATTTCAACGGCCACAGAGGGCGTCCCTTTTGCAACAGGGGTCCCCATCCAATCAGTCATGTTGCGCACTTTACCGGAAAAACAGCCCGCCACGATGTGGTCCCCTGCCATCAGGGTTCCCTCCTGCACCAGGAACGTACACACAGGCCCTCGCGCGCGATCCAGTCTGGCTTCAAGCACGACCCCTCTGGCACGTGCCTCTGTGCTCGCGTTCAACTCCAGGACTTCCGCCTGCACCAGAATGCTCTCCAACAAAGCCTCAATGCCAATTCCCTGTTTGGCAGACACATGATTGAAAATCACATCGCCGCCCCACTCTTCCGACACCAAACCCTTTTCGGACAGCTGTCGCTTGATTTTTTCGGGATCTGCTTCGGGTTTGTCGATTTTGTTGACGGCCACAATGATGGGAACTCCAGCCGCCTGTGCGTGTCGGATAGATTCCTCGGTTTGTGGCATCACACCATCATCTGCAGCCACAACCAGAACAACAATATCGGTCGCTTTGGCTCCCCTCAAACGCATGGTGGTAAAGGCTTCGTGCCCTGGCGTGTCCAGGAAAGTGATCTTGCCTTGAGGAAGAACCACCGTGTAGGCACCAATGTGCTGAGTGATGCCACCCGCTTCGCCACTGGCAACATTGGTTGAACGGATTTTATCCAACAAGGATGTTTTGCCGTGGTCAACATGGCCCATGATCGTCACCACAGGAGGCCTCGAGGGATTACCATTTTCATTTTCTGCAACTGACTGCTTCGCCATGAGAAGCTTGTCTTCCTTAAAAGAGATATCCCTTACCTCATATTGATATTCTGCCGCGATGAGTGTGGCGGTCTCTTTATCGATTTCTTGATTGATCGTGGCCATGACACCTAAATCCATCAACCTCTTGATAATCTCCCCGGCCTTGACACCCAGCCCTTGCGCAAAATTGCCCACAGTAATTTTCTGATCGATCTCAACGTAGCGCTTCGATGTTTTCTTTTCGGTCAGGACTGTTTGTTTGAGATTCTTGCGGGACACGACCTTCTTTTTCTTTCGCCCCATATCCGAAGGACGAAAAATCCGTTCGGCCGGCACCAATCTTGATAACTGAGCCAGGGTTTGGGTGCGCCCGTAACCTTCAATGTCAAGATCCCCGCCGATGGCCTTGACACCCTTGCGTGACCTGATGAGCTTCTTTTGTTTTTCTGCCTTCTCCTCAGCTGTTTCGTTGCCCGCATCAACATGTCCTGCGAGGCCCGGTTCACCGGCAACACGCAGTTTCTGCTCTTTCGCGACATCTTCTGGTTTTGTCTTTTTGAGATCAATGTGTCCCCTGATTCTGTCTTTGAAAGAAAGAATTCTGGGTCTTTCCTCCTCTTTGGGTTTGGGTTTCTTCGATGCCTTAAGTTCTGCCTCATCGATGATCCTGGCCGTAGTATCGAACTCTTCCTTCTTCTCCGGAACAGCAACCGACACCTCTGGGACAGGCGGCTTGATGTGTCTTTGAACATTTTCCTCTGCACGTTTGCGGGCCTCATCGCTCAAAACAAATCTCTTTGTTTTGGACTCCGTCGTTTCTTTGGTCCCCTGCGCCACAACGGGCACCGGTTCTTTTGGGGGTAGCACGGTCTCTGCTTGCTTTGTAACCAGCTTAAGGTCTTCTTTCCCAACAGGCCTGGTGGCCTCTCTTTTTTTGATCCTGAGTTCCGGTTTTTCTTTTTGGCTGTCAACTGGTGCTGGTTCGGCGTGGGAATCAGGCATTTCTGATGCACGCGTGCGACGACGAATAACACCCCGACTCAATCTCTGTTGGACAATAACCGTTTTTTCTTGTTCTTCCATAATAGTATCTGAATTCGATGATTAAATAATCAAGCTGACAAAAAAGAATAGCCGGCATTTTCTTGCCGTTAGACTTCATCGTCTTGCATCACTTCTTCTTGTGCAGGCTTGCCTTCCAAAACCACCGTGATTTCTTCACCACCACCCAGCTCTGGCTGATTCGGTTGTTCACCATATTTCACAACAGCAACCGCTTTGCGGTGAATCATGCAAAGTGTTTCTTTATCCATGCCTGGAATCCCCGTGAATTCATCGATGTCGGTCTCTGCAATCTCTTCGACTGACCGGAAGGCATGCCCATAAAGCACTGTCGCCAGTGAATCACTGAGTCCCAGCACCTCCACAAGTTTTCCTTTGGCAAATTTTGCCATTTCATCGACCTTCGTTTCGCTAAAGACATCGATGTTCCACCCTGTCAAGCTGGCCGCCAAACGCACATTCTGCCCCTTGCGCCCAATGGCCAAAGATAATTGATCATCTGGAACAATGAGTTCCATGGATTTTCTTTTCTCAATGATGATGACCTTGGCAACCTGGGCTGGCGCGATGGCATTACAGACGAATCTCGCCGGATCATTATCCCACAAAACGATATCGATCTTTTCCCCGCGCAGTTCTTGCACAACAGATTGAACACGGGACCCCTTCATGCCCACACAGGCCCCCACCGGATCCACATCACTGTCTGAAGAATACACTGCGATTTTGGAACGTACGCCAGGGTCTCTCGCCACATTTTTGATCTCGACAATGCCCTCGGATATTTCGGGAACTTCCATTTCAAAAAGCGATTTTACAAATTGAGGATCTCTTCTAGACAAGATCAGCATTTGAGCCCGAGCCCGCGTGTCGATCTCGATAAGCAGGGCTTGTATGCGATCACCTGTTTTGAACGTTTCCCCCTCAACCAGTTCCCGACGATAAATCACAGCTTCTGTTTTGTTGAGATCAATCACCAGGTTCCCTTTTTCAAAACGTCTCACCACGCCGGAAAGGATTTGTCCCAGCTTGCTCTCATACTCATTCACGATAACGTCTTTTTCTGCCTCGCGTAATTTTTGAATGATGACCTGTTTGGCCGTCTGTGCGGCAATGCGCCCCAGATCTTTTTGGTCAATTTTAACGCCAAAACTGTCTCCCACCATGGCTTCACCATCCAGCTTTCTGGCGGTAATCAAGTCCATTTCGAGTTGATCATCTTCCACTTCTTCGGCGACAGTTTTATACTGAAACAGTTCCACCTCGCCCATTTCGGGATTGTATTGTGCCTCAAGGTCACCGTAGAATCCTAATTTTTTTCTGGCCGCTGACATCATAGCCGCTTCAATGGCTTCGATCAGCGTCTCTTTTGCAATGCCCTTCTCTTTCTGAATTTGCTCAAGCACGTGATTGAGATCGACTATCATCTTCCTCTCCTTTTGTATCAAGACACCTCTCATTATACTCGCGCCTAACCCCCTCCCGCTTCGCAGTGATTAAGAAGAGGGCGTTAGAGCTGTCTTAAAATGATAATCCAAGTTTGCCTTGGATAGTTTGTTCAAAGGGACCTTAAAGTCCTGATTATCAATTGTGATGACCAGCGTGTCACCCTCAACTTGTTTTAACACGCCGCGGTAACGTCGCCGCCCATCAATTTTTTCTTCGGTAGAGACAGTGACTGTTTGACCAATCACCGCCTCAAAATGTTCCTTTGTCCGCAAAGGGCGATTCAGTCCGGGAGAAGACACCTCCAGATGGTAAGCCCCGCTGATCACGGCTTCTACTTCCAGCACATCTTCAACAGCATGTGAAATCGTGGCACACTCGCCCAGGCTGATCCCGCCTGGTTTGTCTACAAAAAGTCTTACAATCTTACGCCCGCCTTCCTGCGCCAATTCCACATCCACCAGCTCATAGCCTGCTTGGGTCACAAGCGGCATAACAAGGCTGCGCAGGACTTCTCGTGTGTCGTTTTGCATAAGCACCCCCGACAGTGTGCGGGTAAAAAAAAGGGGGCCTTCCGTGTAAGCCCCCAAAAGATATCGCCAGATTGAGCACGGACCTTATAGGAAAACCCTTTGGGAAATGCAATAAAAAAGCCACTCTCCTGTAATTCATTGCAAACAGTTGCTCTTGTTGCCAGGCAAGGCTACAAAACCCTCTTTTCCTATAGAAAGACATGCTCAGGCAATTTTTTCCTAGCCAAAACAGTCATTCGCTCACAAAACACAATAATCTCTTGCTGATATCAACGTGTTAGCCGACAGGCTCTCTGGCATTATTCTTGCTTATAGTGTCTGTAGGACACAGGGGGAGTGTAAACAATGAGACTCACACAACAAGAGTTTGCTACACTGAGACAGAGCATCATTGATGGAAACGGGGCAACTGAACTATCCAAAATGCTGTGTTTGTCGGAGACTCATCAACAACAGTTGATTGAGGCGCTCTTCACCAGCGCTCAAGCACAAACCACGTCAAGTGAGCCCACCATCTTGTTCATTGTTTCGGCCTTGCCCTTTGTCCCTCAGTCGCGGCAGTTTGCCTACCTCATGCGACTTATTCCCTTGTTTGGCAAAATCAAGGATGCGCACAAGGCCAATTTGCGGAACCTCATTGATGAAGAGGTTGCGAACAATTTAAGGCCGCTCGAACAGATTTCTCTAGCACACGAACTGTCAAATCTGCTCAAAGACTCAAACCCCATTCAGGTTGAAATCGCCTTAGGGGGGCTCGTCAAGATCATTCCCCAGCTGCACCTTGTGAATCAAAAAGAATTTTTGCACGACATTCTCGATCTCAGCCAACAGAGTGCTCTGCATGAGCTTACGAGGGAGGCCTTAACAGCCCTCCTGCTCTCGCTTGAGTCCAGCCATTGTGCTGACCTGGCACTCTTTTTTGCCGATCTTCTCAAAAAAGAAAATTGGCTCTCGCGCAGGTATTTCATCATCGATTTGCTCAAACAGATAGTATCGCTCCTGCCCGAAAATGATCGCCTCATGCTGGCAGACCAGGTCGCGCCCATGATCTATTTTTCCGACATGACGTTGGTCAAAAAAACCATATCTTTTTTTGCCACGACCATCAGTCTATTGCCCATCACGCAGAGGTTTTATTACGCCCAGATGATCGCCAGCCTGATCAATGACTACAACATGCGTGCTGACGTCATTGATGCCGTAGAAAAAGCGATTCCCCATTTGGCCAACGAACACGAAAAATTATTATTTCTTGAACTATTATCCCAATTCCAACCCGGACAAAGCGCCCTGCTGGAAACAGATCACGCGTACATTCCCGTGTATTACCGCTCCGGGGACTAACCTCTTCCCCAGTATCCTTTTGACTTTACCGTTTATCGGACATAAACCGAAGGAAACAGGAGGTGCTTTTGGCAGAATTGACCGTCTACCAAAAAAACAAAAAATTTTTTTGTGTCCCCTTGGATTCAAGCCAGCTCACGATTGGAAGGTCCTCAAAAAACGATCTCATCCTCACAGGTGACCAGGTTTCGCGTCATCACGCTGTGATTGAAAAAATGAATACTGTCTTCTGGCTTCGCGACATGTCTACAGCAGGAACTTTCCTCAACGATCATAAGCTTGTCGTCCCCACACAGTTGCAACCTGGCAACACAATTGCCATCGCAGATTGGCAACTTGTTTTTGCATCAGACTCATCAGTACAGGCCGCCGAAACGGAACGCAAAGAAACACAAATCACCAAGCTCACAGAAGAGCTCCCCGGCGACACAACACAAATTCTTAAATTTGAGCCCGACGCCTTGTTTTACAAGCAACTCAAGCCCTGTCTGATCATTGAAGATGCCAAAAACGGCAATCGCACCTGTCTGGTCAAAAAAAACCGTTTGGTGGTTGGCTCCGCAAAAAACTGTGACATTCTTTTGGATGACGAGTTCGTGTCGAAATACCATGCGGAATTTCGTCTTTCCGATCTGGGGTTTCACGTGGTCGACCTTGATTCAACCAACGGAACGTTCGTCAACAACTTCAAAATCAAAGAGTGCTATCTCAAGGGCGGCGAGAAAATTGAGTTGGGCAATTCCCGCATCGTCGCTGTGTTCGAAGAGGGTTCCTCGGTGACCTTGGATCCTTTTCACGATAATCATTTTTGTGGCATTTATGCACAGTCACATTCCATGCGGTTGCTGTTTTCCAAAATTCAAAAAATTGCCGCTACCGACATGACCACCCTGATCGTTGGAGAAACAGGGTCTGGCAAGGAAATGGTCGCCCGTGCCCTACACGATCTTTCTGACCGTCGTCACAAACCCTACTTGGTCATCAACTGCGGAGCCATCACAACCACCCTCATCGAAAGCGAGTTGTTTGGTCACGAAAAAGGGGCCTTTACCGGTGCCGATCAAAGACATCTGGGTGCCTTTGAACAAGCCAATGCCGGCACTGTGTTTTTGGATGAAATTGGAGAGTTGCCGTTGGAACTCCAATCAAAATTATTGCGCGTCCTGGAATATCAAACACTCAGACGCGTCGGTGGCAGTCAGGACATTAAAATCAACGTCCGCATCATTGCGGCCACGCATCGTGATTTGCCTTCCCTGGTCGAACACAAAGCCTTTCGTGAAGACCTTTTTTACAGGCTCTACGTCATTTGTCTCAAGCTTCCTCCCCTGCGAGAAAGAAAAGAGGACATCCCGTTGCTCACAAAGGTCTTTATCGACAAATGCTCTCCCGACAAACTTTTGTACCTGGATCAGTCCTCCATCGAAAAACTAAAAAATCATTCCTGGCCTGGCAATGTTCGTGAACTCAAAAACACCATCATGCGCGCCATTGCTTTTTGCCAAAGCAACATCATCACAGCCAGTGACATTGAGTTCTTGCTGCCTCACAAGGGGCCTGCTATCGAGATGGCAGAGAACGCCGATCCGGCGACTGCGCTGCCGCAAACTCGGGAAGAGGTCATGGCCCCTGAGGCACTTCGGGCGCAGGAAAAAAGTCGGATCGAAGGGGTTCTAAAAACCACAAACCACGATAAAACACGTGCCGCAAAACTATTGGGAATGGGAAGGTCCACCCTGTTTCGAAAAATGAAAAGTCTGGGCATTGCGCTTGACGACACCGACAAACAGGAATGAGTCCGGACACCACCCTTTCAACGGTTTTGCCCAAGAGGAAGATATGAAAGCCAAGGAACGCCTGATTAACGCCTGCCTCAACAAAACCGTAGACCGCCCGCCCGTTTGGGTCATGCGCCAAGCCGGACGCTATTTGCCGGAATACCGTTCTCTCAAGGCAAAACACAGCACCAAGCACATGATGACGACACCCAGCATTGCTGCCGAAATCACGACACAACCCGTTTCTATTCTGGGCGTGGATGCCGCCATTCTTTACAGTGATATCCTCATGATCTGTGACGCCATGGGTCTGGGGTTGCACTTCATCACGGGAGAAGGGCCTCAATTTGATTTTTGTGTGCGAGACTGTGACGCCGTCAATAGACTGCACACCGACAACATCAACGAGAAGCTGTCTTTTGTGTTCGAAACGATCAAACTCTGCCACAAGAAACTCCCCAAAGACTTCCCCATCATCGGCTTTGCGGGGGGGCCTTTCACTGTGGCAGCCTACATGTTTTCGGGAAATCATCAGCTCAATTTTTCGGCCATCAAAAACTTTGCCTGGACGCAGCCGAAGGTTTACGAACAATTGCTCGACATCATCACGCAACTGACCATCGATTATCTGCTGGCGCAGTCTCGTGCAGGGGTGGCTGTGGTTCAGGTCTTCGACACGTGGGCAGGGCAATTGTCTTGTGATGATTATGCGCTCTTGGCGAAACCCTTTTCACAAAGAGTCTTTCGTGCCCTGCAAGAGGCCTACGTCCCGTCAATTCATTATGTGCTTAATGGATTTCATTTGCTGCCAGAAATGATTCACGTGCCGTCAGACGCGCTGGGCATTGATTGGCGAACCGGCATCGACGTGTGGAAAAAACACTCACACGAAAAATTTGCCATTCAGGGCAATTTTGATCCTGATGTGCTGTTAACCACACCCGCTCTGATAGAAGAACGTCTGCAAAAAATGGCCGACTCAGTCAAAAATCCACGCAAGGGTTTCATTGTGAACTTGGGACATGGTGTGAAGCCAGAAACCCCGGTCAGGAACATGCGGTTCTTTGTGGAGAAGGCAAAGACGTTTTTTTGACAACCTGCCAGAAAACACATCACTTCATCTTGGTTTCTTTAAACGCAACGTGTTTGCGCACAACGGGGTCGTATTTATTCATTTTGAGTTTCTCGGTCGTGTTTTTTTTGTTTTTGATGGTCGTGTAGAAATAGCCCGTATCGGCTGTGCTTTCGAGTTTGATAATTTCTCGCGCTTGAGTCTTTTTTGCCATAACATCTCCTTTTAACACGCCATAGCATCCCACAACACCGGCACATGCCTGGCGCGTAGCGAAGGCGGTTTTTAACGTCGACAATGCAACGGGGCGGCTGTATAGCGTCAACAGATCAGGAAAGTCAATTCAAGGGAATATCGTGTATCATTTCATGCGAGTATCCCTATGCCACAATAACAGACTGTACCAAAACCTGTTTTAACAAATCTTTTGGATAGGTTTTTTATATGGTGAAGCTCATATCGCACTTACTCGTTGCCCTCGTTTTTTTCGTAGCGCTTGTCGGTGCCGTTGTCTATTACGCCTGGTTACCAACTGGCACCATGACAATTCATAACGAAATCGTTTCGCAAGATCCCCTCTCTTTAAAAAAACCCGATCAACGCATCAAGCAGCTGACAGTTGTCACATACAACATCGGCTACGCCTATGGTCTGGAGAACAATAAAGGGGGACGGCTGACCAAAAGCGATGTCACGCGTAACCTGTTACAAATGATCGACGCTTTGCGACAGTCAAATCCTGATATTTTATTTTTGCAAGAAGTGGATTTTCACTCTCGACGCACGTATGACATCAATCAAGCCGTACTCATCGCCAACGCCCTCAACATGCCTTACTCAGCACACAGCCTCACTTGGGACCACACATACCTCCCGTGGCCTTTTTGGCCAATCTCCTCACACTATGGCCGGGTGGTTTCGGGTCAAGTGGTCATGAGCCGATTTCCCATCGTGAGCCAGGACGTTCTTGTCTTCGATAAACCTCAAAGCAATCCTTTTTGGTACAATTGGTTTTATCTTGATCGCGTTGTGCAAAAAATCACCCTGCTCATCAACAATCAACGATATTCTGTCTTTCATGTTCATCTGGAGGCGTTCGACGAGAAGGCGCGCCAACAACAAACCGCACGGCTATCCCGTTGGGTATCAGAAAATCGGGAAACCGCGTTGCTGGCGGCCGGTGATTTTAACAGCACGACTAACATTGGTCCCTCGTTGTCAATTAGGGAGGCAAACGAGTTGCTGGCCTCAAAAGTTTTTTTAAAAACCCTCGAAAAGGAAACCCTTTTAACAAACGCCGAAACGGCCAACCTGCTCACCTACCCCAGCGACCTACCTCAAATGAAACTGGATCACATTTTTTATTCCTCCAAACTCAAGCCTGTAAAAACGACTGTCCTGAATTCAAACGCAAGTGACCACGCCGCCGTCTTGTCCACATTCAAACTAAAATAGCATGATAATTTTTTCTGAGAATATTTTGACACCACATTCAAAACAACAGCCTGTGGATAAGGCACAAACTACTTTATTATGAATTACGCGCTGTTACAAAACATTGTCCACAACCACAGACAAGCTTGCTTTGACCACACAATAACCAAGTCGACTCAAGGAGTTAGGCTTGGAGGCTTTGCCATACACAACAACGCTTCTGTGGATAAGTTTTTTGTAATGTTTTTTCCTCAATGATTCCGAGAATGAAAAAAATGTCATTTTTTTTTGTTGTCTCTGAGAAGAAAAAAACATTTAATGGGCCATGGCATAGCGCCAGATAAAGATTGACAGAGCACAAAGACCCGGCGTCGGTAGGGGCACTTATGAAGCGCCCTTACAGGCCCGGGCCTTTGTGTTTTAAAACGCATTGTTTCCCGCCATGCGGTCAAAACTGCGGTATTGAATCGCCTCCAACAGATGATCCATTTTTATTGCCTCACTTTCTTCCAGATCGGCAATCGTCCGCGAAACCTTGAGAATCCGGCTAATCGCCCTTGCGGACAAATGAAATTTTTCCATGGATGACTTTAGGATTTTTTCGCCAGCGACATCCAACTCACAGTGTTTTTCGATGAGCTTGGTTGTCATCTGTGAATTCAAATAAAGGTCGCTTCCCAGAAAACGTTTTCTTTGAATCCCCCGCACTTTTGTAATGCGCTTGGCCACAACACATGAGGTTTCAACATTGTTGTTGCGTCGCCTCATATCCTCATAAGCCACGGGTGGTACATCTACATGAAGATCAATCCGGTCCAGTAACGGTCCGGAAAGTTTGGCTCGGTAGCGTTGTACCTGCTGTGGCGTGCAGGAACATCCAATTTTGGGGTGTCCCAAATACCCACAGGGACAAGGGTTGCAGGAGGCCACCAATATGAAACGTGCCGGATATGTTAAACTCGCAGCGGAACGCGAGATGCAAACCTCGTGGCTTTCTAATGGTTGCCTCAGCAACTCAAGAACATTTTTTTGAAACTCAGGCAGTTCGTCCAAAAATAGTACCCCATTATGGGCTAGGCTCACCTCTCCGGGACGAGGGAATGTGCCCCCTCCAATCAACCCCGCATTGGATACGGAATGATGGGGATCCCTAAAAGGTCTTTGTGACAGCAACTGGTGTTTTCTTTTGAGAAGCCCCATCACACTGTATATTTTCGATGTCTCCAGAGATTCCTCAAATGTGAGTGGAGGCAGAATGGTGGGAATCCGAGAGGCCAACATCGTTTTGCCTGATCCTGGGGGACCACTCAACATGATATTATGGCCACCACCAGCGGCCACCTCGATAGCCCTCTTGGCCTGGTATTGACCGTATATGTCGGAAAAATCCCTGCTCCAGGCTCGCGGGAGTGTTTCTTCGAATTCATTATTGGGTTCCGTCTTTTCTATCTTGAATTGGCCCGTGAGAAAACCCACAACCTCACTCAAATGAGCAAACCCAAGTACATTCAGGCCTTTGACCATGCCCGCTTCTCCCTGATTTTCCTTTGGTAAGATGATGTTGCTTATCTTAAGATCTCTCGCCAGTATGGCCATCGGCAACACTCCTTTTATTGGTCTGAGGTCTCCTGTCAGACTCATCTCTCCAATAAAAAGAGAATCATTAATAAGCTTGGTGTGCAAATTACCCGAAGCCGCCATCAACCCTATGGCAATGGGCAAATCGAAAGCAGTACCATCCTTTTTTGTGTCGGCTGGTGCCAGATTGATTGTGACACGACGAAAAATAAAATCGTAACCCGCATTGCGTATAGCGGCTATCACCCTATCCTTGCTTTCTTTGACCGCTGAATCAGCAAGTCCCACTGTGCTCCATTGAGGCAATTGCGACATACGAATATCGACCTCAACATTAATAAGATAGGCCTCAACCCCAAACAACCCCGCACTGAAAATTCTTGCAAACATAATCGCTCCCATTCCGTGTTACCGTTTTCCATTCAATTTTCATGCCAAAGGCTTCATGTTTTAGTGTTCGATTATCACTTGCTATTTTTTTTATCTCTCACAATAAAGATCGTGCGTCCCGTCCGTGGGACGCATTGTGGGACGAATAGAGAGTTTGAGTGGGATTTGCAGCGGGACTTTTTGGCCAAATTTGACCTTTTGTAAACTGTGTGCTAACCGGCCTCTCCAATTTTTGGTTGTTCTTTTTTTACATCCGCTAGGTAGCAGGTGGGTGAGGGGGCGACACAAGAAAATGGAAATTAGAAAATAGAGGGAAAATTTGCTACCGCAAATTTTCGGGGATGTAGCTCAATTGGTAGAGCGCTTGAATGGCATTCAAGAGGTAGTCGGTTCGATCCCGATCATCTCCACGAAAAATGGCTCGCGTTAGCGAGACATTTTGAGTGAGCCCCGCGATGAGCGAAGCGAATTTTGCGGGGCCAGACTCGCTCGCCATCTCGTGGCAAGCCGCAACTGTTGCACACCAACTATCACTGGCAATTTGGCAGGACATGAATTATACGCCCCATGGGGTAACGATGTGAAAAAGTACGACAAAAACGTAAAGGCCATTCAGGATATGTTAAAAAAAAATGGCGTCAAGATGTCTGCCATCGAAATTCGGGAGCTCATGAAGACCAATGGACTTTCTGCCGATGAAGACAAAATAAAATCCTATGTCCGCCAACTTCGCCGCGGCTATTGATTTCCCTATCCACAACACAGACCCTTCTCCCTCCGGGTCTATCGTGCTGGACGGCCAAACAGTGAATTTTTGCATTCGGCAAAACAAACGCCTTCGGAGAACACGACTCCTTATCTCACCAGAACTTGGCGTGATCATCGAATCAAAGAAACATATTTCCGTCAGCGCGGCACAACAACTCGTCTTGTGCAAACAAGCCTGGCTAGTCAAAAACCTCGAAATCACCAACAATCGACGCGAACGTTTTGTCGCCCTCAAAAAGCTCCCAAACAGCACCCTCGTCTTCGGACAAGAAAAGATCATCGTCATCAAAACGGGCCTGCCACAGCAATGCGTCATGGAAACAGCGACACAGATCCTGCTTGGGTTTGCCGATCACCAGATCACAACCACACGCCTCAACAAGATCCTCTCAAATTGGTTGAAAGAAAAGGCCCGGAACTATCTCCCCACCAGGCTCCGTCACCTGAACCGACAGTTCTTCCCTGTCCACAAAAGCTGTGTGCGTGACCAAAAATCTCTGTGGGGATCCTGTAACTCAAAACACCATCTCAATTTGTCCTGGCGACTGGTCATGGCCCCCGTTCATGCCAGTGACTACATTCTGGTCCACGAGTTGTGTCACACGCAACACCTCAACCACTCAAAGTCCTTCTGGGCTCTGGTGCAAACACTCTTTCCGCAATACCAAAAAGCGGAGCAATGGTTCAAGGATTACGGTTTTGTGTTGCATTCCCTGCCTGAGAGCGCATTTCTCACTGTACTCGGTAAGCAATGCGGGCTAAAGGGCGTCTCATGAAAAAACCTTCTTGGAACAAAATAAAATCGGACGAGGTTTTCAACATTTCGGGCTGGGGCTCACCCTATTTCTCGATCAACCGTCACGGTGACGTGGCTGTTCACCCACGGGGAAAAAAGAATCGCTCATTCAGCCTAAAAATATTGGTCGATCAGATTATCGAAAGAAGCATCCAAACACCTTTCCTGCTCAGATTCAATGATATCCTGCTTCACAGATTGGCCTGCATCAAGCAGGCCTTCGAAACTTCAATCTCCGAATATGATTACAAAGGAGGACACTCCATCATTTATCCCATCAAGGTCAACCAACAAAGACATGTAGTAGAACGCATTGCGGACTTTAATCAAAAAAACAACAACGGCCTGGAGGCGGGTTCAAAGCCCGAACTCCTGGCCATCATGGCGCTTTCCAGGGATCCCAAAACCCCCATTGTGTGCAACGGCTACAAAGACGAAGAATATTTTGAAATCGCCCTCATGGGCATGAAGATCGGCAAGCAGATATACCCTGTCATCGAAAAATATTCGGAATTCGAAACCTTGATCAAGGTATCAAAAAAACTCAATATCAATCCCGAATTTGGTGTCCGCATCAAGCTCTCTACGAAAGGATCGGGCCGCTGGCAAAAGTCTGGCGGGTTTCGTTCGAAGTTTGGACTCACCATCAATGAAGTCGTAAAAGGCGTCGGCGTGCTGAAAAAAGCAGGCCTGCTCGATGGCTTCAAACTATTGCATTTTCACCAAGGCTCGCAAATCACCAACATCAGCACTATCAAGAGTTCGCTCAAGGAAGCGGGGCGCGTGTACGTCGAGCTGATTAAGCTGGGTGTGCCTCTGTCCATTTTAGATGTCGGCGGCGGTTTGGGCGTTGATTACAACGGAACCGGCACGAATGATGACAGCTCCGCCAACTACACTTTGCAGGAATACGCCAATGACATCATCTTTCAGGTCAAAGAAATCTGCGATGAAGCTGGTATTGATCACCCCACCATCTTTACCGAAAGCGGACGCGCGGTCGCGGCACATCACTCGGTGCTCGTTTTTGAGGTGTTGGGGTTTTCCGGTTATGATCGCTCGGACCTTCCCACAAAAACAAAAAAAGCCTGGACCAAACCACTCAAGGAATTATTTGAAATTCGCCAAGCCCTCAAGTGGGAAAAAGACAGCACCCGCACGATGGAACATTATCACGATTCCGTCTCTAATTTTCAAGAATGTCAAAATCTGTTTGGACTCGGCTACATGAACATCGAGGAGCGGGGCCTGGCGGAGGAGTTTTATTTCAGTTCCCTCAAGCGCTGTCTGACCATTCTGGAAAAAGACGAAGAATACAAAAACGAAGTGGCCGACCTGGAAGAGACACTGTCTGACACCTACTTTGGCAACTTTAGTGTGTTCCAATCATTACCCGACCATTGGGCCATTGGCCAACAATTTCCAATCATGCCCATTCACCGTCTTAACGAAGAACCCACCTCCTCCGCCATCATCGCCGACATCACCTGCGACAGCGACGGCAAGGTGGACCGCTTTGTGGGCGAAGGTGAAGGCAAACGAACCATCAAACTCCACCCACTGGATGATAAGGAATATTATCTCGGCGCGTTTCTGGTGGGTGCGTATCAGGAAACCCTGGGCGATTTGCACAATCTTTTCGGAGACACCAATGCCGTGCATGTGAGCATCGACAATAAAGGCCGACCGCTCATTGACACAATTGTCAAAGGTGATACCGTGAGAGAAATTCTGGGTTATGTACAGTACGACGTGGAATCTCTGTTGGACAAAATGCTCAAGCAGGTGGAAAAGGCCGTACACAAAGGGCTTATCTCGTTCAAGGAGTCAGGCACGCTTTTTAAATTCTACGAAACCGCCATTGAAGGTTACACCTATCTGGAAGACTGGGTGACACGGGGTGAGTATTGAAAAACCGGTTCCCTGTTCACTAAACTAGACTTTATATAGTCTGATTTATAAAGTTTGGTTTATGATTGGGACTACAAATCGTTTTGCGGCGGTAAATGTTGGGGATCACCAGTTTTTTGCCAAAATCGTTTATGGGCAAACTATTCATGTTCATAAAATGATTGGCCTATGTGCACATTGAGGGCGAAAATAACGCTTTTTAAATTTGATTGTGTAGGTTTTTTTTACATCACTATTGACAAATATATTTACATTGCTGATAATGGATGAATCAAGAACGGGGCTCCTGATATGCTGGCAAAATTCATTCAACAACAACGCCACCTGCACAAGCTGACGCAAGGCCATCTCGCCTCGCTGCTGGGCATTTCACGCCCCACCTACATTCAAATCGAACGCGGCGAACGGGAATTGACGATCACTGAAGCGAAAAAACTGGCAAACGTTTTCGATCTTTCTTTCGAAGATTTTCTAGCTGGCAAAACTCATCAACACAAAGTGATTCTGGAACAGAGTAAAAAAGTGGATGCTCCGATGACAAAACTTCAAATCCGCATCACAGAAAAAAATCTTGGTAAGTTCAAGCAGGTTTTGTTGTACATTCTGGGAAAAGTCGGGGGCAAACCGAACGTGGGCGAAACCGTTCTCCACAAGCTGCTCTACTTCATCGATTTCGATTACTACGAAAAATATGAAGAAAATCTGATGGGAGCCACCTACATCAAAAATTATCACGGCCCCACTTCCGTTGAGCTTGGCGCGGTTCTCAAGGATATGCAGAAAAACGGAGACCTCGAGGCCGTAACCAGCAACTATTTTAAGTACGAACAAAAAAAATATCTGCCGCACAAAAAGGCAAATCTGGCCCAGCTTTCGGCGCGCGAGATTGAACACATCGACAACGTCTTGGCCAGGCTTTCGGATAAAAATGCCAAAGAGATAGAAAATTATTCCCACGACGACATCCCGTGGAAAACAGCCAAAAAAGGCGAACCACTATCATACGAGAGCGTCTTTTATCGTGATGAAAAGTATTCCGTAAGAAATTATGACGATACGCTTTAACGAGTTGCCGTCTTTTGCAAAAGAATTTCGGCGACTCGCAAAAAAATACAAATCATTGCCAGCGGATCTAGAAGAATTTAAACACATTCTCTCTTCCCTGCCTTTGGGCACCAACAAACATTTCAATGTCATCACAAAAAATGAGCAATGCGTCGTTCTGAAAGCGCGCTTTTTTTGTCGCTACCTGAAAGGTTCATCGTTGCGAATCATTTACGGGTACAAAGAAAAAACAGCCTCCATCGATTTCATCGAAATATATTTCAAGGGCGAAAAAGAAAGTGAAGACCGAAATAAGATTTGTGAATATTTAGAATCCATTTGATTTACACCGACGCCACCATCAAGCGGGCGCGCTCTGCCAAACTGAGGCTGCTCAAGCCAAAAAACCGGTAAAGACGCTTGAAATATTCCACATCACCCAGAGCATCACGATACCCATTGAGCCTCACCAAACTTCCCAGCGGCAAAGAAATAACGGGACGGAATTTGAACTCCAAATCCATTCCCTGTTCCGCATAAATCGTCTCCAATTGATTTTGAATGAAAAACAATCTTTCGACAGGTTCATTGATTGCGGGCATATCGCGCATCCCCATAATCTGGCGTACAACAACCACAAAATCTTGAGGCACAGAATCCAGTTCAAATATCTCTCGCGCGTTCTCTGTTACATAAGAAACCATTTTCTCCTGTGAATCGGGTGTTACCGCAAACAACAACCGGAAAAGATTCTTGAAAAGCCCAATCCCCTGATTGGGCCCTGTCTCTATAGCAGAATCAAAACTACGATCAAAACGAGCATAATCTGTTCTGACCAGATGTTTGGGGGTCACCAATTTTATGCCAAAATCGTTTATGGGCAAACTATTCATGTGCATAAAATGATTTGTTGACTTATATGCACATTGATATAAAATGTGCATATAATGTTTCGTGACTTTTTATGCACATTTTATGAATTTTGAAACCAGAAAAAACAAAATCATTGAATTTCTTAAGACCTATGGACGCATCACCAGCAGAGATGTCCAGGGTTTGACAGGAGGGCATCGTAACACAGCGCTTCAGGATTTGAAAAAACTTGAGGAAGCGAAGATGATCCAGGCGTTTGGTGTCGGCAAAGGCACCTATTATCAACTCGTCCAACAAATCATTTTTGAGCCTGCTGTCATCCTGAAAATCTTTGAGAAAAAACAAAAAGAAAAGCTGGAAAAATATTTCAAACAGGCCGGCCGTCGTCCGGTTTTCTTTGATAGGGTTAAAGACTTGGCCTTACAGGCGGATTTTTCTGTGCCAGACCTTTTCAATCAAAAAATCAATGTGTTTAATTCGCGTGTTAATGACACAAAAAAACTTTTATCTGCTCACGAACAAAAAAGAAAAAAACAGAAACTGGTGATCGATTTGTCCTGGGCCTCTTCGCACATAGAAGGCAACACCTATTCTCTTTTGGAAACGGAGAGCTTGATCGAACATCAAGAAACGGCTCATGGCAAAAAGTATACCGAAGCCAAAATGATTCTCAATCATAAACAGGCCATCGAGCACATCAGGAAATACAAGGGTTATAAAACATTGCACAGAAGAGGGATTTTTGAATTGCACCAGATTCTTATTGATGGTCTGGATGTTGAAACGGGTTTGAGAAAACAGTTGGTCCGCATTTCAAACAGCAGTTTCGTGTCTTGTGACAATGAATTCCAGATCACCCAGACGCTGGATGAAATCATAACGGTGATCAATGAAAGAGAATCGGTTCTGGAAAAAGCCGTGATGGCTAATCTCCTCGTGGCCTTTCTACAACCCTTTGCTGACGGGAACAAAAGAACATCGCGCATGCTGGGCAACGCCATTCTGGTGTCACACGGGTTGTTGCCCATTTCATTTTCACACACACCGAAAGACGATTACATCAAAGCCATGCTCTTTTTTTACGAAAAGCAGAATCCCCGCTACTTTATGTCCCTTTTTTTCAACGAGCTGAATCAATCGTTTGTGGAGTACATTGGTTAATAAATTTTTCTTTCAGATAGTCTTGAGATACTTTTGATAAACCCAAGAGGAATATTGGCGTGAATGTTTCTTCAGTTTTTTTGTTCAACCGGTCACAATAAAGCATTTCAGTAAAGAGAGGCAAGACACTCCTACACTCCTAATTATTATTTTTTAGGAGCTTTTTGAGGAATTCCAGATCCTGCTTATCACGTGAGTCTCCTCGCGACGTGACGGCCAGTTGCTTGAGTTGAAAAAGGTGTGTTGGGGAAGCAATCCAAAATGTCTTTGAATCTATTTTTAGTTTTATGGCTTCTTTGAGGAGCTTTGACGCTGAAATGGGAAAATCGAATAGAAGGTCAATTTTTAGGCCTGTTTTGCTATTATAAAAGAAAGCACTTGTTGGCTTATTAATTTTTAAATGATGAATTGCCTCCTGTTTAGTTTTAAAAGTCTTTATAATTTGGCCACGATCGTTGATCTGAGACGCAAGAACAAATCCTTTTTTATAAAAGGTCTTCACGAATTCATCAATCCGGTGGCGTGGATTTTTTATCACGAAATCAACATCCCTGGTCACTCGCTCAGAACCAAGAATCACAAGTGCCAAGCCACCGATCATGACAGGCCGCCAACCCTGCACAACAAGATCGTTGAGAATATCGCCAATCATTGAAGGATCAATGAGACTGATTTTGTTTTTCATAAGCAGATCTTAAAGCGTCGATGGTGTTGACATAGGCAAAGTTCAATTTAATCCGCTTGGCTGCCAGTAGCGAAAAAGCACGGGCCTGGCCACCCATCGAGGCAATTTCTTTCTTTCTTTCAGGTAACAATTTTTTTGCCCGAGCCTGACCTCCCAAACTCCCCAGTTTTTTGGCCATGCTGTTGATTTTCATGATAATATTATACTTCGCGCTAAGCATAATTTCAAGAGACTTTTTCGATAATAGGTGGGGGGCTTTTTTGTCGACAGAACCAGAATGGCCTGCCGTTACCGTAACATTGACCGATCAGGAAAAAATTATTTTCTCTGATAATCAAAAATATTCCCGCGTCCAAAGATCCAATCGGGATCCCACTTGTTTTTGATGGCCAACATCTGGCGGATGACCTTGCTGTTGTGTTGCACCACCAGTAAATTGCGCTTGATCTTGCCGAGTCCATGTTCGCCAGCTACGCCGCCATCATAATAAACAACTTGTTCGCATTGTTGCCGCACAAAATCCAGGGCCTTTTGCCTCTGTTCGGCGTCTTTGGTCAAAAAGTTCCAATGAGGGTGGCCATCACCAATGTGTCCAAAAACAATGAAAGGGATTTTGAGTTCATTGGCTTTTTTATACACGCGTGTCATCATATCGTACAGATGTTGCGGTGGCACCCACCAATCGGTCCCCACCTTCCCGCCACCTTGCTCCGTGTATTTCATGTATTCCTCATTGACCATGAGCGGAATGTAATGACGGCTTTCGTGAATGTCCTTCATCTGCTGATCGGTCTTGGCCAAAAACACACGATCAATGGCCTCTTGGTCGCCAACTTGTCGGTAGATTTGTGTCAGCAACATGTACCAAACATCCAGCTGTTCTTTAAAATCGCTTTCGTGGGCATATTCTTCTTTGACGTACAAAAAACAAGCCTCATTGTGGAGTTCCGTGGGGCACGCCGGACAGGCCTTGAAATAGTCCACCGCACCCGGCCCAATCAGCTCAAGGGCCACAGGAAGCCGTTCCTTTTTTAACAACAAGGTGGCCGCCTTGATGCATTTTTCAAAGCCCGTGAAGGGCAACAAGAGCAAAAACTCATTAGAGCGCTCTCTCTTGATGATCTTCAATTTGATTTTTTTGATCAGACCCAAGGTGCCCTCAGAGCCAATCAATTCGTCGATCTCTTCGCCCTCTAAACAATAACCAGCGGTATTTTTGAGGATCATCATGGGCACGCGCTTTGCCCGAGATAATATTTTGATCTGTCCGTCTGGACGTAGAACCTCGATCTCGATCACATACTTGCGCGTGGCACCGTATTTGAGACTTCCCTCACCAGTAGCGTTGGTCGCTACCGTAGAGCCCACAAGGGCCTCCTGGTAACTGGTGGGATCCGGTGGATAATAATAACCCGCCTCCTGAACCGCCTTTTTCAAATCTCCCAAGATGACCCCCGGTTCAGTTACCACAAAGGCCTCGCCCGTTGCAGAGTCCGTACCAATATCGAGAATCTTGTTTTTGAGTGACAGGGCAATGGCCACACCGTTGTCGGCAACGGACGCACCTGTCATGGATGTCTGTGAGCCACAAAAGGTCACGGGGATTTTATGAGCGTGACAGTGCGCAACAACTTCCGCGACCGTCTCCCAATCACCCGCGCGGTACACATAATCGGGTTTGCCACGGTACACAGAATCCTTGGAATATCTTTCGAGCATTTCCGGATCGGAATAAAAATAGTCCTCAATGTTGATCTTGATTTTCATAGGCGTCTTTCCCTATCAAAACACAAACAACCCCGACCCTCCATCAACTTCAAAAATCTGCCCCGTCGTGTAATTGGCTTGTTCACTGCATAGAAACGTGATGGTGTTGGCGATGTCTTCGGGTTTGCCAAAGCGTCGCATGGGAATTGATTTTTTCATACGCTCCAACATGTCGCCGCGAATGAAGGTCATGGCAGCTTCGGTTTCCATGATCCCCGGCGCCACAACGTTCACTGTGATGTTCTTGCGCGCTCCCTCCAAGGCCAATGATTTGGCCAATCCGATGACGCCCGCCTTGGTCGCCGAATAACTCGTTTGGCCAGAACCACCGCGCGTTCCCGCCACACTGCTCATAAAAACCACTCGTCCCCATTCGTTCTTTAACAAATGGGGCCAAACCGCACGTGTGACATTGGCAGAACCAATCAGATTGACCTGTATATCACGATCCCATTTTTCGACCGGGATGTCGGCGAAAAAGCCAACCGTGTTGAGAATGCTGGCGTTGTTGATCACAATGTGAAGACCTCCCAAGTCTGTCACAATTTTTTCTACCGTCTTGGTCACATCGTTCACAGCGGCGATATCGCACTGGTAGCCCTTGATTGCTATTCCGAGGGCAGACAATTCGCTGACTGTTGCCGAAAGATCGGCGACGTCCATCACGGCAATCTTGGCCCCGGCCTTACCCAACGCCAGAGCATCGGCCCTTCCCAACCCTTTTCCCGCCGCACCCGTAATGAGCGCCACTTTTCCTGATAAATTGATATTCATACGAGGTCTCCTTTGTGACCATTGATACCTGCGACGGACGTGTGAAGCAAGATTTTATTCAAACACGAAATAGCGAAACAGCTCTTGTGGTTTTATAAAGGAAATATCAGAAGGGTGTAATGCCCCATGAGCCACACGTTGCGGTGCCGGTGAGGATGGGGGTGCAGGCCTTTGGATACGGTCAACTTGGACCGCATGGGTCTTGTCCTGGGTGCTTTGTGCCTGATGCTGTTGCACATAGGGCGTGAGATCATACCAGGCAACCTGTTGCTGTTGCTCTTGGGCATTGGGTTGTGCTCCAATCACAAGCAGAACCAATCCACCAACCAGACCAAACATATATAATACCGCGCGTTTCATATGCCAAACCTCCTTCTCTTGGAAGCACTCCGTGTATTTTGTGTGCAAGCACAATGCCAAAACAACACAAACATATCTCGTCGGAATCAAAGCGATTTTAGGCAACCCCCCGGTGGCGACCCGGTCGATTTTTTGACGTTTTTCTCGTTTTGATGGGCATTTTTTGTCCTCCTTGATAATATCCTGTTAGCATGATAGTTTGGGCGCTCCAGTAGTTCTTTGACTCGTGGATTTCTGACTATTCGGTATTTGCTGTTTTTTATTTGTGCGTATAGAATATGAATCTTGAAGCGCAATGCCCGAATTACGAACTATGAACCTAGAACTACGAAATTTGGCAGCTGCCAAATTTTCGGGGCCGATAACGGTTTCGACGGGGATGACGCGTGTATGATCGGCAGGCCGAGTTGAAGGCACTCGTTAAACGACTTCACAAATCCAATTGCAAACGATAACTTTGCACAGGCACCTGAGCTTGCTCTGGCTGCTTGACCTGATCTCATAGTAGATCACGTTCATGTTGTGGATCGCCTCAGTCGATGGCATGGGCGTAACCAATTGGGGCTCGCTTGGTAGTTTTGTCTACTGGCTACCGGGCTAAATAAAAATGGGCTGGCCAAAAAAATCCGGTCACGGGGAAACTTTTTTGGTAAGATTCAAACTGTGGCTAAGCTTGTAGAAGGCATACACAAACATTTTCGGACGTGGGTTCGACTCCCACCGGCTCCACTTTTTGGGTTGTTTCATACGATCCAATAACATTCAAAGAAATACTAAAAACCCACGTAACAGTGGGTTTTTTATTGCTTTTCATATCCTAGGACGTCTTTTTTTATGCGTTGACATCTTAGGGCTAGTTGAGGCAACTTTGGGGGCAACTGCAAAACGCGGAAAGGAGTTGCCCCCAAAATGAACTTAAGCAACACGCAAATCAATAACGCCAAATCTTTGGATTCACCCTACCGACTTTTTGATGGAGACGGTCTATATTTGGAAGTGCGCCCCAATGGTTGCAAGTGGTGGCGGTTCAAATTCAGATTTAACGGAAAAGAAAATCGCATCTCGTTTGGTGTGTATCCCGAAATCAGTCTTAAACGCGCACGCGAAAGACGCGAAGAGGCTCGTAGGCAAATTGCCGAGGGCATCAACCCAAGCGAACATCGCAAGGCCACCAAATTCGCCAAGGCAGAAAGTGACGCCATGACGTTTGAGGTGATTGCGCGAGAATGGATTGAGCATAAATCCAAAAACAAAAAACAGTCGGGTGGATTTGTAGAACGCTACGCCAAAGATTTGCTGAGACGAATTGAATACGATCTGTTTGGCCCTTTGGGCAAAAAACCGATCACCGAAATTACAGCACCAGAAATCTTGCGTGTTTTACGAAAGGTTGAAGAGCGCGGTGCGTACGAAACCGCTCACAGGCTTTTGCAAAACTGCGGACAGATTTTTCGTTACGCCATTTCTACCAGCCGTGCCAAATACGATCCGTCACGTGATCTTAAAGACGCCCTTGTGCCTGTTTTACGCAAACACCACGCCGCCATTATTGATCCCAACGGTGTAGCGCATCTTTTAAGGGCCATTGATGGTTACAAAGGCAGCCCCATTGTTCGCGCCGCTCTTAAGCTTGCCCCACTCTTTTTTGTGAGACCTGGGGAACTCAGAAAAGCAGAATGGACAGAGATCAACCTTGATACCGCCGAGTGGAACATCCCTGCCGAGCGGATGAAGATGAAACAACCGCATCTTGTGCCGTTGTGCAGACAAGCCATTGAGGTTTTAAAAGACCTGCACACCGTTACAGGTTCGGGACAATATCTGTTCCCCAATCCACGCTGCAGACTCAAACCCATGAGCGACAACGCCATCCTCGCCGCACTGCGCGGCATGGGGTACACAACTGATGAAATGACAGGTCATGGTTTTAGAGCAATGGCCAGAACGATTATGGATGAAGTGCTTGGCATCCGTCCTGATTTTATTGAACACCAACTCGCTCACGCTGTCCATGATCCCCTTGGCCGAGCGTATAACCGCACGTCACACCTTCTTGAACGCAAAAAAATGATGCAACAATGGGGGGATTATTTGGACAATCTTAGAATGAATGTGGGTGCGGAGGTGATACCGCTGAAAAGGGAGGCGCTGTGAAAACAAACGGCAAACTACTTCCACAGCAGACCCTGCTCATTGAACTTGAGCACGTTTTAGAAACATTCACATTGGAAGAACGCAAGAGCCTATTCGAGTACTGGGAGCATCGTGACAAATCACATGTGTTAAGAAGAGACTGGTGGCACCAAAAATTCTACCGCAGAAAAGATGAAAATGAAAAAAATGATGGTTTTGTTGAACAATCTTTTGCCCTGAAGAGCATTGTTGTTACAGAAAAACCATACACCAGAGAGATGTTTTATAATTCCGACGGAAGATTTGGTTTGCCTAATAAACCGGTTGCCTACTTTTCAGACTGGCTGACCGGCACATGTGAGATGCTACCCGCCTTTCGAGACAATCCTCTTCTGACATCAGAGGAGTTGGAATTATACATGTCACGCAAACTTGACCCTGATCCCACGGGGGGAAAGCTATGTGGTTATCCACGTGTATTCTTCTTACATCCTGATGTTGTGATACTAAATTTATCCAGGCCGACAGCTTCTTTTTTTAGTATTTTGCAAAACAAATCCAGAGATCTGTTTGGCTTTGTTGTCAGCAGTATAATGAGTAGAGACAAATCGTGTTATCTATTAACCCAGGTTATTTCTTCTTTTGCCCACAAGTTCGGATTTCATGGGGCATTATATCGCTCGGTTCGCATTCCTCGTGATTGGCACTTTACCGGTGGTGAAAATTTGGTTTTGTTTTGTGACCAAATCAATGGTGTGCCCATTGTAGAAAGAAGGATGGATAGGATTGAACGTAACAAAACTCACAACTTGAAAAACAATCAATGAATCAAAAGGAGTCTCATGGCTAAGGGTGGTCACAGGGAAGGTGCGGGGAGAAAAAAGGGAAGCGCAAACCTTCTTACTCAAAAACTTCGCGAACAGATCAACGCGCCCAGGCTGATTCGGTTGTTACAAGAAATTGCCGATGGCACGGTTGAAGGTGGTGCGTCTGTGGCCGAGAGAAAAGACGCGGCCATCGCCCTGCTACGCAAGGTATTGCCAGATTGCCGAACGGAAGATGTTGGGGCATCAACTGCCCCCACGACGGTTGTTATTCACAGCAATGTGCCGATGGGGTTTAGTAGGAATAAAGAGAATTTTGATCTAATAAAGCATCAGTAACCAGTTAAAATTATTCATTTTTTGATTAATATTCATCTAAAACCCATCTAAATTCATCTAATTTGAACGGGTGATCCGCCACCGTCCTTTAAGTGATGATCCGTCATAAAATATCTTTCCGTTCTTTTTTAGTTCCTGAAGTATGTTGGAAATATCTTGAGGCAGATATTCAGAGAAGCCACTGATCAGGTCTTCGCGCCTAGACGGTTTCCCGGCTCGTATATGATTCAGTACCAATTCTTTGATCTGGTCGCGAGTCAGGCCTTTTAATCTTGTATGTTTTCCACTTTGACCAATTGTTTCGTAATAGCGGTGGGAAAGAATGTATTTGGTACCACTCGTTTTACCAACAGCTTCAATAATACCCGCTTTAAGAAATTTTTTCTTTAAGTCGGCATTAACCATGGATTCCCCGCGTCTAACACGCTCCAATTCCAAAATTTCGTGAACATCCAAAAGAATTTGATTTTCGCGTGCGACCTTTTCCAAAAACAAAACAAACGACTTGTCCTGCACCTGTGCTGGAATTTTAATGACAACCGAATAATGGTCACTACTCGACAAATCAGGAAGCCCTTTGCCATCACGAATACAGTGCGCAAAAATATCGTCCATTCCCTGGCCGGATCGTTCGACGAGCCCCACCTTTTCAAGCGTTTCGGCAAGTCGTCGGTTACGCCAACTCTTTTGATCAATCACATTTTCGGGTGTAATGCCCGGCAAAAACCCACCGGGGCTTTCAATCGTAATGGACTTAGAATTGGCAAGAATGAATATCGAGCGACCACGGATTGAATAATCGCGGTGCGTGATGGCGTTTAACCAAGCCTCGCGAACTGATTTTTCATCAAACGCCATGATCTCTTTTTGAAAAAGCCCGTCTTGATACGGAATACGAAAGTTACGGGCATTAATAATCTGCCAAACGACATCATGAATTTTAAAATAGGGCTCGCGCCAACATTCGCGAAAGTCGTGGTGCGTCTGTTCCGCTGTGCTACGCCACTCAAAGATGATCTCTGAGTCAGCCAACAGTCTGTCCAAAAATGATTTTTTACCCAAGAGAATCAGGCAGGCGTAATTCAGCCGGTTGTTTTCTATGAGATTGAGGGCATCCAAAATTTTGTGGGTGCTGTAGTTGAGAATTTCTGGACGTTTCTTTTTGTCGGCCCAAATACTTTTTAAGTTCTTAAGCGCATCGGGATCAAGATCATCAGTGGTCATGCCCTCAACAATAGTGGCCGAAAAATCGGGCTGTACCTCATTAAGAATTTGACGTGTTTTATGGTCATCCATTTCAACAAGCGATTCACCGACTCTCATGGGATAGGTGTAATCGCCTGTTGATCGAACGCGCTGTCCTTTGTGTCTGGCGGGGATATGAAAGACGAGCACGCGCCCGTCTGAATGATTTAGTTCTTCAACATCGATTCTGATTTTAAGCTTTTGCAACAGTTCGTGTGGGAGTTTGTTATAAGTTCCAGAAAAGGCATTTGTGCCAACGACAACCCGACCATCGGTCACTCCCAATATCAGTTTGCCACCACCTTCGTTGGCTAGGGCTGCGCAATAATCGGGCAAATCCTTGTCTTTGCTAAAGCTGTTTTTTGCCGTCTTGAATTCAAGATTCAAGCCTTCTGGTTGTTTCAGCCAATGGGTGAATTGTTCGAGAGTGGTTTTCATTGGGTTGAACCCTCCAGCATTTTGATGGCATCCTCAGCATGGCCATAAGAACCCATGAATACCTTGTGTCTGTCTTTTGTGGTGTTGAAGAGGGTGGATTTGAGGGGGGGGGCGTTTTTTTGAGTCCTCGGCTTCTTGTTTTGTTTTGGTTTCATAATCTATCATTTCGAAAGATTGCAGAGTCACCACAATTCATCTGCAACGATTCCTGTAATGTCGGAAATAATTCTCTTTAATTCTTGAACTTTTGTATTTGTACTATCTTCAAGATACGTACTGAGGTCGTTTTGGCAAAAATTGATAACATGGAAGAGTCCCTTTTGAATGCCAAGATAAATTTCTAAATCACCTTCTTTTAAGACATAAGTTCCATTCGGATATTCCTCTTCAATTTTGGCAACAACATCAGTATGGTTTGCTAAAAATTGGGAAGCAAGTTGCACAGTATTTATTTTGGTAGCAGTTTCGGTTGGATAATACTTCCAAGCAGAGTCAAGGTCGGTTATAAAAAATGTTTTCAAACCAAACGGCTCAAATAAACTTCTCCATTTTGAATCGTTATTTTTGTCATTGATATCCAGAATTGTAATATCTTGAACTAACCCTTTTTTGATATTCATTTCTATCTCACCAAGTAAAGCGCGAAAAAAATATCGGTCAGAATCACCTTCAACGAGCAATATTTTGCTCCCAAAAAATGCGTGGGTAGATCGCTTGTTGTCCAGAATTTTTACGAGCCATTTTTGATCAGTGGTAATGTTAGGCCTATTGATTTTTGTGTAACCATTGTTATCAAGAGAAAGGCGTACCACATTACTAATAGTTGCAGAATTTATAAGAGATTCCGAATGGGTTACAAGAATATACTGGCAACCTTGTTCGATATTTAGTTTTTCTATGACACGGAGATATTCGCTCTGAAATTGATAGTGTAAATGGATTTCTGGCTCATCAATGATAACAAGGCCACCTTTCAAATCGCCTCGTCCATACGCCTCGAAAACTAAATGTGTTATGGCTTTTTGTCCTGCGCTTAGAGAGTTTATATTTGAAACGATTCTATTTCTTTTCGTATCAACAAATGAAAAAGTGAAGTTCCACTGGGAATAATCAAGGAGTTTAATTTCAACTTTGAGATTAACAATATTGAGCTTGTCATTAATGTTTTTTATAAAATCTAGATCGTTGGCTGCGGTTTCGCATTCTTTTTGATCTCTTTTGGTTCTTATCAAGTCAAAGCACGTTCCTGCCATTCTCAATCTAACCAAACTAAAAATTGATGGCTCGCTATTTTCGGCCGAGTTCATGCTCCTAGAGTATTCCGCCAATCTGATTTCTGAAATTTGTTTTGGGGCTGTATTCCCACCACCAAGAGAAACATGAGCAGCGTAGGAGTTGTAATTTCTATATCCGCCAATCAATGCAAATGATTCGGCTAAATTGTTTATTGGCGTGCCTGGATTTTCTTCGTTATATATTTCTATTATCTCTTTATACAAGTTGTATGCGCTTAAATATGTATAGCCAATGTCTTGGTTGGTTTGGATAGCATAAGTTTTATTCACGCTGTCTAAAGTGATATCAAGTTGATATTCTCCCTGAGGTGTGCCGTCAGCAAACATTTGTTCTGCAGAATAAAGGCCGATTATTGGTGCGAGCTTATCCTTATTGTTCTTGAGGTGTTGGATATTCGCTCGGTCAATATCATCCAATTCCACTACAACTCGAATTTTTTGTTCCCTGTCCTCAAAATCGTAATTTCTATCAAGACGAAAGTCCCGGTAATATTGAACATTCGTTATTTTCGATAAAATGTTCCTTTTGTCATTAACATTAATCGTTGTCCTTTTTGTGTATAAATCCGCATTTCTGTTGTACGGAACAAAAACAACTCTCCTAAAAATAAAATTGATCACTTCTAACACTGTTGATTTGCCAGAGCCATTTTGACCAATCAGAATGCTTAAATTTTCATCAAAGGTGATTTTTTGCGCATGCGCAATGTTAGCAACATAGGCGAAGCTAAGCACATTTGAAATTTGGAGAGCTTTGATTTTCATAAGCTTCTCTCCACAATTTTGATTTTATGTTCGGTGGGACCGTAGAGCTTGTCACCCGAATCATGTCGTTTCTTATGCTCCCCGTAATATTCGGTAAGTTTTGTGCATATACGGTTTTTCAGATCAGGAAATTCATTAAAGGGATAATATGTCACTGTGTTTTTTACTGACTCAAGAAAGGATTTTAATTCGCTGGTCTGCTGTGATTGGGCATCTGTAAACAAAAACCGGTGTTTGCTATGCGCAGCATTGAACTCTTTTTTAACCGCGGGTCTTATTTCATTACGAAACATTCCAATGTAAACGTCACAGTTCTTCACAGCTTCCAAATAAAGTTCTTCCGGGGGCTCTGGGGCTGGGCTGGCATCTGATTCGAATACAAACACATGATAGAGTCGTCCAATCACTGGATCAGTTTCTATGAGAAATTTTAGAAGTTTTCGTTCATGCAAAAACTCATCCTGTGCAGAACTCAAAAAAACCTTGAGTTTATCATTGAGCTTAAGGCCCATCTCTTCCCATAATATGTGACAGTTTAATTTTGTTTTGCTTATTTCTATCTCAATTTGATGTGCTTGTTGATCCTTTATTCTGCCGGCTGTCATTGTGTCACCACGCATCAAATCATCAATGACCTGAAATAGATGATCCTTGTTATGAAAAGAAAACAACTCCTGCTCAACCATCGTCCTAAAATCACCACTTGGCAGTACATTGTACTCCACACAAAGGCGCCTTACCTCGCCAATGCAATCATCGACAATTCTTCTTCTTGTGGCCATAAATAATTCAATCTGATTATGATGCCTCATGCCGGAATTTAATGTACCCCTTGCGTTATGCCCATTATCTATTTTTATTTTGTCCTTTCGTGACTCATCAAGGTGAGCTTCAGAAATTCTTGTTTTATGATTTTGCCACAAATCAAAAATGCGTTTTTCAAATGGATTAAGTTGATTGTTCATTTCCCCACCCCCTCCACAATTTTGATTTCGTCATCAGTGAGGCCGTAGAGGGAATAGACAAGCTGGTCGATTTTCTTTTCGTATTCTTTGACTTGAACCTGTTTTTGCGGATTTTTTAAGTAGTCATCGGATTTGGTGATCTCTAATATTTTATCAACAATTTCGATGAGGGGTTTTTGATTTGATTCTGAAACCGTTACAAGCGGCAAATTTATTAATGGCTCTTTATCAATCTGAAAATTATTTCCCTGCATTTTGCCTTTGTGGCGCAACCAAAATACAACTAACTTTGAATTTAACAAGGCAACCAAATATTTAAGACTCATTCTTTCCGTTTTGATTACATAAAATGTTGCGGAAACGTAACTGTCAAAATCAACATAACTAAAAGTTGGCTCTTCACACTTTCTTGCAACAATAATTTTTTCTCCGATAAAGTATCTCTCATCTCTGGATCTGTGCAACCCGTATGGTTTATTGTCAGAAGTGATTACTTTTGAAAATTGATCGAGATGTTTTTTGATATTGGGATAGCCTTCAATCTTTTTTACGTTTTTAAAACTTGAGTCGGTATAAATCACCCATTCTTTATTATTTGGATTCCCATACCAGCGAAATAATTCTTTGGTCGTATAAGATGGTTTAATTAGGCCACGCTCATTTTCTGTAAAAGGTATTCTCTCTCTTTCAGAATTGCTAAGTACAAATATGCCATCTCCAATACTGTAATTACCACCCAACTTTGTCTGGCTTGCTTTGTTAACATAATCTTGAGGATATACGATGCCTTGCTTAACCTCTGTATCACAATCCAACTGAATATTTTGTTTGGAACATATTTTTTCTAAAACTGGGCTGACAGCTGAATTGCTAAAAGTGAGGGGTTTATTCACCATCTCTGTTCTGATTATATTTGGTTCTAAGTATTCTGTTTTATTATTTTGGCATTTGCCCAAAACAGCTAGAACATCCTCGAACTGCAATTCCTGCTCAATGAGCCTGCGGAAATCAAAATTATAGTTTTCATTGCTAGCGTCTTTTTGAAAAATCATCACCATAGTTTGAATGCCTGCACATTCAAATATTTTGTAGTCTCCAAAATCAACTAAATGCAAAATCTGGGTGTCACTCATTATCTTGTTCCTGAGCACAGAGGCACCATAGCTCGTCACCCAGTTGTTTTGAGCAATAAAAGACAAAATGCCAGTGTTGTTTCTGAGAAGATCAATGCTCTTACATGCAAAGAAATACCACAGGTCCATTTTCCCCTGATAATAGGGGGACTTTCTAAGCCCATCGAAAGCCGATTTTTGGGTATATTCTTTAATATACGGCGGATTCGCGATTACGATATCGAACCCGCCATTCTCAAACACCTCAGCAAAGTGAAATTTCCAAAGAAAAAATGGTTTTGTTTTTGATTTCTTGAATTGCTCTAGTTTCTTGAGTTCTGAAGTTTTGTTTTGTTCCTGAAGCGTGGCTTCAATAAGGCACCATTCCATCTTATCGATTTGATTTCTCAGTTTCTTTTTATTCTCTTTTTCATTCGTTTCAAAATACTCTTTATGCAACCGTTTTAATTCGTCACTCAAAGATTGAGCCCCTAACTGTTCGTATAAGTTAAGCTCTCTTTGCTGCTTTGTCTTTTCAAAGCCTTTTAACTCGGTAGCTAAAGCCATTTTTCTCGCATCCAATGCTTTTCTACAATTTTCCAATACTAGTAAATCGGCAGGTTTTTCTAAGTTATTCTTCCTCATCCAATTCGGATTTCTCTGATAATACTTTAGCCGCTCACTATCATTTTCCTGCAATTGCAGATCAATTTTACTAATTTGAGCAACAATGTCTTGTTTTGATGTTTGAGAAAGATATTTTTCATCAAATAGTTTTACACCTTCATACTCCTCCAACAGACTATTGCCCTGCATGATTTTGAAATCCAAATTCGGTAAAGGCTGAATATCGTCTTTGTCCTCGTCAACCAATAGAGAAATAAAGAAACGTAACTTTGCTATTTCTACGGCAATTTGTTGAACGTCCACGCCGTAAATGCACCTTTGAATTAAATACAGCTTCCTCCAATAATCAGGTTTCTTTGTCTGAAAATATTCTTTTATCTCTTTTATTGTCTTGGCTTTAAGGTTTTGGTCGGGGATCGCATCTGCAGATTTTAGCTGGGCTTGTTCCCAGAGTTTATTGTCGCGATCTACTTTATTAAGAATGAAAACCAGTTTGTTGAGCACCCCCATGGGGAAGGCACCAGACCCAACCGCAGGATCAACAATTTTGACACTTTCAACCAGCTCTACCAACTTCTTTTTTTCCTGATCATTAAAAAGATTTTCTTGGCTCTCGACAGAGAATAATACGCCCAATTTTTCATCCAGATTTTCTATGCCCTCAAGGTGTGTTTTGAAATAGACTTTGAGCGATTCGCTCACCATGTAATCAACAATCTCCCTTCGCGTGTAATAACTACCTGTGGCCTTGCGAGCCGTGGTGGAGGTTTCGGGATTAAAGCTAGCCAGAAGGTTTTCAAAAACTCTACCCAAAAGTTCAGGGTCCAGGGCAACCTCGGCATCGTCTGGTGAGTTTTCGTCAATTGTGAAGTTAAACGAAGACAGAATATTTAGCAGTCCGCTGACCAGATATTTTTTGTTTTTAGTGTCAAAATCTTTATTGAGATCAACCTTTTTCTCTTGGCTGAAAAACAGTTCATTGGGAACAACTGGCTGATTTTTTTTTGTTCTAGAAAATCCGTCTATGATAATTCCATTGGGCCTATCATCCAAACACTCAAAGAGACCGCCGTTCAAAAATGGAATGCTCTCAAAATATTTTTTCAAATCTTCCGGACTTTTAAAAAGCTCCTGATAACGAAAGACGTATTGATTACCAAAATCGGAATTGTATCCTTTGTGTCCTCTCGCCTCGCTACCAAAGTCCCGTTCTTCTTTTTTGGTGCTCAGCGTCGCAAAAAACAAATTCTGAAGAATGCCCGTGTAATAAGTGGTAGCTTCATCATCTAAACTCTTGAGAATTGAATCGATGCTCTTTTTTTCAAACAATTCTCTTGGGACCAGACCTCGCTCTCGCATAAACCAGATAAAAATCATTCTGGTAATCAGTCTGATAACGGCAATGTTTTTGCCGTTATCCTCTGCTATCGCATCTTTGGGAAATTGGGTTGTTTTTACAGCCCAAAAATACCAATAAGAAATGCGCTCGTAGAATTCTTTGGTAACCTTATCTACCGAGAAAGCATCTTTAATTTTTTCTAAACTGGAAAAATCACCGTCGCCGATTCGTTGTTTAAATGTTTTATTCGTAACTTGCAGTTCAGAACTGACAAAATAAGTAAATCGGCGGAAATTATTCCACTGCCGACGGGTGCCGATTGATTCTGGATAGACGAGAGAAAAACGAAAGTTTCCACTTGGATCGTGGAAAACAAAAATACCTGCCGAAAACATCTGGTTTTCTGCCGACCTCAAGATGCTTTTAGCTTTTTCATACTGAGCCTTTTTGCCCAAACGCTCAGAAAGCTCTTTTTTAACCTTAAAGGAGCATACGATTAGACTGTCACCATCAGAAAAATTGATTTCACCAAGTTTCGTTCCATTTCCAAAGTCAGGGTCATCAAAGTGAGTATAATTCTCTCCGCCAGGCTTATATTGGCGGGTTTTTACTCGAAAATATTTGTTCAGCGTTTCAACAGAAAAATGTTCAATGAGGGCTTCTAAAATTTGTCTGGTTTCACTCATAGTTTCTTGTTTTCAATAGCAATGATGATTTCCCTTTTTTGATCTTTTAGCCGACTATTTTCTTTGACTAAATATTCTTCACCAAGTTCGTCTTTTAATTCCAAAAGATCTTTGACGAAAGCTTCTCTAATATTGGCAATTCGACGCAAGGTATAATCTGCCAAAGTGCCGTAGCTGAGAATGTCTTCTTTCAGCGTGCGCAGAAACTTTTTACAGGGCATCAGATTCTCGCTGGCGCTTTTGATCAGAAAGTTGAGATTGTTCAGCGCCTTCATCTCCAAGCTTTGCTCACTTGTTGGGCCTAAACGATAATTTCTGAAGTCCTGAATTGCCTGATAGGCCTGCCAAAATTGGTCGGTGTTCCATTGCAACGGTTTTTCATCCGGCAAACAAGCGATTTTTTCAAACACGTCTTCAAAAACAGTTTGATAGGATTCAACCTTTTCTGCGTCAGTGCGGGCTCCACTTACATACAGCCGCCCCTTTTTAAAAAACACCAAGAGTTCGTTTTCGTTGTACCCCTTCGAGGATTTAATGCGTGGCGGGTAATTATTAAGATTTTCTATCAATTCGGGATGTTCTTTTTTAATTCTCAAAAACTCCTTCAAAACCTTAGTATAAAAACCTTCCTCCTCTTGATCGTCCGGATTTTGCTGAATACGCTTAAATAGACCTGCAGGGGTAGGTTCCTCTTCTATGTCAAAAATTTTGCAGTCTTCACCAAGTGCGTTGTGAATCAGGAACATCTTGTTGGCCGCGATCTCACGCGACTTAACAAGTTCCGCACCCTGCTCCGTGGGGAAAAAGTTAACAATGTATAACTCCTCAAAAACCTTCTTGCTGATACGATTGATTCGCCCCAGTCGCTGGATCACGCGCACGGGATTCCAAGGAATATCGTAGTTGATGACCATTCCAGCCCGATTAAGGTTGAATCCTTCGGAAATCTTGTCTGAAGAAAGAAGAAGCTCAAAGTCATTCTCCTGCTCCGGATAAGAAGCATCGAAGTTTTTATTTATTTTAACAATTTTTGAAGCAGGCAAATCCCCTGCGACAACTAGCATTTTACCGCCATAATGTTTTGAGAGTTTTTTTTCTAAATAGAGCACTGTATCAACGTATTCTGTAAAAATAATAATTTTCCGTTTGGGGGCCCCCTTTTTCGACGGCTTGGAAAATTCATCCTCAAGGTGGTCTATTAGACAGGCTGCTTTTGGATCATGCTTTATCAAAGCTAATTTTGAAAGCTTGCATAATACTTCATCAAATAATTTTAAATCCAACTCTATTGCTTCAATAAACCCTGCTCTATTTTTGAATTCCTTGAGTTTATAGCGCTTGTGGCTTTTAGGGTATTCACCTCGACTAATTTTTTTCTCATACTCAAGCAGATATTTTTCAATCTCATCATCGCCCAATTCGTAAATTTTGTCCAAAAGAGCCCGATCCAGTATATATTCATCGGTTTTCTTGATAAATTGATAACTGTTTTCGGTAATTATTTTAAAATTCTTGATGCTTTGCTCAAAAGAGCCAAACGAACTTTCAAAACGCTTAACGAGCAAGCGGCGCATAAAATCAAACAAATTTCGTTGTTGAATAAACTGACGATTGTCTTCCTCATTCCTTTTTTCATGGGGATCTCTTTCATATTCAAACGGCCGGTAGATAGCTCCTTTGAAACGTCCACCATTTTCGGGGTCTCCAAAATAGTTTTCAATAATTTCTGAGTAAAATTCTGACTGTTCTTTGTTTAATTCAAAGAACCATTCTTTTGGGCCTGCAACTTTTGATAATTCTTTGACCTCGTTTTTATAAAATGGATTGTTTTGCAAATCCAAACGATTGCGCCTGATCGTCACCGGTTCAATGACATTCCTGATTTGCCTGGCTAGGTAATGCGCTCTTCCTGTGATTTTTTTGAGATCAACAGTTCCATCCCCAAATAAGGTCTTATAGTAATTTTGTGCTTTAGTTCTTTTGTTCACATCTGAAGAATTCCAATATTTTTTAATATAACCAAGTCGGTCAAAAACACCCTTAAAGCCTTTGAATTGGTCAACGAGATTGCTTTCCAATGTGATCGATGATTTTTTGGGGGTAATGAACAACTTAAGAAGCGAAAGAATGTCACCTGGTCGATTGTTAAATGGTGTTGCAGTCAATAGAATGACCTGTTTATTGCGGCAAATATTTTTGAGGATTTCATAATCTTGAGTGTCTTGATTTCTAAAACGATGGGCTTCATCAACAATCACAACCTCGATTTCTTTTGTTTTGTTAACATACTCTAGAGTGCTTTCCAGATCACCAAGGGACCGAACCTCCCAATTTTGAAGCCCGAATTCTTCGGTATATTTATTCCAACCTGAGTTCTTATTTCTGTCTCCAACAAGTCCGGGTGGACAGATAATGACGCCTCGCGTTTTGAGCTGTTTTGCAATGGCACAAGCAATGATGGTCTTACCGAGTCCCACAACATCAGCCACAATGACGCCATGATTGTTTTCTATAATAGACAGTGCCTGCCTGACCGCATCGAGTTGATATTGGTAGGGTATATAGCCATTTTCTTCCAATGTTTGAATCAAAGATGTGCCAATCTCTTTTTGTTCAAATGAATCTAAGTAAGTTTTTAGGACCAGACAAAACGCCTCAAAGGGAGTTACGTCTTTCACAAGAGTTTCTTTTTCTATAACCTCAACCAGTTTCTTCTTAACCTCCTCAATTTCAGTGATTTTTACAGCTGGTTCGTTCCAGAGATCCTCGAAATATTTTTCAGCATCTGCAAAACCATAATCACCAATCTCCACATTGAATTCATTTTGAGTAGAGAGACCCGCTTTTGTTAGATTACTACTGCCCGTAATAAATAAATTTTTCCTGCCTACTTGGCTTTGCTCCAGTTTAAAAAGATAGAGCTTGGCGTGATTAGGTTGACATGTTTTACGAATGATTAGCTTGTCTTTTTGAATCAACTCAATAAAAAATCTGACCTGTTCGTAAAATTCTTTATTGTCAAAGTTGGCAGTGTTGAATGATTTTCTTATTGACTCAAAAAACTTGTATGTCTTTTCTTCATCCGACAGTTCATCTCTTTCAGAGGTCTCAATAAGTTCGAAGTTAAAACGATCAACATTTAATCCAACCAAGACTTTTATTATGGTTGAGGGATTAGACTTCAGTCCTTCATAAAGCTCTCTAATTCCAGAGAAATAAAAAAAACCAACAAGAAACTTCAGTTCCTCGCTTTTCTCAATCAACTCAATCAGACGCTTTTTTAAATCACCAGTTCCGTTATTTGTAATGAAATTTGTCATTTAAGAAACCCCTTAACCAGTATTATTCCAGATTCTCTGGATCGTCGACCATCAGTACGGCTTTTTGTTCTGGTGTTTGCATGCTGCTATTTCTCAAATAAAACTTTAACCGTAATCAAGTTACAAAAGTTACAAACCTTAGTTCTTTATTTAATTGTTTTAGGGAAAATTTGTCCCATTATACTTAAATACTTACTGTCCTTTTCGGCTGCTTCTTGTAATTTTTGATCAAGCTTTGCGTATAGCGGCAAAATTGTCACAATCTTATGCACAAATTTTAAATCTGTTTTTTTGAATGATAAAAGTTCCAACCCATATTTTAATTTCATTAGCATAACTTCATTATTATGTTCCTGATATTTTCCTGCATGAAGCTCGCCGGCCTTTGTTGCAATGAATACTAGGTCCTGATGATTAATTTTTTGAGTAGAAGAAAGAATAATGATCGAACCAAAATTTACGAAAGGATCAAGTCCTGCGTTGAAAAAATGAACTGCATAAAATGAATCTTTATCATTTAATAAGGGGATTCTGGGGAACACCCTATACTTGGAGCCTAAAATATTATTTTCCCATTCTTCTAAGGTCAGGTCGTGTATTTCTTTTCTATTAATCGCAAAAGGGATTTGATCGTCATAATTTTGCCAATTGATAATTCTTTCTAGTGGCAACCCATTCCACAATTCATAAGAAACATTAGAAAGGAGATCATTATCAACATTTAGATATTTGAGCAGAACATCGCACTCCTGATCCATTTCAAAATACTCACCACTTTCTATTTTTTGAAGCTGCTCGATTGCTATGTTGGTACGCTTAGACATCTCCTGCAAACTGATATTTTTCTTTTGCCTGATAATACTAATTTTTTCACCCCATAATGGATCAAGCCTGCTTATGTCTGGCGTTTCAGATTTGTCCTGAAATTTTATTGATATAAGATCGTGTATGTGAACGTCTAAGGCGATTGATATGGCTACAAGTTTTTCAATACCGATATTAACAACTTTTCCCAGCTCAATTCGATTCATGTAATCATTACTTAAACCCGCCCTCTTTGCGAGTTCACTTTGAGATATTTCCTTTGAAAGCCTTATTTTTTTTATTCTTTCGCCTATGTTTAGCATTGTAAGTCTATAAAATTATAATTTGAATCAAATCAAACGAATAATAAGATTATTTTCTTGACTAAATATATAAAAGTATATTTTATAAACATCAGTGAATTTAATAAATATATATTCTTATGTTTATTTTCTTATTTGTTTTGGAGAACCTGTATATATTCTTGTGTTATTGCTTGGTAGATGCCCCCATAACTGTCCCCATTACTGTCAGTTTTTGGAACGACAAGGAGACAGTCAATCCCCCTCTCACCCCCACCCACCAATGCTTTCCCTTTTTTGTTGGCACAAAAAAATCCTGACCACCCCAACTCTCCGTAGTCGGTTAGGGTGGTCAGGATTACGGGATAGATTGGTGGGTGGTGGTGAGTAAGGGTGGGTGTGGTTATGAATAATTTGAATTTAACAATTAAAGAGAAATTTGGGGTTGTGAGGGATAATGAGTTCTTAAAGTTCTGTTATGAGCAGAAGTTCGTGCTGAAAAAGCAGGTTGATTCGTGGTTTTTACTGAATGGGGATTTTGGGAGTGCTGAATCATGCAAGCGTGTGGCCAGAAGGTCTGTTTTAAGACTTTTAGGCTATGGGCTGTTGAGTGGGGGCTCTGATCGAGTTTTTGGCAAATCAAAAATTTATGAGGTTACAAAATTAGGGATTCAAAAACTTGTCGATCAAGGGATTTTGCCAGGCGACTGCTCTTACGTTCAAAAAGACAATTCAACGCTTTACCATGATAGCTTGGTTACAAGCGTAAGACTTGCTTGTGGCCACCTTGGCATTTTTGAAAACTGGAACTCTGAACGAATTCTTAAATCAGAAAACACCGAAATCACACCTGATGCCATCACAACGCTCCGTTCAAAAAACAAAAATCTCACCATCGCCATTGAAGTGGAGCTGACTCAAAAATCAAAACAAAGACTCAGAGACATCTTCTACAAATATCAAACAAACTCTTACGATCTGGTTTTGTATTTTGTTTTGAATCAAAACCTTTTGGAATTTCTTAAAAAACTAGCGGCGGAATGTGCGCGCAAGATTTATTTTTGCGTGCTTGAGGATTTTTTGAACCATCAGCTTAACTCGGAATGGGTGAATCAATTTGATTCGTTCAAAACCGAAAAACTAACAAAGGGGGAAAATAATGGATAATGCAAAAGACTACAGTTCGGATATTTTCATCCATGGGGTGCTCATTTTCATAGCTCTACTTTTTTTACCCATCGGCATTTTGATCGACATCATTGTGCTGGGGCCACTGGTGCTGATTTACAAGCTCTGCAAAAACAACTCGGACAGGCTTCTGTATTCTGTGGCAACCTTGTTCCTGTACTATTCCGCCTATGAATATTTTTCTCTCTCAATGGAATCTCCCTTCTTGGAATTCAAACACGTCTTTTTAGCGTTCCTGAACACCTCCTTGAGTCCACACGTGAGTGACGGTCTCATGAGATTTATTTTTCGCACGCAAAGCAAGGCCTTTGATTGGCTTCCTATTTCAGCAATGGTTGTGCCCACGTTTTTGATTTACAGATATAAATTGTGGGACAGACTTGATGTAAAAAACTGGTGGCAAAGCCATCGTTTTTCACCGAGCCACTTCTTAAAACTAAAAAAAGCCAACACAAACCCACTGATTGGAATTGATAAAAACAGCAAAAAGCCTGTGTGTCTATCCGAGCAGGAAAGAGTGCGCCACACACAAGTGATCGGTGCCACAGGATTTGGAAAATCAGAATCGGTGCTCATGCCCATGTTGGAAAATGACATCCGCAATGGTCGTGGGTTGCTTTTGATCGATGCCAAGGGAGACGAGCATCTTTTGCGTTGTATTCATAATCTGGCCACAAATTACGGCCGTGCCGGTGATATTAAAATATTCACTCCATCCACCCCCGAAATTTCTAACACATACAGCCCTTTCATGTGGTCAACCCCAACTCAAGTGATGAACAAACTCATTGGGGCCTTGGAATGGTCAGAGCCGTACTACAAAAAAATGAGCGAAATGGCCGTGCTGAATGTTGCCAAGGCCCTGTTTGCAACTTTGCACTCCACAAATCTCATTGCCATTTATCAGGCACTCAAAAAACCTCACAGTTTATTGGACGAAAGATTTGAGCACGAAGACATGAAACCTGCCTTTCAGGAGTTTTGCACACAGCATAAAGGCATCAAGGAAGATTTAACGGGACTCATTGCCGATTTAGGTCACGTTTGTGATTCGGTTTTTGGTGGGCTTCTTCAACATCAAGAAAATTCTATTCTTCTGAATGCCGATTATCATGACCGCAAGATCATTGTCTTTCAGTTGAACACGCTTGAATTTTCACAAACATCAAAGATCATTGGCAAGATCATCCTGCAGGATATTATGCAGCTGTGCGCTTATATTCTGAAAAACACATCGCCCCACGCGCGTCCGCTTTTTCCAATCTATTTGGATGACTTTGCTTCGTTTGCCATTCCCGAGTTTGCGGAGTTTTTGAGCATGACACGCGCCTCTGGGTTGGGCGTGACCATCTTGCATCAAAGTTTGGGTGATTTGGAAGTCATAAGCCCTGCCTTTAAAAAGCAAATCATGAGCAACACAAACACCAAAATCATTCTCAAAGTTAACGACAGTGACACAATTGAAGAGGCAGCGAGAATGACGGGCACAAAAGAAAAAACAATTTCCACGTATCAAGTAAACCAGGGACCCTTTAACATGACACAAAAAACAGGCCTGGGTTCTGAGTCTATGGGAAATGAATTTAACATTCATCCAAGAATATTTCGTAAATTGCAAATTGGTGATGCTGTCGTGATTGTAAACAGCTCAAATCGGCTCAACACAGTTCAGCTCAACCAAATCGATATGCCTGATTTACATGGAGCCCTCACAGATATTTTCTGTCAGAGAAACAGATACAAAAAAATTGAAAGCAACCAAACAAATAGAACGCCAGAATTAAAACTCTCAGAGAAGCTCTTGGGCTAACAAACAAGGTTACAGAACGGAGGGTACAACAATGACATCAAAAATTTTACGTTTGCCAAGCGTTATGGCACAGACGGGGCTTTCAAGGTCATCGGTCTATTTACGAGTTGCACAGGGTCTCTTGCCCAAGCCCCCCTTCCGTCCCCCCCCCCC
>CAZGMS010000149.1:0-10499 GCA_964526915.1 uncultured Nitrospirales bacterium
CTAACGCTCAGGGAGCCCCTCCTTATCACCGCAAGGCGGGATCCCGTTTGCGGGACAAACAGGAGGGGCGGTGCCCTCCTGTTGCTTGTTGCGCAATAAGATTTCAAAGAGAAAAACCTTTTTTACCCACTTTTATGTCGTACACCCGAAATGGGGTATTTGCTTGATTTAATGTGTTGACCTGATAATGGGGCTCACTGTCGAAGACCAAAGCCGACAGGCTTTAGGTGACAAACAGGCACGTGGCTGTAGAGAGGATGAAGCGACAAAAGGGCCCATAGCTCAGTTGGTTAGAGCAGCCGGCTCATAACCGGCGGGTCGTAAGTTCAAGTCTTACTGGGCCCACAATTTTATTTAAGAAGCATTTTTTTGAATTTTCTTTTGCCCACCTGCACAATGAACTCGCAGGGGCTGTCGAAGCTGAGTTTTTCGTCACTGATTTTTTCCTGGTTGACCTTGATGCCATCCTGAGCGATCAGCCGCCGGGCTTCTCCCTTGCTGGCTGTCATGCCAGCTGTCATGATCAAATCAATCAAAGTCACCGGACCGTTTGAAAGGGAGTATTCAAAAACGTCGATGTCATCGGGCAATTCTTTTTTGGCAAAAATCTGGTTAAAATCACGTTCGGCTTGCTCTGCCGCTTGCTCATTGTGAAAACGGGTGATGATTTCTTTCGCCAACAGCACTTTTGCCTCTTTGGGATTCAGACCCTCTTTCAGCACTGAGGATTTCAGGGCCTCAATCTCCGGCATTGGCTTGAAACTCAGAAGTTCAAAATAACGCCACATCAGCTCATCGGTGATGGAGAGAAGTTTGCCGAACATGTCCTGCGGTGTATCCTTGATTCCAATGTAATTGCCGTAGGATTTGCTCATTTTTCTGATGCCATCAGTGCCTTCCAGCAGAGGCATGGTGAGCACAATCTGCGAATCCATTCCGTAACGCTTCTGAATTGTTCTGCCCATGAGCAGATTGAATTTTTGATCGGTGCCACCCAGTTCAACATCGGCCTTGATGGCAACAGAATCGTAGCCCTGCATCAGAGGGTAATAGAATTCGAGAATACTGATGTCCTTGTTTTCGGTAAATCTCTTTTTAAAATCGTCCCTCTCCATCATCCTGGCCACAGTGAGCTTTGATCCTAACTCGGCAAAGGCAATCACACCCATTTTGCCCAGCCAGTCACTGTTGAACATAACTTTTGTTTTTGAGGGGCATAAAATCTTGAAGACCTGATCGGTGTACGTTTTGGCATTTTCCTTGACCTGTTCAGCGGTCAGGACCTTGCGTGTCTCGGAGACACCTGTTGGGTCTCCAATCATGCCCGTAAAATCACCAATCAAAAAATGAACATCATGACCCAAATCTTGAAACTGTTTGAGTTTGTTGATGAGGACCGTGTGCCCCAGATGCAGATCGGGAGCTGTGGGATCGAACCCGGCTTTGATAACCAATGGCCGGTTCTCGGAGAGTTTCTTGGTGAGTTCTTTTTCGTCGATGATTTCGACAACGCCTCGCTTGATGATGTTCAATTGTTCATTAACGCTCTTCATGACACCCTTTCGTCAATGCGATTGATCTTGGTGGCTTTCTTGTTTTCGAGGTCAATTTCGCAATAGATACCGGTGACCCGCAAGTCGTTCTTGGCGACTTCGAAGCGGCGGGGGATGAGAGTCCTGTACTTATTGATGATGATCTCTTTGTCCATCCCGATAACCGAATCATGCGGGCCGCACATGCCGATGTCCGTGATGTACGCGGTCCCGCCGGGCAGGATTTCGTCATCGGCAGTCAGGATGTGCGTGTGTGTTCCCACACAGAGTTGCACCTTGCCATCGAGGTACCAGCCCATCGCGCGCTTTTCTGAGGTTGCTTCAGCATGAAAATCCACCAGGACAATGTCGGTCTCGTCTTTGAGTTCACTTAAGGCAGAATCAATGGCGTGAAATGGGCAGTCAACATTGGTCTGCATAAAAAGATTGCCCATCAGATTGATGACGCCCACCCTGAGACCGGATGGTGCGCTGACCACGGCCACACCACGTCCCGGAGAATTTCTGGGAAAATTGTAAGGACGGATGATTTTGCAGCCTTCTTCATTGAGGTAGGGGTAAATGTCCTTGACCTGATACACGTGATTGCCCGTGGTGATGAGATCGAAACCAAAAGCTTCCAGCTCGTTGGCAATTTTGCGGGAGATTCCTCGTCCATTGGCCGCGTTTTCACAATTGGCAAAAACGAGATCAGGCGTGAATTTGATTTTTAATTCGGGCAGAATTTGCCCCACGGCGCGTCGGCCAGGTTCTCCGAACAGATCGCCCAGGAAAATGATTTTGAGTTTGGTTGCGTTCATAATTACCGGAAAGAATCAGATTTTTTGAACATGAAGCGAGTAATAATTTTTTTCTGTCATGATACCATGCAAGGGTTGGTCCCAGGAATCGACCGGAAAATCGTCCAACACCTGAAAATCGTATGCCAAACCGATGGCCGTGGTCTTGTGGAGTTTGTTGTCCAGAAACTGGTCGTAGAAGCGTTTTCCATAGCCGATGCGAAAACAGCTTTTTGAAAAGGCTACGCCCGGAACAATCACCAAATCCAGATTTTCTTCCTCGATGAGGGGGTCACAGTGTTTTTGTGGTTCAGCAATTCCCCACGAACCTTTTTCGAGTTCATCAGGTCCATTGACCTCATAGAAACTGATCCCCTGTTCAACACGGGGGAAATAAACCTGCAGGCCAGTTTCTAATGCCTTCTGAAAGAGGGACAGAGTCAATACCTCATTCTTGATGGGGTAGTACAAGCCGATTTTTCCGGTTTTGGGCCAAAAGGGGGTCTTCATGATTCTGTCCTGAATTTGTTGTGAATATTCAGCGATCTTCACAGGATCAAGCGAAAGACGTTCATTGAGTTTGTTTTGTCGGATATCCTTCTTTGGCACGCGCGGACTACTAGTAGGGTTACTGGCGGAGGGTCAATAAAAAACGCCCCGCCTTTGCCGACAGGTAGTACGTAAAATTGGAACCTGCTATGCAGGTGGGCACCATGGTAATCCCTTTAGGCTTCCGGACTTAAGGGCAGAACCCTTGTGCCGGCATGCACACCAGGAACAGTGACGGTTCCCAAAGAATATGTTGGTCCATTTTTTTGATACTACTGCGCACAACGCAGGGCGAGGTCATTATGCCTCTTTGGCTGATTTGCTGCAAGTTTTTTCGCAATTGATTATCTCCTTGTTTTTTGGGCGTGAGATCATTTAGACAGGGCTTCCTTGAGGTATCTGTATGGATCAAATCATAGTATCGGGAACGCGGCCCACCAATTATTTGCATTTGGGTAATTACCATGGTGCGTTGGAAAATTGGGTCAAATTGCAGCAACAGGCCCAGTTCAAGGAATGTTTTTTCTTTGTGGCGGATTGGCATGCTCTGACCACGGGTTACGACAACACCGACGAAATCAAATATTTTTCCCAGCAGATGGTGATTGATTGGCTGGCCTTTGGTCTCAATCCCGACCGGGCGACAATTTTTGTTCAATCGCAGGTTCCCGAACATGCCGAGCTGAACTTGTTGTTGTCCATGATCACTCCCTTGGGGTGGCTGGAGCGTGTTCCCACCTATAAAGATCAACAACAGGAATTATCTCACAAGGATTTGTCCACGCATGGTTTTTTGGGTTATCCCGTTTTGCAAACAGCGGACGTGGCTCTGTACAACGCCACACATGTTCCGGTAGGCCAGGATCAGGTGCCGCATATTGAGTTGTCTCGCGAGATTGTCAGACGGTTCAATTTTATTTTCAAGACTGAATTGTTGATTGAACCACAAGCCTTGTTGACTAACGTGCCTGTGTTGCCGGGCACTGATGGACGAAAAATGTCCAAAAGTTACCACAACAGCATTTATCTCAAAGATACCCCAGACGAGGTGCAAAAAAAGATATTGCCCATGATGACCGATCCGGCCCGCCAGAGGCGCACAGATGCCGGTGATCCCGCCAAGTGTCCCGTGTTTTCGTATCACAAGATTTATTCCGGAGACGAGATCAGGCAGGAGGTGGCACACGGGTGTCAAACGGCGGGTATCGGATGCGTGGATTGCAAGAAAAAACTTTTGAGTCAGATGGAAACGTGCTTGGCGCCGTATCGTCAAAAACGACTTGACTTGGCGACGCAAGAGAAACAGGTTCGTGACGTGATCGAGGCCGGTAATGCCAAGGCACGAAGAATTGCCACAACGAATATGAACAGGATTAAGGACATCGTAAAGATATAGCCATGAAAGAGACCATCACATTACAACTTGATATCTTCGAAGGTCCCTTTGAGTTGCTGTTGTACCTCATTAAAAAAAATGACCTGGAGATATCGCGGGTGTCCTTGGCGCAGGTGACGGATCAGTATTTGCAGTATCTGGACGCCCTCAAGGATATCAATGTGGATCTGGCGAGTGATTTTTTGTACATGGCGGCAGAACTCGCACTCATCAAATCGCGGATGTTGTTGCCCAATGAGAGTGCTCAACTGGAAGACGAGGAAGACGCCACGGCCTATGATCTCATCGCCAAACTCAAAGAACTGGAGCAGTACAAATTGGCCGCTCAGGATTTAAAGGGACGTGTCTGGCTCAACCGGGATGTTTTCACCCGGGGCTCGTTTTTGGAGGAAACAGATGAGGCTCAGGATGCGGCTGGCAAGAAAGCAGATCATTTTGATGTCGACCCCATGGATCTCATCAAGGTCTTTTCCGATTTGCTGACCAAGTTACCCAAGGAAAAGCGTGACCATCACGTCCTGATCGACAGGGTTTCAGTCGCCGATCGCATATATGAAATTCTTGAGTCTCTCAAGGATGCGGACAGTGTGTTGTTTACAGATCTTTTTACCAGGGAAAAAACCCGCATGGCGATTGTGGTGACTTTTTTGGCAATATTGGAAATGGCACGCCTGAGGATGATTCGCATTTATCAAATGAGTCATTTCGAAGCTATTCGAGTGCAACGCAAGATGGAGATCGGCTCTCAGGTGATGGATAACAACGATATGTTGAAGGACATTGAATCATATCGGTAGAGTTCCCTCTGTGGGAGTTAGTGAGAATTTTATGGACGACAACATCAGACCAATCATCAAGGCGACCCTGGAAGCCATGTTGTATGTAGCCACTCAGCCAGTGCCCATGCAGAAATTATTGAGACGGGCGCGGACTGTCGCCAAGCTGGAAATGGAAAAAATCAAGGAGCACCAGCTTAAGCTGCAATGGCCGCAGGAACCTCAGGGAGAAAACACAGAGGAAACAGAAGACTGCTTTCTGGAGCCCGTGGTCGAAATCTGTACAGAGAACGAGGCTCACTGTATCGATGAGATCGCGCCATGCGAAGAGGCCTCTGAACAAATTGAAAACAGGTCAGAAGCAGAGGCAGAGCTGGATCCGATAGAGTCAGGTCAAACCGGTTCCGAAGAGGGAGACGCCGAGTCGGGTGACATTGTCATGGCGCAACTGATAAAAAAACAGCAGGAACTTGAGCTGGAAATCAGTACCGCCGACATCAAGGCGATCCTTTTGGAAATTCAGGATGCGTTCAGTGATAAAAATCATGGCATTGAGTTGATCACAGTCGCCAAGGGTTATCAATTCCGCACCAAGTACAACATCTCACAGTATTTAAGAGACGAAAAGATTCAGGCACCGTCGCGTTTTTCTCCTTCTGGACTCGAAACGCTGGCCATCATTGCCTATCAACAACCTGTGACGCGCCAGAAGATCGAGGAGATTCGCGGGGTGGATTCAGGTGGTGTGCTCAAAACCTTATTGGACAAAGACATCGTGCGTCTGGTTGGGCGTAGTGAGGAACCAGGCAGACCCCTGGTTTATGGGACATCCAGAAAATTTTTGGAAATATTCGGAATCAATCAATTGAAGGATTTGCCCAATTTGCACGATTATCAATCTTTGGAATTATCGGCACTGAAATCCGATGAAAACGCACAGACTGACAGACAGTCTTCACGGATTGATTTGTCGGATTTGCTTGATGACGGGGTGTCGCACCTGACCGAAGAGGAAGAAGAAATATTGGGACATTTGGATGAATCCATTAAAAATGTCCGTCGCGTCGAAAAACACATTGTCGACATGCATTTCAAACAGGACGCCGCTTCCGCAGGGGATGTTGTGGAGGCTGTTGTGCTGGAGCAGACAACGGGGCCGGGCGAGGTAACCACCCTGCCGACGGCGGGGGAAAACTGATCATGAACAAAGAACGTATTCAAAAAGTCATTGCGGCTTCAGGCCAGTTTTCGCGAAGGGCAGTGGAACGGTTGATTGAGGAGCGCAAAATCAAGGTCAATGGTATTCTGATCACGTCAAAGGGTGTTAAAGTTGATCCTTTGACCGACCACATACAAATATTGGGGAAGGCGTTTAAACCAGTCTTCGATCAAGAGACGATAGCCATTTTGTTTCATAAACCCCGGCACGTGATTGTGACCCGGAAGGACGAAGAAAATCGTAAAACGATATTTCATTGTCTTCCCGAAAAATTTCATACCCTCAAACCCGTGGGCCGCCTGGATTACAACACGCAGGGGGCCTTGATTCTATCTAATGATGGTGAATTGATCTTGAAGCTCACGCACCCGCGGTATCATCTGGATAAAGTGTATCAGATCAAGACGACGAGTCCTGTTGAGGAAAAAATGCTCAAGCGTCTGGAGAGGGGTGTGATCATTGATGGCGAAAGGACTCTGCCCGCCAAGATCACGGTGCTCAGGAAGCACGAGACGTCGGCCATTCTGCAATTTGTGTTGCAGGAGGGCAAGAATCGCCAGATTCGTCGCATGTGTGAAACTGTTGGTATTTCAGTCAAAGAGCTCAAACGTGTGGCCATTGGGCCGGTCAAGCTCGGTTCCCTGCGTTCCGGGGAGTACAGATATTTGACGCGCAAGGAACTTAAGATTCTTGGACACGAATAGCGTAGGGGTCGGTCGTGACCGACCCCCTCACAAAGTGTTTTTTATTGGGTGATTTATGAAACAAACATTCGAAGTCAAAATTCTGGATCAGAAGTTTGTGCTCAAAACGGAGAATAGTGAGGACCACGTGAAGAGGGTGGCCGATTACGTGAACAAGGTCATGCACGCCATCAAACAGCGCTCAGCCACGATCTCCACTCAAAATGTCGCGATTTTGGGCGCGCTCAACATCGCCGAGGATTTGTTTGCCAAGAACGACACGACCAAAGACATGATCACGGACTGGAAAGAACGGCTCGAAGAGATCGTGGAACCCTGATGACCATCATGCATGGCATTCCCGTGAGTTGCCGCTCATTTTTTCTCAAATCGCACATACCAGAAACTTCGTCCCCAGGCGATCCACTTTTGTTTGAAATAAGTCGTCATCAATCCCTCTGGCTCAACAGTGAGAGCAGTGGCAGGGGAGGTATCCTTTAAACAATCCACCTTGAGCAGATTGCCTCTTGCCCATGTGGCGTAGTCCTGCACGTCGGTGGCGAGGATAAATTCCCCGCCGGGCGTCAGGGCGCGGCCGAGCTGTCTGCAAATATCCTGTTGCAAAAGTCTTCGGTGCGCGTGGCTGTTTTTTGGCCAGGGATCTGGAAACAACAGAAAACATTTTTTGATACTGTTATCGGGAATGTATTTATAAAGAGCGATGCGGGCATCGGCATGCATGAGGGTGACGTTGGTGATGTTGCGCAAGATCAGGCGGTCACTGATTTTGCCAAAACGTTTGTTGCCAAGCTCAATGCCCAGTATTCTGTGTGTCGGGTGCTGAGAGGCCTGATGGAACAAAAAATCACCAGTGCCAGGACCGATTTCAACAATGTCAAACTGCCAATCGGCCGGCTCTTGTGGGTAATAAGCTACGGGCTTTGTGAGAATATGCGCCAGAGGAAGCTGTTTGGAGGATTCTTCGGGGGGCTTGAGGCTCTGTTTGTATAGTTGTTCGAGTCGTTGCGTGCCTTTCATGTTCTTGGCCTTTGGCCTTGAGCCTTAAGCCTTGTGCCCCTTTCGCACGAATCCCCTTGTTTTTGCAAGGGGCGAGCGTTAATAATCACCCAATGCTCGAAAAAATTGAGGAATATTTGCATTATCTGCGCATCGAAAAACGGCTCGCCCCCAACACCCTAGAGGCCTATCAGAAAGATTTGTTGGTCTGGCTTGAATTTTTGAAAAACAGGGGCATCACCAGCTGGAATGACATACGCCAGGAGCATTTTTTGGAGTATTCCGTATTTCGCAGACAAAAGCATCGGCTCCAGGCCAATTCTCTGGCGCGCAATCTGGTCGTGCTCCGTAATTTCTTTGCATTTTTAAAACAAGCAAATGATGTCAAAAAGAATGTGGCGGAAAATCTGGATTTGCCAAAACTGGGATTCAAGTTGCCCAGATACCTCACCATGAAGGAAGTTGATTCCCTGCTGACAAACGATCACGCCCATCCGGCACCGGTCGCTGTAAAAAAACGCAAGTTGTTAGCGACATCATTTCGCAATTATGCCATGTTGCAATTGTTGTATGCCTCCGGCCTGAGGGTGTCGGAACTGGTGAATCTCAAGCTCAATGATCTGAACCTTCAGGCGGGACATGTTTTGGTTTTTGGAAAGGGTTCGAAAGAGCGTTATGTTCCCGTGGGTCGTGTGGCCATCACTGTTCTGGAGCAGTATTTGGCTGGTTTTCGTCAGGAACTGATCAAAACCAAGGCGACACCTTATATCTTTGTTGGCAGGGCGGGACGGGCAGTGACGCGGCAAACATTCTGGAAATATTTAAAGACACAAGCCCTGAAATGTGGGATTCGCAAACCCATCAGCCCTCACGTGATCCGGCACTCGTTTGCCACTCACCTGATCGAAAATGGTGCGGACTTGCGTTCGGTGCAGATCATGCTGGGGCACGCGGATATAGCGACCACGCAGATTTACACGCACGTCTCACGAGAGCGATTGAAAGACGTACACAAACGATTTCATCCACGTGGGTGAAAGTGTATCGTGTCATCCCTGCTTTCGCAGGGATGACAAACAAAGACATATAATTAGTGATTTTCAATTAGGAGTTTTTTTTCAATGCATTGGCAAAATAATTTATTCGATCTTGTCATTCTCTTACCGGGACTGTTGTTTTCACTTTCCGTGCACGAGTCGGCGCACGCGTGGACCGCAGAGCGTTTTGGCGACCCCACGGCACGCAATATGGGTCGGGTTTCACTCAATCCGATTGCCCATATGGACCCCATTGGCACGTTCATCATGCCCATTCTCATCATCCTGTTTAACATGCCCTTGATTGGGTGGGGCAAACCTGTGCCCGTGAATGTGTTCAAACTGCGTCCGATCAAAAAGGGTATATTTTGGGTCTCTGCCGCAGGACCTTTGTCTAACCTGGCTTTGGCGGTTATCGTGGCCCTGATCTACCGGCTTTTCATTTTGTTTGTGCCGTTTCTGGCATCTCTTCCTGATAAAATGATCATGACCCTCAACTTTGCCCTGCAGAGTTATCTGGTACTGAATATCGCGTTATTTGTCTTTAATCTCCTGCCCATTTTCCCATTGGATGGATCGAAAATTCTCTACGCGATCCTGCCGCGTGGTCTCGATGATCAATTTGAACGTTTTTTTGCCAGGGTGGGGCCCATCATACTGCTCCTGTTGGTTTTCACCAGATCCTTTTCGTACATCATCAGCGCACCGATCAGGGTGGTCTATAATGCCTTGATGATCGGGATGTGAATTGTCATCCCAGCGAAAGCTGGGATCCAGAATTGTGGAGATGTGGATCCCTGCCTTCGCAGGGATGACAAGAGTTCCTCTCCCAATGCCCTACGCCTTAAGCCTTAAGCCTTAAGCCTACTATGTATATTTCCCTCGACGATCCCCTGGTCGCTTCGGGGATGATGTGATGAAATTTTTTGAAACGCGATTTGATATTACTTTCCAGCACGCCCAGTTCCGCACCCGGAAAAACCTTACACAGAAAACCGCCACCATTTTTGAGGGTGATGAGCGCAAACTCGAGTGCCTGTTCACACAAAGACACTGATGCCAGCGCGTCCGCGAATTTCACTCCTGAGAGGTTGGGGGACATGTCGGAAATCACCCAGTCCACACCGTGCGGACACTGCGCCTTGATCCAGCTTTGGGAAACCGGATCGGTAAAATCAGCCTGTTTGAAAATGGTATTATTGCCGATCTGCATGTGCAGTGGCAAAAGATCGATGCCGATGATACGGCCCTTTGTCCCAAGCTGTTTTGAGCCCACCTGCAACCATCCACCGGGCGCGGAGCCAAGGTCGATCACGGTATGGCCCAATTTGAAAATTCCAAAGCGGTCACTGAGTTCGACAATCTTGTAGGCGGACCGTGCCACATAGCCCTCTTTTTTGGCCTTGAGATAAAAGTGGTCTTTGCGGTTATAAGGTTTTCTGGACATAAAATCTTTTTGTCATTCCAGCGAATGCTGGAATCCATGTTTC
>CAZGMS010000150.1:0-23527 GCA_964526915.1 uncultured Nitrospirales bacterium
GCCCGGGGGGGGGGCGGGGATTCGCGATTTTTTGAGACATTACCATGAGTGACAAGCCACAAGTTTTGACCAGGATTTATGATTTTTTGCTTTATCTGATTCAGCAGGTTTCAAAATTTCCAAAAAACCAACGTTACAATTTGGGTGAACGCATTGAAAACCTGGCACTGGATGTTTTTGAAGGCATTGTCGAGGCGTTGTATACGAAAGAAAAAACACAGACGCTTCAACGGGCCAACTTGTCTCTTGAAAAAATCAGAATTTTACTGCGACTGTCGAAAGATTTGGAACTCATCAATTTGCATCGTTATGAAGTCATGACAAAAATGTTGCACGAAATTGGCATAGAACTTGGTGGTTGGATCAAACAGCAAAAAACCAAGTGAAAACTTTCAAAAACCTGTATTCCCAGATTTATGATTTTCAAAATTTGGTACAAGCGGCGAGGCTTGCCAAACGAGGTAAACGATTCAAGAACGCGACGGCTTTTTACAACATGAAACTCGAAAACGAATTGTGGCGGCTTCACTTTGATTTGAAAAACAAAACTTACAAGACGGGACCATACCAGGATTTTGTGATCTTCGAACCAAAGAGAAGGGTCATCAGTGCGGCAACTTATCGCGACAGGGTGCTCCATCACGCGATTCATAATATTCTAGAACCGATTTTTGATCGCAGTTTTATTTTTGATTCTTACGCAACGAGAAAAGGCAAAGGCACACATGCTGCTTTGCAGAGATTCCAAAAATTCTCGCGTGGGCATCGATACGTCCTGAAATGTGACGTGAAAAAATATTTTCCCAGCATCAGACGCGACATTCTACTGCGAGAGATCAAAAGAAAAATTAGTTGTCTCGACACGTTGAATCTGATCGAAAAAATACTTGATTCACATGGTGATAATGGCAAGAAAATTGCACAGCCAGCCAGCCAGCCAGCCAGCCAGCCAGCCAGATTGGAATCCCTATTGGCAATTTGACGTCGCAGTTTTTTGCCAATATTTATCTCAATCGCCTTGATTATTTTGTAAAAGAAAAATTGGGTTGTAAACATTACATTCGATACCAGGACGACTTTGTCTTGTTTTCCAACGACAAAAGCTTGCTATCGATTTGGTTGCAGAAAATTCGAATTTTTTTGGATACAAATCTTGCGCTGAGTTTGCATGAAAACAAGTGCAAAATCTTTTCCGTTGAGACCGAAGTGCCGTTTCTTGGATTTGTGTTTTGTGGGAAACGTGTTCGTATCAAGCGGGCAAGCATTGTACGGTTCAAGCGCCGAATGAAATATTTTTCAAAAGGGCTGTTACAAAGAACTGTTCGCTGGAAAACCGTTGATCAGTCTGTGATGTCGTGGATAGGGCATGTGAAACACGCCGACACTTACAACTTAAGAAAGCTTGTACTGGGAGACATTGTTCTCCAAGGTCAAGGGGAGGAAGGGGCAATAGTGTAGGGTTCTGCGCGGCGGGTCTTGGAACAATAACAATCCCGACAACCTCCGCGTTGCGTATCGTAACAACAACAGGCCTGCGAATGCCAACGACAATATCGGCTTTCGTGTGGGCTTCTTCCCCAGCACTCTCAAGAACCAGAGTTCCCTTCACTTTTGTGAACGGAAGCGTGTGAGTGAGAGTCCAGCCCCTTCATCCTGGTCTAGCGACCGAAGATGGCATGATTGATGCCCACCAGTTTTGAGTAGAAAACGAAAGAGACCGGTGGGCATAACATGCCGCAAACAAGAGCGAGAAGGTCCCCCCATCACCACACCACATCCTCCTCAAGATTGATTTTATTGGCCCAGCGGGCGGCGACAAACAAATAATCGGACAAGCGATTGAGGTAGTGAACGCACACAGGAGGGATGGGTTCCTTGTGTGATAGGGTCACGCAAAGCCTTTCGGCGCGGCGACACACGGTGCGCGCGACATGTAACAGGCCTGCCAAGACCGATCCCCCGGGCAGAATAAAATGCGTGAGGGGGGATAGATCGTTTTCCATCGCATCAATCTTTTTTTCGAGGAACCGGATATCTTGTCCAGAAAGGGACACCTTGCTTTTTTTGGGGTGATGATCGGGGTTGGCAAGGATGGAGGTCAGTGACATCAGGTCTTTTTGGATTTTGATCAAATCGACCTTGAATTTTTTGTTCAGCACGTAGGCCACGGCCAGACCCAACAGAGCATTCAGCTCATCCACATCACCATAAGCACAAACACGTGCGTGATCTTTGGGAACGCGCTTGCCGTTGGCCAGTGCGGTGGTGCCATCGTCACCTGTTTTTGTATAGATTTTCATAAGAAATCCTAATAGTGTTCTCTTTGCGTAGGGGCCGGTCGAGACCGGCCCCACACATTACGGTACTGCAAAGCAAAATTCAAATGATAAGAAGTGGGGGAACAAATGATCATCGAAGTCTTACAAGTGGGGCCGTTTCAGAGTAATTGCGTCATTTTGGCAGATCACAAAACCCGACAGGCGACCGTGATTGATCCGGGAGATGACGCCCCAGACATCCTGGCCTTTTTGAAGGATGAGAAACTCACCGTCTCCCATTTGCTCCTCACTCATGGACACATCGATCACATCGCGGCCTGCGGCGAACTGGCACGGGAGATGAACGCCAAAATATGTCTGCATCAGGATGATGAGCAACTCTTTGATGGCCTTAAGGATCAGGCGCGTCAATTTGGTGTCGCTGTGCGTGGCGAACACAACACCGTTGATCATTATTTGAAAGACGGTGAGGCACTCATCACACAAGAAGGCCTGACCCTCAAGGTTCTCCACACACCGGGTCATTCACCGGGCTCTGTCTGTTTTTACGCGGATGATTTTACGCTCACTTCCCCCAAAGGGATCATAGAACACATTCCCCTGCTTTGTTGTGGGGACACCCTGTTTTTGGGCTCAATCGGAAGGACAGATTTGTGGGGGGGCGACCACCGAGCGTTGATCAGTGGCGTGAAAAACAAAATTTTCACTCTGCCAGACGATACGTTGGTGATTCCCGGGCATGGGCCTACCACGAGTGTAGGGCAGGAAAAAGCGACCAACTCTTTTTTCCAATGACATAATATTGTTTAGGATTATCCGATTATTGAGGTGTCCTGGTAAATGTTGGCCCGAAAGATTTGACTTGTCGAAGCTATTTATCGTATTGGTCCCGACCGTTTGAAAACGGGCCGTTTCCTGAGAGGCGGTTTATCATCATTTAAGAGGTGAGCATTTATGCCTGGAGTCAGTATAAGAGATGGCGAGTCTTTTGAAGCCGCCGTTCGTCGTTTTAAAAAACAGTGTGAGAAGGCCGGCATTTTGGCCGAGGTTCGCAAACGCGAATGCTTCGAAAAACCTTCCATTCAAAAAAAGAAAAAACAAGCCCAAGCACGTAAGCGTGTATCTCTCATGTCTCGAAGAGAGAGGTAGAGAGGTACACGACAATTTGGTTGGTGTTTGTCATAGCCTTGCTTGTTCTGAGCAAGCTTCAGCAGGCTGATACAAAGTTGGCTACGGGCTGATGTGTTTGATGCAGAACAGGCTTGATATCCAAAAGGAGAAACAATGACACAAACGCGTCAGTACGAAACCGTGTGCGTTCTGCTTCCCGACGTACAGGGAGATCAATTAAAAACGGTAGAAGAAAAAATCCAAAAAATCTTCAGTAACCAGAAGATCGAAAATGTCACCAAAAAAGATTGGGGTATCCGACGTTTGGCGTACCCGATCAAACGAAACAAATCCGGGCGCTATTTCGAATTTTCTTATACAGCACCCACTGAGGCCATAACGGGTCTGGAGAAAAACCTGGGGTACGAAGAGTCTGTGCTGAGGTTTTTGACCATCAAGCAAACAAAACAGTCACCCAAAAATGTTCAGGTGGAACCGGATGGATTCGACTTCATTGAATATTGAATGATTAAAAGTCCTGGCCACCAGTGCGTGAGAACATCAATTGCGTATGAGAACAATAAGGAAAGGTTTATTGTATGTTTATCAAAAAGAAAAAAGAAGGGAAATACCCCCTCAAGAAAACCAGTTCAAGGCGTAAGGCTTGTCGTTTCTGTAGTGATCCCGAAAACCCCCTGGATTTTCGTCGCCCCAAAATGCTGGCAGGTTTTTTAACGGAAGAAGGACATATCATTCCGCGTCGCATGACTGGGAACTGCCAGTTTCACCAAACGCGTTTGGTGGAGGCCATCAAGAGGGCAAGGCACGTGGCATTGTTGCCCTACACGGTCAACCACGCCATTCGTGACTAGTAGTTCGATTCATAAAAAATATTTACGAATTTAACAAATAATAGCAGTAATATTTTTGCTCACTCACTACTGGTACTGAGCGAATAAATTTGTAAACAAATTGATGAGTCGATGTACTAGTGGTTCGAAGGATTCGATTGTTAACGTTCTTCGATGAGGATGAGAGTGTCTTAATCCGCGGTCTTATCAAGGGGGGCGCTTTGGAAAATCCCCAAAAAAAAGATTCCGTTTGGGAAAATGAGTCGCGTTCCTGCTGGCTGTTGAGCCTGTTGGCACTCGGCCTGTTTTTCTCGGGCCCCTTTGTCTTTTTAACCCCTCTGCCATTCATCTATTATCAGCTCAGACACAAAAGGAGTCCTTTTTTATCCATCGTCTGGCCGAGTGTCTTGGCGGTTGTGCTTGTGTATTTTTTGGGCCTGGATTTTTTTCATGAGCTGTACCAGGCGCACCCCAACGCCTACTGGTTATTGCCCATTCCTTTTTTGGATATGGTTGCCTTTTTCAGTAAGCCCACCGTGATTTTTTTGGGTGTGAGTTCATTTGTCGTCTGTTTGGTGGTTAGTTTTTTTATCACCAAATCCCTGCTTGGTCCCAAACAGCATGTTTTTAAAAGATTGTTTTGGGCTATCTTTGGGGTTTTTGCGGCATGTGTTTTTCTGGGAGTGGTTGTTTTGTTGCCGCAGGGAGATTTGTTCATTGTGGCCTTTGAAAAAGCCTTGCAACAAGGATTGAACGAATTCATTGCGGCGAAAGAAAGTGCTGGACTGATGAGCGTGAGCCAAATCATTGATTTCAAGAGTCAGATTGCTGATTATGTTGGCCGGGCCGCTTACGTCATACCGTTTCTGGTGATGGTGTCGCTCATCATTTTGTTTGTTGTCAATCTGATCATTGCCAAAAGATTTTTTGCAAATTCATTTCCAGAACTTAAAAAAATAAACCTTACCTTTTTTTGTCTTCCCTTTGAAGTGGTGTGGGTTGTGCTGGCCCTGATAGCCCTCATGGTTATCAATGAGTTCACGGCAGATGCTACCCTGTTGTTTTACATTGGCGTGAACTCCTTGCTTGTTTTTGCCGTGATCTACTTTTTCAGTGGACTGGCTATCTTCATCGCCGTTCTGGATCAAAAAAAGATATTTGGTTTTCTTCGTATAATGTTTGTCGTCATGGCCATTTTAATGAGGGAATTTTCGTTGTGTCTGTTTGTGATTTTGGGGTTTGCGGATCATTGGTTAGATCTAAGGAAACTAGAAAGCAAGCAGACCCCATCTTTAAGCTGAAAAAATGGTTTTTGTAAGGATATCATGGTGTTTGGATGAAAGCATCCCTACATTGACAAAAATCAATGTTTTTTTGTATGCCGCTGAGGGGTCGGTTGTCGAAAAAAGCGATCATCGGCCCTCGAAGATATATTGTACGTGAATTTTTGAAGAAGGAATTTTTATAAAAACTATTTTTCAAAAATTCCTTACGCAAAGTAGTCCGAAAGGGGCACAGGCATGAAAGTTGTTAAACTCAGGTCGCCTGCGAAGATCAATGTCAGGCTGGATGTACTAAACAAAAGACAAGATGGTTATCACGATTTGAGGATGATCAATACGCCGATCAACATCTACGATGAGATCGAATGCGAGTTGACAGAAAAAGGGATTCAGGTTGAGTGTGAAAATGATGCAACGGTTCCTGATGGTGACCAGAACATTGTGTACCAAGTGGCCAAAGAGATTTTGGCCTATTCAAACAAAAATATCGGTGTGCGCATCAAGATTTACAAGAACATCCCGTCCGCGGCCGGGATGGGAGGTGGGTCCAGCAATGCGGCGGCCGTGTTGACTGGGCTCAATGAACTATTAAAGATTAATCTTTCCAAAGAAAAGTTGATGAAAATTGGTCTTCGCTTTGGGGCAGATGTTCCTTTCTTTGTTTTTGGATCCTCCGCCATTGCCAGAGGCGTGGGTGAAAATTTGGTGAAGATAAAAAAAATGCCCAAACTGCCCTTGGTGATTATTTCACCCAACATCTCCGTGTCCACGAAATGGGTGTATGAGCACTATGAGGCGGCTAATGACAACCGACCGCAGATTGACGAAAGCAAATTAGAAGAAATCCCCCATCAATTTGCCACGAAAAAATCAGTGATCAAATTCCTGAACAATGATCTGGAATCGGTGACGCTCAAAAAGTATCCGCTTGTGGAAGACCTCAAAAAAATCTTGAGAAAGACGGGCGCCTTGGCGGCGCAGATGACGGGGTCAGGGCCGACCGTGTTTGGGATTTACCCCAACAAAGAAATCGCAGAGGTGGCCTGCAACAAAATCAAGGCCAACATTACTGATTGCCGCGTGTTTTTGGCCGAGAATATCACCTGACGTCATTAGGCTACTGGAAATTTGCAGATTCATCATAACAACATTCAGAGAGCGTTTCTTCTGTCTTGACGAAATCACTTGTCATATTTTGGCGACATGGTAAGTGATACTTGCGATTCGCATGTTGCGTGATTGGAGGAATTTGCATGATGGAAGTGACCGAAACCAGAATTTTTCTTGCCGATGAAGAACGACTCAAAGCGTATGTCACCGTGACCTTCAACGATTGTTTTGTTGTTCGCGATCTCAAGGTGATCAACGGGAACACAGGACTCTTTGTGGCCATGCCGTCCAAAAAGAAGAAGGACGGATCGTACAAAGACATCGCGCATCCCATCAACTCAGATTTCAGAAATTATCTCGAAAAACATATCCTCGATAAGTTTAATGACGAGATCAAGATGGTCAAGGCGGGTTTTCCCGTCAGGAGAGAGTGCGACGACGACATCGATTACGAAAGAAGGATTGCGGCGAACGACGATATGCCCAGTGTTGCCGCCATGAACAGTGGCGAGGTACCAGCGACAGGGCTCGGCCTGAAAAAATAAAAAAGTGCCGGTTGTTAGCAACACACCGCATCAGTTTCAAAGATGGCCCTCAGCCGCTCAGGTTCGAGGGCCTTTTTTTTAGCTCCCCAAAAAGCAAGTTGGCCATGTTTTAATAACAGCACATCGCTGAAGTGTCTATTCACGTCTTGAAAATCGTGCATGACGGCAATGATGGTTTTTGATGAGCGCGTGTGTTCGCGTTTAAGCCAGGTCAACAATTCGTGTTTGTTCTTGATGTCCAGATGGTTGCAGGGTTCGTCCAGTAGGATGGCCTTTGTTTCTTGGGCGAAGGCGCGTGCCAACAGAACGCGCTGTCTTTCCCCTCCTGATAAAGTGGTGATGAGGCGGTCTTTCAAGTCCCAGAGATTGAGCTCACGCAGGACGCGATCGATTTTGATTTGGTCTTCTTGACCATCAAACAGTTTTGTTTGCCAGGCGTAGCGAGACATCAAGACAAACTCGTTAACGGTAAAAGGAAAGTCTGTCGGAAAATCCTGTGGCACGAAGGCGATGTGTTGGGCAAGTTCTTTTGCCTTGTAGGCCGTGGCGTTTTGTCCCGCGATAAAAACCTCGCCCTGTCTGGGGAGGATGAGGGAGCTGAGGACCTTGAGCAGGGTTGTTTTGCCAGACCCGTTAAGGCCCATGATGGCTGTCAGCGAGCCCTGGGGGATATTGAGCGTGATGTTGTGTAGGACGGGAGTGGTTTGGAGGGGGAAGGTGTGTGAGATGTTGTTGAGCCAAAACACGGTGTGACACTATTCAATCGTATCATTGGTCGCAATAGGGAAATGGAAAAAAGTGTTTTCCTCTGTTGGTTTTTATCAATGTCTGCGAAGGCATCTTTTGTTTTTTGTGTTCTTGTGCCATTTTGCCGATGTGGCGTCGTGGCCAGCCCCGAACGAGAGTGAGGAGGCGTGGCAATCCACGAGGGGTCATTGTGGCTATGGTGTTCGCAAAATGGCACTATTCGATGATGCGGTCCTCGACATTTATAAAAACCAACAGAGGTCCCTTTTACAAGAGATGGTTGTAAAAAAGGAAAGACCGGCTAAAGAGGGGGGCTCTAACCGGCCTTGAGGGGTAATGAGGGTTTCCTCCGTTAAGAGGAATTGGGTCGACTTTCACAGATCTATAATGCATACGCGGTGCCAACTGACTTAAAAAAAACGTGTCAATAACTTGTTGGTATTATGAGGATAAGTCTGTTTGTCTTTTTTAGTCCCCAGGTGGTGTGGGGAGGGCAGGCCACAAATTTACCAATCAAAGAGGTTTTGTATCCGACCTTTCCCCATCGTTTTTTTTCTTCATTGATTCATTTTTTTCAGCCGTAGGACTGATCCCGCTCTGCGGGACATTGATTGTTTCATTCTTCAATGAAGCTCGTCATAATAAATATTGGACCAGCTTAAGTAATACGGGGCATCGGCGGTGTCGTCGTAAATGCCACCCCAATCACCAGTGGCGGGGGTTGTGGCGGCCCCATCAGCATTGGTATCGCCTTTTACAGAGTCGTCTTTGTAGGAGGTGAACACAACAGAACTTTCCTTATCGTTCACACCACCGGCCACAATCAGTTGGCTGGTCCCGTCTTCCAATAGCATAACACTGTCAGGTCTGAATTTGAGGGCCACATCATCTCCGAGTGTGAGTGAGGCGCCAGAATTGACCCAGAAGTCATTGTCGTCGATCACAAAGGCCACTTCTGTCTCATCCCAGGCGATGTGTGCGCTGATGTGGTTAATGCTCTCAACGAAAATTCCGTTGTAGGTGTTGGTCTCGGTGGCGGCCTCGGGATTGTGAAATGTGTTGCTGTCGTCAAGGGCAAAGGCCACACTGATTGAGAGGGGTCTCACGTTATCATAAAAAACGTTGTTTTGAATCACTGTTCCCGCCTCGGCGGGGGGGGCGGCAAATGCACCGTACCAGCCTGATTCATCACCGCCATCGTTGTGCGCAAAAGTGCTATTGATCACGGTGGCAATAGAACCCGCTGAAAGGGCCAGTGTGGCACTGTAGGCTGTGTCACCGCCATAATAGAATTCACAGTGGTCAAAGATTGAGCCGTTGAGGCCATTGGTGTCGACACTGCCCCAGTCCTTGGCCGCGGGGAGTGAGTCTGTGCCGTCGCCATTATTGTCGCAACCATGCGTGTCATCTTTATAGGAGGTGAAGATGATGGGGCTGGCCTCTGTTCCTTGGGCCAGAATGGTCCCGGCCCCACCCAAAACCATTTCGGGGCCATCTGTCGCATGAAACTTGATGATCGCACCGGGCTCGATGACCAAGGTGGCGTTCACGTAAAAATTCCAGGCACGAATCACGTACACCGTATCACCCTTCCACGTGGTGTTGTCATTGATGTCTTCGGTAACGTCGACCAAATCCAGACCAGCACAGGCTGTGCTGACAGATGTGTTTCCGGCGAGCTCATTGTCATCGGTTCCGTTTGGGTCCAGTGTATCATCCAGGTCGAGAGGGCTTTGCCCGCAGTTTAATAGCAGTCCCAGGCACAATGCCAAGACTAATGTTTGGATCGTTGCGTTGTGTTTTTTCATATGAACTCCTTGATTTTGGGCACACCATTTGTGCTGTGTGAATATACGGGATTCCACTCGCACAGGGCCCAAAAAAGAGGCCGTTACGTATCCTGGGGGATACACCGTAGGAGTGGGTAACGGAAAGAGAGAGGCGTCTTGCATATGGAGAGTGATTTAGCCTATAGTCATGGTGGCAAGAACAGACACGTATTCGCCTTGATGCCTCACGGCATTGGGGAGGAAAGTCCGGACAACACAGGGAACCATAATGGGTAACGCCCGTCCGGTCCTGCTTGAAGGGCCGAGGAACAGTGCCACAGAAACCAAGTACAGCCCGCAAAGCGTATCGCTTTGTGGGTGTTTGTAGTGAAAAGGGTAAACTCTATGGGTTGCAAGGTCAAATAGGCCTCGCAGATTTTCTTTTGAGAATCGTGACTGTCCCGGTCACAAGACCAGCCTTGGCTTTATGGCCAATCATGGCGGTTTTTGCGGGGTGGGTAGACTGCACGAGGCGGTTGGCAACAATCGTCCCAGATGAATGAATGCGGCACCGCGCGCCACGCGCATGAGTGTACAGAATCCGGCTTATCGTCTGTTTTCAATGTCCGGGGCAGGCAGAAATGTCTGCCCCGTGCCTTATTCTGAAAAGCAAATCAGCAAATCAACTGTTCTTCTTTTTTTGATAGTCAACCACCAGCTCTTCTTGCAACCCTTTTGGGATGGGCGCGTATTTGAGGAACTCCATCGTGAATTCGCCCTTGCCTTGAGTCAAAGATCTTATGTCTGTTGAAAAACCAAACATGGCCGCCAAGGGGGCCTCGGCCTGTACGGTGGTGAAGCCGTGTTCATTCATCGTGCTGATGACGATGCTGCGCCTTTGATTGATGAGTCCTGTGGCCGCGCCCTGGAATTCATTGGGAACCGTGACCTCGAGTTTCATGATGGGTTCGAGCACGATCGGCTTTGCGCGAAAATAGTTTTCGCGCACCAGAGTTTCGGCGCAAATCTGAAAAGCCATATCAGATGAATCAACGGGATGGTGTTTGCCATCGGTGATTGACATCCGAATGCCGACCACGGGTTGACCAATGAGCAGGCCTTCTTTGAGGGCCTTTTGAAACCCCTTGTCACACGAGGGGATGTATTCTTTGGGAATGGACCCCCCCACGATGTCATTGACGAACTCGTAGTTAATGGATTCGGACAGGGGAATGGGTTCCATCTTGCCCACCACTTGAGCGTATTGTCCGGAACCACCGGTTTGTTTTTTGTGCATGTATTCGCAGTCAGTGGCTTGTGTGATGGTTTCACGATAGGCGACTTGGGGTTGTCCCACATCAACTTCGCAGTCATATTCACGCCGGATGCGCTCGATGTAAATTTGCAGGTGCAGCTCACCCATGCCCGAGATGATGGTTTGTGAGCTTTCGGGATCGACGTGTACTTTGAACGTGGGATCTTCCTTGGTGAAGCGGTTGAGCGCTTTGGAGAAAGCATCGGTCATTTCACGTTTTTTGGGATTGACGGCCAGGTCGACAACCGTGTCGGGGATGTGCATGGAAGTCATGGAGTACCGGATGTCGTTGTGACAAAAGGTGTCTCCCGTGACGCAGTCCACACCGAAGATGGCCACAATATCACCAGCGCCTGCCTCCTTGATGTCGTGCATTTCATCGGCGTGCATCCTCACCAGCCGCGGGACCTTGATTTTTTTATTGGTTCTGGTGTTGAAAAGCACGTCGCCTTTGGCCAGAGTTCCCTGGTAAATGCGCATGTACGTGAGTTGCCCATAGCGGCCATCCTCAAGTTTAAAAGACAGAGCCACCAAGGGTTTTGTGTCGTCGCTGACCAGATCCACAGGCTCTTCGTGGTTGAGTAGGTCAAGGGCCGAATGACTGATTTCTTCCGGGGAGGGCAGAAACAGACAAACCGCGTCCATCAAGGGTTGAACGCCCTTGTTCTTGAACGCGGATCCCACGCAGGCCGGGACGAATTTGTGGGCCACGGTGGCCCTCCGAATGGCAGGAATCAAGGCTTCTTTGGTGACAGGGCGTCCTTCAAGAAAGGCATCGGCAATTTCATCGTCGACATTGGCCACGGCCTCGATCAGCAGATCATGGTATTCCTCAGCCAGCGATCGCATGTTATCGGGAATGTCCTGAAGGGTGATCTCCTCCCCATTGTCCCCCAAAAAATAAAGGGCTTTCATTTCGATGAGGTCGATGATTCCCTGTAATTTATCTTCGAGGCCGATGGGGATGTTGATGAGGTGAGCGTTCAGGTCGAGTTTTTCCCGCAGTTGGGTGACGACCCTGAAAGGATTGGCGCCCGTACGATCCAGTTTGTTGACGAAGGCAATGCGCGGCACTTTATAACGGTTCATTTGACGGGTCACCGTCATGGATTGAGACTGCACGCCCGCGACGCCGCAGAGCACCAAGACAGCGCCATCAAGCACGCGCAAGGCCCGTTCAACCTCAACGGTAAAGTCCACGTGCCCGGGTGTGTCAATGAGGTTGACTCCGTGATCCTTCCAGTCCACGTGAGTGGCCGCGGATTGAATCGTGATGCCCTTTTCTCGTTCCAACTCCATTGAATCCATTTTTGCGCCAACGCCATCTTTGCCACGCACCTCCGATATTTTGTGGATTTTGCCAGTGTAAAATAAAATTCTTTCGCTCAAGGTGGTTTTACCCGAATCAATGTGAGCCGAAATACCAATGTTTCTTGTGAGTGCAATGTCTTTCATGTTTATCCTAAATACGTAGTCAGCCGAATTTATTTCAATTTACTTCGTATATGAGCCTCTATATTATCAAAAGGGCGCCCCTACTAACACAACATTATTAATAAAATAAAGGGGTTTTATACGACACATAAATAATGTTATAATATCATCATGATAGCATGAGCAAGTCTACCACTATACAGTTCTGGCACCCTGTGGGATTAGGAAGGATTCAATGTGACATATGTCCACGTCATTGCCGGTTGCGCGAGGGACAACGTGGGTTCTGTTTTGTACGGGCCTGTGAAGGTTCCAAAATTGTTCTGACCACGTATGGCTGGACCAGTGGGTTTGCGGTGGATCCCATCGAAAAAAAACCCTTACACCATTTCCTGCCGGGCACATCGGTTTTATCCTTTGGAACAGCGGGTTGTAATTTGTCGTGCGTTTATTGCCAGAATTGGCACATGAGTAGATCGCGTTCGAAGAACGCAATGTCGGTGCAGGCGACTCCTCAGGAGGGTGCCTGCCTGGCCCTGCAACAAGGCTGTCCCAGTGTTGCCTTTACCTACAATGAGCCGATTATTTTTTTTGAATATGCCCTGGCCGTGTCCGTGGAATGTCATGCGCGCGGGATCAAAACTGTGGCAGTGACTGCTGGCATGATCAACGAAAAACCCAGAAAGATATTTTTTGAACACATCGACGCGGCCAATGTTGATTTGAAGGGGTTCTCACAGGCCTTTTATAAAAAAAATTGTTCTGGAAATTTTCAGACCGTGCTGGACACGCTGGTGTATCTCAAAAAGGAAACAGGTGTCTGGCTGGAGATCACCAATCTTCTCATCCCGGGTGAAAATGACGCAGACGATGAAATCGATCGAATGACCAAATGGATCGCCACGGAGTTGGGGCCTGAGGTGCCTTTGCACTTTAGCGCCTTTCACCCTGCCCACAAGATGTTGTATAAGCCCAGAACCCCAGTCGCCACGTTGCTCCGGGCCAGAGAGATCGCTCTGCGCAATGGATTGTATTATGTGTATACGGGGAATGTGCCGGACACCAAAAGCCAGAGCACTGACTGTCACCGGTGTCGACACCTACTCATTGAGCGTAATGGTTATTGTGTTGACACAAAAGAATTGCAACAGGGCAGGTGCCCTCACTGTGGCGCTTTGTGTGCGGGAGTGTGGTCCTAAATTCCGCGTGATCACCACTTCTTTTTTCGCCACATCAGCACAATGAGGAGCATGGAGAAGAGGGCCAACCCCAGAATGTGCCAGAAGGCCCAAGGGTTACTACTTAGCGGGTGGGGAACGTTCATCGAAAAGGCGCTGACCACAAAAGTGGGGACCATGATGATGATGATGATGATGTTCAGGGTCTTCATGAGGACGTTGAGATTATTGCCCACGATAGAGGCGCGCGCGTCCATCAGGCTGGCCAGAATGTTGGAATAGATCTCGGCCTGTTTGAGACACTGGGTGTTTTCGATCATCAAGTCGTCTACAAATTCGATTTCTTCGGGCGTGAATCCCAGTTTCGTGGCGTTGTATTTTAATTTCTCAACCAGAAGTGAGTTGGAGTTGATGGAGTTGACGTAATAGACAAGGCTCTTGCCCAACGTGAACAGGTGCAGGAGTTTTTTATTGTCCATTGATTCGTTGATTTGCGATTCCAGTTCGTCGGTCAGCATGTTGATGATCTTGAGGTGTTCCAAAAAATGAAACACGGAACGGTACACCAGTCGGAGCAACACATCTGGCAAGGACGAAACCCGCGAAAATTGTTTGCCATCGAAGAGAGGGATGTCCTCCGAAAGGAGGATGACGAGTTTATCCTGAAATAAAAACAAACCGGCAGAGGACACGCGAAACAGGAGCTTTTCCTTGCCCGAATAACTTTTGGGACGTTTGTAAATGATGGCCAGGTGATTGGGTTCAAATTCCAGGCGCGACAGTTCATCCGGGTCCAGTGAAGAATGGAGCGTGTGCTCGTCTATTTTGAACTGGTCGACCAACAGGTGTTTTTCGAGATCATCCGGATTGATGAAAACAAGGATAGACCCTGCCTCCATTGTTTCCGCCTCGATGATGTGATTCTGAAAAATGGTATACGCTTTGTGCACGGGGCGTGTCTAATCGATTTTGCCAATGGGGGCAATATGAGAATGAGGCTTGAGCGGAAAAAAAGGCGGGTTCCTATTCGGGGTTGGGCAATTTTGGGTCAGGAAAGAGGCAAGTTTTACCTATCGCGAAATTGGCTTTTGTAATCTGTTGAAATAACTTGTTATGTTTTTTTGTCTGAATGGTATGTTTGTTGCTATTTTGAAATAGCGCGGACCATTTCGTATGTATTTCATAACTTGTCACGTCTTTTCCAGTCAGGGGCTGGCGTGCGCTCCCGCCTTCGCTCTACGAGCTACGGTGGGCAGGCGTGAGTTCGTAAATAATGGGGGACACATGAAAAAATCAATTTATTCACTCATTCTTCTGGTCTTTATCATATTGGCCTTTACCGTACGTTGTGGGGGGGCGGGTTCTAGTTCGCAGAGTCCCTCGAACACAGATGATGCGGGAGGGACCCCGTCATTTGCGTCTGTGTCAAATCTTCCCTCGTCCACGTCGGGCGTGCTGGATGGAGGTGGCGCCGACACGTCAGTTACCAAATATCTGGCGGGGAGTGACGTGGGCATGCCCTTGGGGACTGTGACCAACGAAGATTTTGATGAAACAACCAGTTTCGCCGCTTGTCAGATGTTTAATATGACCAAGACAGCCATTTCTCAGGCCAGTCTTGGCGATCAAATGTTGTGCCATATACAAAACGGATTGGAGTTCGAGGCTACAAAAGAGGGTGTTGACATCGCGGACGGAAAGTCTCACGTTTTGGCGCTGGATTTTTCACAAGACCCTTATCAGGAAGACGAGGGCAAGGGAATGCCCGACCTCATTCGCATCAAGATCGAGAAAAACGCTGAAGGCGCGATCACTTTTTTCGAGATGGCGGCCTGTGCAGGTGATGAACAAGCGATGTTTGTTAGTCAGCAAGTCGAGGCGAGTCAGTTCGAGATGAAAGCCATCAACATCGGATCAGGAGAGGACATGCAGTATCAGGATTCCGTGATTGTGACGGGAACCCTCAACGCGGATGGCTTTTTCGTGGATGAGGTCGATGGTGAGGAAACTCCCAAATTGATTGAGATGCAACACAAATCAAAAGGGGCTGGTGCTTCGGAAGGCTCGTTTGATTTCTGGGGCAATCTGATTTTTAAGCAGTTCTCTGATTTGGCCATGATGAAAGGTCAGATGAGTGGAGCGAATAAGTGGGAAGATGAGGGGTGTGAATTCACCGATCAGATTGTGGCCCATATGGATTTGATCGACGGCAATGGAGAGGCCATTGCCAAGGAAGATTATCAAATTAGTCTGCTGGAATTGGGTGATGGCGCCTTGTTGGGCATGAGCAGTGGTGGTTGTGGTGACAAGACTTGGGAACATGAATATACTGAGGCTTGGACAGGGGCGGATGCGTTGGTATTAGAGCCCTACACCGATAGTGGGCATTACAATATCATTAAAGATCAGGCGTTGCCAGAGAGTTCGTCGCCAGACATTTCTTTCGTTGAAGACCAGATTTTTGATTGTTCCAGCACACCTGAGGCCACGCTGGTGTTTGGCGCAGGTGGTGGTGGTTCGCAGGCAAAACAGCTGACCGCTGGCGAAGAACCAAAGAGTGGGGAGATGTGCCAGAACTTTATGCTCAATCATGAGTACATCGATTGCTGGCATCAAGTGGAAGAAGTCAAGGAGGACCTTGAACAGGGAGGTGGTGGCAAGTTTGGGGAAGGAGAACCGCTGGATCTGGCGGTTTGTGGCGGAGAACCCGACGAGAGTGATTCGATTTCTGAGAAGGAAACAGTCGATGCACTTTGCGAGTGTTTTGAATGGGATGAAGAAACATGCACAAGCAAAATAGACGAGTGTAAAGATGCCGAGGGTGTCGTGACAGCCGGCGATTGTGTAGATTATATCAATGGAGAAGGGGGAGACGATCCCGCGTAACCCCTGCGTTACAAGACCACGATCTGAAGTTTGTCATTCTTGCGCGCCCCATGCCGTTGGCTCTCTGGTCCATGACACATCAGTCTGGTAGCAGTTTATTCTGATGAATCTTGATGAACGCGCTGGTGAGGTGCCAGACGTTATCCATCCATAACTTTGAATCAATGAGATCCGACTTGAACCCTCCCGTGACAGTGCGTTTATTGCCGATGTAATAGGTGTTGGCAGGTGTGTATTGCAGACGCATCAAGTGAGCGACGGTTTGTTTGATCACGTGTGTGTACTGCTGGTAGCGTTGGGTATCCGCGGATGTTCTTGCCACCAAAGCTGCATCAACCAATGATTCCAGGGCAGCAGAAGTGACAGAGTTGTTCCCATAGCTCCCTGTCTTGGGGACCAGCACCCCATCGTAATCAAAATACACGGGGTGGTCTGCATAAATTTCGTACCAGTGGAGGAGGGGGTCGTTCAGGGCAAAAACCAGGTCGCGGTATTTGGTCTCCTGCGTAATGAAATACATTTTGGCAAAAGGTTGGGTGAACCAGGCGGGAGCGTATGCGGTGTAGTATTTGCCACCAAAAGACATCTGTTGTTTGAGCTGGCTGGCGTAGGCCTCAAAAGACTTGTCAAAAAAATCCTTGTATTTTTTTTCTCTGGTTTTCTCATACAGAGTGGCGATGGCGAGCAACAACTGCCCCGAATCGAAATATTGACTGTCGGCGAATTGCGTCCGAAAAATGCCGTCTGGTCTCTGCTGTGCCAGGAGCCAATCTGCCAGCAGGGTGATTTCTTTTTTGTGCGCTTCAAATTCAGCGCGCTCGATCAGCGACATGATGAGGAAGCCTGCTGTGGTGAATCTGTTCTTCGCCAGTTCTCCTCTCTGGGTGGGGGTCGTAGAAGGCAGGAGTTCACCCTTTTGCAGGGAATCGCTCATGTTGAAATAGGTTTTCAGATAATGGTCCAGGGTGCGCTCCCCCAGTTTCTTTAAAGGGGAACTGTTTAGATAGATGGCCAGCTTGTTTAAAACCCACACGGCCATCGTGGAGCGGACCATGGTTCTGTCTCTGGCGTTAAACTTATTCTGCGAGGGATAATAGATGTAGGTGACCTCTCCTCCCCGAACATTATTTTGATACCAGGTCCCAATCAGGTCGAGGCGTTTTTTGATTTCGGCATAAGTCAAAAGATCGGCGGTAAAATATTCGTGGCCGCGGTGAAAGGTGGTAAAATTTCGATCGGGGTAAGCTTCGCCAAAATGGATGGTGCGGTAGATTTCAATCGTGAGGTCGTTGAGGCCCACAATCTTGGAGGGCTCGAAACCGAGTTGCTTGGCCAGATATGTCCGCGAAGCGCGGGAGCTAAAGTTTTTGACCAAGGCCTCGATCGGGGTCAACTCGGCCCTCTGTCCCTGCCACTCGTAAGCAATGCCCGTGACCTGCGGTTCGTAAAGTTTGTAATCGAAGATTCCCTTGATCCCAAAGTTGGCCAGCCGAATGGTTTCGCTGACCACCAACAGGTGCAAAAAATCTTTTTGTTCGATTGTGTTGGTGCTGGTTGCCGGCGTTAACTGAGCAATGGCTTTTTTGACCTTTTGGGGCAGGGACAGGTCGGTATCATCGATTCTGATCTTGTTGAGGATTTGCCCGTCGGTGGCAAACCGAAACAGAATGAGGGGGGGGCGTGACGTGGAAAGGGCGGGGGAAAAAACCGTGTTGTCATTGCTCTGCGGATGATCGAGGAGTTGACGGGCGTAAGAGAGCAGTTGTTGCTGATCGGTAGTGGAGAGCGTGAGTCCGGTTTCTTGTCCGCACACAGGAGACGAACAAAAAGAGATGATCAGGACGAGAAAAACAAACCAACAATAATAAGAATAACGATTCATGACGGGTTGTGTTTTTTGAGAAGTTCTTCTTCTGTAATCACACCTTTTCGTAAAATTTTCAATTCATTCCCCACCAGACTGACAACGGTGGACTCTTTGCCCAGTGAGCAAGGGCCCCCATCCAGTACGGGAAATTCTTTTCCAAAATACCCCTCAACCTCTTTGCGGGTCTTGGCTGAGGGGAAGTCGCTCACGTTGGCGCTGGGAATGGCCAAGGGACCGGTTTGCAAGATCAGTTCGCGCAGGAGTTGGCAATCCGCAATGCGGATGCCGACGGTATTAGTCCCGGCCCTGATCTTTTGGGGAATGTTTTGGATATTGGCTTCAAAAACCATCGTGAGGGGACCGGGCCAGAAGGATTTTAATTGGTGAAAAATTTGCGGAATGTCTGTGACCAAACTGTCAAGCTGTGTGGTTGCGGCAATTTGAATCACCAAGGGTTTGTTGAAAGGGCGTTTTTTTATGTCGAAAATATTCTGGATACTGTCGGGAAATCTGATTGAGGCGGCCAAACCGTAGACTGTATCGGTAGGAACAGCAATGACACGGCCCTTCTCAATTTTTTGTACAGCTTGTGCGAGAGAAATGTTCATTCAATGATATTCATTCTTGTGATTGAGTTCCTCACTGTAGGCATGTTCCTGGGGGATGAGGGTCGACTGTGGCAGAACAAGGGGTTTGAAACGGACCAGACCTTCAAAAACAAAGTGAACAAACGATGTGATTTTTTCTTCGAGATCCCAGAAGGAAAGTTCGCCAGGATAATTGGTGAGGACTTCTTTGGTTGTTCCCAAAAAACAGCAGGCGAGAAGATTGGTGTCGCAGGGGGCAGGAGAAAAAGACTGTGTGTGAAACTTAAAACAGTGATTGAGTAAATTTTGCATCTGCTGGGCCTGCTCATTGATAAAGATTTGATGCGTTGGGTGCAGGCGAAAGGCATCGGTCCAGATAATTTTGGCCAAAACCTTGTTTTGAAAAAGGACCTTGGTCAATTCATGACAAAAGACGCGAATGTCTTCTTCCTCCTTTTCGCTCTCCGATCTGAACTTCATGCCGGCCAGGGTGTTCATGAGGGGGACGAAAAATCGCTTTAGCAAAGCGTCAAAAACATCTTTTTTACTCTGGTAATACAGGTAAAAAGTCCCCCGGGAAACCTTGGCCTCTGCGACAAGTTTGGAGATGGTCGTTGCGGGATAACCTTTGTCAGCAAAGACTTTGAGCGCTGTGTTGAGGATCTGATCTTGACGTTTCTGTCGATTCACAAGGCCTGCCTTAAGATCATTTTTCATTGCTGTCAATATGTGATCATGATTTTTTTGGAGTTCATTTTTTTTGTGTCATTATTTGACCAAATGGGCTAAAATGGTGACATTGTCTGTCGTTCTTTTAGGAGAGGAGTTCTTCATGAAGTTTGTTGTCAGCACAGAAAATATTTTAAAAACGGTGGCAGATGTTCTGGTTGTGGGATACCCCGAAGGAAAATTTCCCCAGGACGGGGTGCTTGCCAAAATAGACGGAAAACTCAACGGAGAATTGAAACGGGTTTTAAAAAAAGAAGGATTCAAGGGCGGCAAAACGGAGAGCAAATTGTTCTATGCGGCGGGTCGTCTCAAAGTGACTTATGTGTTGGTATTGGGACTTGGCGATGCGAAGAAGCTGGATTTGGAAACATTGCGCACCTGCGGCGCAACGGCGCAGGGTGTGGCGGCCAGAATCAAGGCCAAAAAGATTGTGTTGGCAGTTTTTGCGAGTGCAAAAGGAATCACGTCGGAGGAAGAAGCCCTTGCCTTGACGGAAGGTTTTTGTCTCAATCAGTATCAATTCACGCGGTATCTCAAAAAAACAAAGAACGAACGCAAGGAAGTTTTGATTTCTTGTGCTCAAAAAGATCAAAAAAAAGCAGGTCAAGCCATCCGTCACGCACAGATCTTGTCTGAAGGTGTTGCTCTGGCCAGGGATTTGGTCAACACACCTGCCGTCGATATGACACCAATGGATTTGGCTCGGGCAGCGAAAAAGCTCAAGGGCGTTCGCGTCAGTGTGCGTCAGCTTGGCTGGATCAAACAGAAAAAAATGGGGGCTTTTTTAAGCGTGGCGGCGGGTTCTACAAAAAATGCGCCCTGTTTTATTGAAATGACCTATCAACCCAGGGGTCGGATTAAAAAAAGAATCGCGATTGTTGGCAAGGGAGTGACATTTGATTCGGGCGGGTACTCGTTGAAATTGGGCAAGGGTATGGAGAACATGAAGTCCGATATGGCTGGGGCCGCGGCGGTGATCGGCTTGATGACGATTTTGCCAATGCTCAAGCCGGCTGTTGCTGTGAGTTGTTACATCGCGGCCACCGAAAATATGGTGGACGGTTGCGCCCGCGTGCCGGGAGATGTGTGCCGTGCCATGAATGGCAAGACCATTGAACTTGTCAACATGGATGCCGAAGGACGTCTTACGATAGCCGATGCCTTTGTGTACGCCAACAAAAAAAAGCCAGATTATCTGGTGGACATTGCCACCCTGACGGGGGCTTGTCTGGTGGCGTTAGGGGCGAGGTACACAGGGATTATGGGTAACGATAAAGATCTTGTAAGCGCGCTCATTAAGGCAGGGGACGCTGTGGGAGAAAAAATGTGGGAGTTGCCCCTGATTGAGGAATATCGTGAAGAGATGAAGTCTCCCATTGCTGATTATAAAAATTCAGGTACGGGTTATGCCGGGGCCATTACCGCGGGTCTTTTTTTAGAAGGGTTTGTTGGCAAGACCAAGTGGGCCCATTTGGACATCGCGGGTCCTTCCTGGACAGACAAACCTTTGGCGTACACGCCCCGAGGTGGGACGGGTGTGATGGTGAGGGCGATGGCCAAATTTTTGCAGGATTTATAACACCCATTTGAATATCGAACAAGGAATGTCGAATTTTGTCATCCCTGCGAACGCAGGGATCCAGAATTGTTGAAAATATGGATTCCTGCTTTCGCAGGAATGACATACTCTATGTCACACCTCAGTCATCAGCGTGAAGCAATGCCAAACTTATCGTTCAATATTTTCATAAAACCTTGTCACCTGTTCATCGGCCAGGATCGATGATTCATCCCAACCAATCAATTTTAACCCGTCGCTCGACGACAGCCGACTCAAGGCCACATAGGCTTGGCCGGGCTCCCACAAATTTCTTAAATCAATCAATGCCTCGTCGAGCGTGGTGCCTTGGGCTTTATGTATGGTCAATGCATAGGCCAGACACAATGGGAAGTTAAACGCGCTGGCGGCCACTTCGCCATCGGCATCGAGCAAGGAGAATTCCGAAGGTTCAACCTCAATCACACGCTTGTTTTTGAGTTCGATGCTGATGCGATCGGTTTCGATGTCGATCACGTGCCCCGTGGTGCCATTGATGAACCGGTAGGCGGGGTCGTTCTGGCGTAACATCACCAGAGCACCGATTTTGAGTTCGAGGACTGGCGGGATGGGGGCCTGCTTTTTCAGTGATTCAATAGCCTCTTTTCTGCCCTCATACTTGGTGGGGAAGATACGGGGTGCGCTATCGATTTGTGCCAATTTTTTTATATTGAAGCCATCGGTTTGTTGTCGACGCGGGAAGAGACAAGTGCCGTCGTAGTCTTCCACAAAGGGTTCGGTCTTGCTGTTTAAAAAATCGCGGGCAAGACTTGTTGGCCTGGCAATCCTGATTTCATTTAAGACATCGATGAATTCTTTCTCACGTGTGCGCACAATCGTCTTGAGTAAAATATTTTCAAACTCGGTTTGTTGCCAGGCGTGACTTAGAAAGGCCCAATCCTTGGTGCGAGAATTGGCACTGATGGGGGGCAGTTGGGCGAAGTCGCCCACGCAGATCAGCCGTTTGCCTCCCCAAGGCCTGTTGTCTTTGAGGACGAGGCGACAAATTTTTTCGGCGGCCTCAAAGGCGGGAGATGGGATCATGGAGACCTCGTCTAACACAAGACCTTCCATTTTGCGCAGACGGCCCTTGAGTCTTTTGTCCTGACTGGCTTTTTGGACGGTTCCCTCAAAACCGCCCTCCATGATGCCCAAACCAAAAAAACTATGAAAGGTTCGGCCCCCGATGATCACGGCGGCGGCCCCTGTACTGGCCAGTACGGGAAAGGCCTTGCGGTCGAGGCCTTTGATGACCTGACGGACCAGATAGCTTTTGCCGGTGCCCGCAATGCCAGACAAGAAAATATTGTGATTTTTTTTTATTTTATCCAGAGCGATTTGTTGGCAAGGTGTGAGGGGCATAAGATTGAAAGAATATTGAATAGCGAACAAGGAATGTCGAAGTGATGTCTTTCATTTCGACATTCGCTATTCCTTGTTCGCTATTCGATATTCTTTTAGTTCTCCATGATCTTCCGATATTCTTCCACGTCTTTTTTGAGTCCCGCTCTCATGGCGTTTTTGGTCACAAATTTGGGGACCTCGATGCCGGCGTCGGATTCATAGCGGCCCCGGAACTCTGTCCAGCCCGCGTGTCCGGGGATAGGGACAAGGTGCCAGTAGCCGGAGAGCCCCTTGAAATTTCCAAGGGTCATTTTGTATTCGAACTTGTACTCATTCTGCGCGAAGTTGGTTTCGTCGCACTTGATTTTGTGTACAGCCCAGCGATCTGTGAGGGGCCACGGGAAATTAAAGCGAAAATAAACGTAGTCTGTCCAGTTTTTATTCGCTATTCTGTTGTGGTTAGAGGTGAGTTTGTTTGCGCCGATGATGACTTCGACCTCCTGGAAAGTTTGGGATTCAGCGCTGACGATTTTTTTATACAGAACTTCTGACAAGGTGCGGGCCCTGGTGTAATTGTTCATGTCTCCTTCGAAGCGGGCTGTGTCGGTGAGCGTCTTCCAGACCAATGCGGAGGGTTGCTTGAACCAGACCCTGAAGTTCATGATGGCGGTGTTGGTGTTGGGCTTGAAATAAATGTTGGTCCAAAAAAGCTCAGCTTCAAGATCCACATTGGCTTCCGGGAAAAAATCACCGGCCAAAACAAGGGAGGGCAGTAGGATCATAACAAGCAATGTGATGATGATCTTGCGCATGAGGGAGGCTTGTAGTGAGTTGAGGGTGAAAGGTCAAATGGGGAAACGTGTTTACCGTAATGCTCTTGAGCTTTGAGCCCGCAC
>CAZGMS010000151.1:0-13072 GCA_964526915.1 uncultured Nitrospirales bacterium
GGGCGAGATTCGAACTCGCGCAGGGATTACTCCCTATGGTTTTCAGGACCATCCCGTTTGGCCACTCCGGCACCTCTCCATGGTTTTTCCTGCAGAGCAGGACCCCGCTCTGCGGTGGCAAGGGGGAAGGGAATACTATCCCACATTTTCTTGAATTGCGCGCACAAATAAAACGACCCGCACACGACAATGGGTCTGTCCTCGTCCCGTTTGAGCAGACGCTCACGAAAGGCCGCCTCCAACGCAACCACCTCACCCCCATACGCCTTTTGCACCTGCTGATACACGTTGTCCTCTGTTGTCCTCTGTCCTGCGTCAAACCGCGCCCAATAACATTGTCCGCTTGGGCGAATGATCCCGGCCAGTTTCATGAAATCCCGCGTATTCAGACAGCCAAAAACCAGATCGTAGTCCCCCCTTATCGTTTCTTCCAAATAGGCCCGCAAGCGAAGCAACGCTGGCTCATTGTGTGCCCCATCCCGAATGATGTGGGGCCGCGTGCTGATCACCTCAAGCCGCGATGGCGGCAAAATCAGATCCTGCGACAGGAACTTACCATAATCAATGCGATAGCCCTGCCCCTCAAGACATCTCCCCACGGCCAGTGAGAACAACAGGTGTTCACGAAAAAATCGTTTTTCGTGGTCCCAACGAAACGGCAAGGCCTCTTCAAATCGACGAGAAAGTTCTGGGACAGAGTGAAAACGTGCCCCCACAGCAGTACAATGTTGCCTGGCTTGTTCACTCAACGCGGGATCATCAGGGTCAAAAACAAAATCGGAATGACTCTTGATAATCTGTAATTTTTCGTTCAGGATTTTTTGCAGAGAATCCCCCAAATACTCCTGATGATCGAGCCCGATGCTGGTGATGCCCGAAACGGCTGAGTGCGCAGTCACATTGGAGGCGTCCCAGCGCCCCCCCATGCCTGTCTCGACCACAGCAAAATCCACTTTCTGCATGGCAAAAAATACGTACGCCAACAGGATGCCCCATTCGAAATACGTGAGTCCCAGTTCTGGAGGCAGTTTTTGAAGCAACAAGTCGTGGGCCTGCAGGAGATCCGATGGGGGGATGTGATCAAAACCCCCGTCAGGATTGCTGATCTGAATGCGTTCGCGATAATCGTCCACGTGTGGCGACAGGGTGAGTCCCACCTTGTAACCGCTGGCGGACAGCATCTGCGCAATGAACTGGCAGGTGGTGCCTTTGCCGTTCGTGCCGGCCAGGTGAATGATGGGGTATTGTTCTTCGGGATGTCCCAACAGCGCCACAGCCTCACGCATGCGTTCCAGACCCGACCGGACACCCCGGTCGCTGATAACCTCCAAATAATGAATAAATGATTTTAAATCCTCAGGCATGGTTTCTCTCATTGACGTTTTATGGCGACAACAGTGACATCATCCAACACCGCCTGCTTCACGCGAAAAGCCAACACCTGATTCACAATGTGGTTCACCAGGTCGTGACACGAAACAGACCTGGCGTCCTGCGTGAGAGTCCTCAGTCTTTCCAGTCCAAACAACTGAGACTTTTCGTTCATGCCCTCGATCACACCATCGGTGTACAACAAAAGCCCTTCGCCTTTCTGCAAAACACCTCGCACAGCGGGATAAGTTTCGTGCGCGTTTACCCCCAACACCAGCCCCGATTCTGTGACCGGGAGTTGCGGTCCCAAGAAAAGTGGTGGGTAGTGCCCGGCGTTCGCCAAAACGTAGTCCCCCGTCTGCACGTTGATTTGGATGAGCAGAGTCGACACAAACTGTTCTGCTTGGGTCAAATCGTGATAGAGAGACTGATTGAGTCTGGCCAGAATATCCTGCGGCTGTGACATCACGCTCAGGTAAGCCTTGAGTTGCGAACGAAAATTCACCATCGTCACGGCACTGCTCGTGTTGTGGCCAGCGACATCGGCAATGATGAGGTACAGGTGAGGAGAGACAAAATGAAAATCAAAATAGTCTCCCCCCACTGATTGGGCCATATCACAGCGCCCCGCCAGATCCCAGCCATCTATGGCAGGGGCTTGCACCGGCAAGTAAGAACTTTGAATCCGACGCACGTGATCCATTTCCTGTTTCAGTCGTTCCTTTTCCTTGGTCTCTTCGATCAGATTACGGATGTGCAGACAGGCCATGGCCTGATTGGCGATCGTGGACAACAACTTGAGGTCTTTTTTGGTGAATTTTTTTCCATCCACGCGATCCGTGAGATTGATCACCCCGATTGGTTTTTCGTCCAAACGGAGCGGGGAACAAATCATCGGGGCCGAAATGAAGGATGAGGTCTTGTAGTGTTTCTTGCGTTCGAGCCCGCGGGTGTTCAGGTTGATGTCCTCGATGAGGAGAGACCGTCCGTGCTGAAACACGTAACCACTGACGCCTTCCCCCGGGCGAATCGACGTGTGCTCGCGCACCTGGTCCGAAATCCCCCGGCTGGCCGCGACTTTGAGCCGTTTATCGGTTTCATCAAAAATAAGAATCGAGGCCCGTTCGACGTGAAACAGCTCCAAAGCCTGACTCAAGATGATCTGATAAACCTCTTCGCGGCCAGCGTTGCTGATGATGGCCTCACTCAACTCGTACAACAAATCCAGTTCCCGTGTGCTGGCGTGGTGCCCGATCAGGTTTCTTTTGAACACAAGGGCATTCCTCTTTTTGTGCACCTGATAAGAGACACACTCGCCCAACTGTTTCATCATAAAAATGCCTCGACCAGAGGCCTTGAGGTCATTCAGGTCCGGTACCGGAACGCGGTCGAGATGAAAACCCTGGCCATGATCGTAGATTTCAAAACCCACAATCTTGTCATCCAGCAGAAATTTCCCCTGCACATTTCTCTGATGAGTGAGTTCAGCCGCGTGTTTGATGGCATTGGTCACGGCCTCCATGAAAGCAACCTTCAGGTCATTGCACAGGCGACTCGAAAAATAAATTTTGGTGTTTTTTCGCTGGAGTTTGAAGAGCGAGTTCTCAAAAACTTCGACAATGACCGTTTCTGAGGATATTTTGAAAGGGACACTGACTTTCATATCATTGTGGCTTATAAAAACCGGCGATCGCTTCTTCGTTGCTGTCGTGAATATCAAAAACACGATCGAGCCTCGTGATCTGGAAAATACTCCTCACATCGTCGGAAAGGCCCGTCAACTTGATATCACCTCTTCGCTCCCTCAAATTTTTGGCCAGTGAAACCAGGGTCCCCAAACACGAACTGTCAATGAACGTGACAGAGGAAAAATCGATGATCAGGTCTTTTTCGGAGGCGTGCGTGATCTTGACCAGCACCTCTCTCAATTCTTTTTGCAGGGACACATCCAGGGACCCCTGCAATTTGACCACGGCCACGTTCTGTTCTTTTGTCATTTCATATTTCATGCTCGTTCTCCCCTCATCTGATATCTGTCACTCGATCTTCGGGCGCGCCCCAATGGCCTGATGCCATTGATGCGGGTCCTGTTGCCGCCGTGTTTATTTCAGGGACCCTGAAAAAAACAGATCAAGATTGCAACCCGAATTTTTTTACCTTGCGATACAACGTGGCCTGGCCGATCTTGAGTTTTTTGGCCACCACCGTAATGTTGCCCTGAAATTTCATGAGCGCCGCTTCAATGGCCTGCTTCTCCAAATCTTCGAGGGACACCACCTTGGTGTCTGCGTGCATCATCTGGGCCTCATCACTGTACCCGATGGAACAATTCACATTCTGTATGTGCGGCGGCAGGTGTTTGCACTTCACCTGCGAGCTGTCGTGCAGGACCACGATGCGCTCGATCGTGTTTTCGAGTTCCCGGACATTGCCCGGCCAGTCGTAGTTGATAAGCGCTTCCATGGCATCGTTAGCGAAATCCAGAAAAATCCGGTTGTTTTTGGCCGAACAATATTCCAGAAAAAACATGGCCAAGAGGGGGATGTCTTCGCGTCTCTCCCTCAGCGGTGGGATGTCGATGTTGACCACGTTCAACCGGTAAAACAGGTCCTCGCGAAAACGTCCCTCCTCAATGTTTTTCTGCAGATTGCGGTTGGTGGCGGCGATGATCCTCGCATCAATCTTGATATTTTCATTACTGCCAATCCGTGTGATCGTTCTCTCTTGCAGAGCCCTGAGCAACTTGACTTGTAACATCACATCCATTTCGCTGATCTCATCGAGAAAAAGAGTGCCCTGATGCGCCACTTCAAAGCTACCCTGATATCGTTTGTGCGCACCCGTGAACGATCCTTTTTCGTGCCCAAACAGTTCGTTCTCGAGCAATTCTTTGGGAATCGCGCCACAATTGATATCGACGAAACGATTCGGCGCCCTGTCGGAACGACGGTGTATGGCCTTGGCCACCAGCTCTTTTCCCGTTCCGGATTCCCCGGTGATCAACACCGTGGCATTGGACTTGGCCACAACCGAGATCATCTGAAAATTCTCCTTCATGCACCGGGAACGACCAATCATGTTTTCAAAACGAGAATCATCGGAAGAGGAGGAACTGCCCATAAACACCTTTTGGGTGAGTTGGTAGAGATGGACTTCCTTTTCGATCTTATTCAGCAAGACATGACGATCCAGAGGACGCACAAAAAAATCGTTCACCTGACCCTTAATGCAGGCCACAATGAAGGGAACGTCAACCGTCTTGGAAAACACGAAAATGGGCAGGCCTTCGTTGCTTCTCCTGATTTCGTTGATTTGACCTGTCACAGAACCTGATCCGTCTTTGACACAAAAAAGAAACACATCGGACTGTTTCCTTTTGAGCACGGCCTTGAGGTCCGGGGCCTGCACCAACAAAGGCTCAAAAATTGATTTGTGTAACTCTTTGGTCACGAGTTCAAGTCCCTCGTCCCAGTCTCCCGTAATGGCAATTTTTTGATTCATCATCATTGATCCTAACCCGGCCTGGCCGGAAAATAACCCATCACAACAGCCCATAACGCTTTATGAGCTTTTTGAGATTACTGCGGTCCATCCCCGCCTGCTCGGCAGCCACAGTGAGGTTGCCGTCAACCTTGGCTAACAAGTCGTGAAAATAGGCCCGCGTGAAATCGGCGACAATTTTTTCCTTGGCCTCGTTATAGGTCTGTTCAAACACATTCGCACTTTGGGCCTGTGTCCTGTAAAACGATCTTTGCAGGATTCGATTCGGCAACATGTGTGCAGAGACCATGGTTTGGCTGGCTTGTTGCACAATGGCATCGACACTGGCAAACAGCTCCGCCACATTGTGGTCCCACTCATGCTGGCACAGCGCTGTCATGGCATCGCGCGAAAAATAATGCCGCACCTCCTGGTGAGGGCCCTGCCTGAGGTGGTAGGCAACCAACAAGGGCAGGTCCTCAACGCGTTCGCTTAAGGAGGGAATGTGCCACTGCGCGTGACTGAGGATATTGTAAAGGTCCTCGCGCATGAATCCGTCCTTCACCGCCTGCGACAGGGAGTGAGAGCTGGTAGCAATCAGTTGCAGAGTCAATTCAAAGTTCTTTCCCTGAAGCGATAGCACATTGTCCTTGAGGTATTCCGCCAAGGCTTCCTGTATCTCCGGGTGCAATTGCGTGATTTGAGCGATGATCAACGTGCCCAAAAAAGTTTTTTTATTCTTGCCTGCCATGGCACCTTGAGCGAGCCAGTCTAAAAGTTTTTCCTTTTGCTCATAATCGGGAACACAAGCAGCGTCCAAAACGAAAACGGATGCCGCGCTTTTCTGACGCGACATGATGCTCGCCAGGTGTTTTTTACCAACCCCCGCCTCACCCTGAAGCAAAACAGGCTGAAAGGTCTGTCCCAAAACCAGGGCCCGCTCGAGCAACCAACGCACACGCGGCGTCCCCCCCACCCAACCCAACGGGGGACCAGCACTCGTGGGAGTTTCGTACAGGGTGAGTGACCTAAACAAGTCGATCCGCGCCACCAGTTGGCTCAAATAAGGCAACAAAAACTCGTCACGCGAAGCCTGGGCATAACTCAATCGTTCCGTGACTCCCAACCGCAACGCCTGAAGGTAACTGGCCGAATAACCTTTTCTGGCCACAATACCAATCGTGGCGAATAAAAATTTCGTTTGGACCCACTCGAGTAACTGCAAACCCTTGAGGCCTTCGTCTTCGATATCAATGAAGATGATCTTGATCTCCTGCTCCTCAATGACGCTGAGCAATTGCTCAAAATCCGATGCCACAAGACAGGTCAACCCCGCGGCTTCGCACGTCCTGATGACAACCTGAGCGGTAGGGGCTTGTGCTGTGACAAATAAAAGGTCCAACATGATATAATCAGTTCACTGTTTTCTCGTTTGCCTTCACCAGATGTTTTGGCTTGATGAGATTCTTCTTCTTGATTTTTTCGACCAGTGTTGTTCGATTCAACTTCAACAAAGACGCCGCCCTGTTCTTGTTCCAGTTGGTTTTGGCCAACGCCTTCTCAATGAGCGTGTTTTCGAAATCCTCCACTACATTTTTGAGAGAAATCCCCCCCTCAGGAATGGAAAAGCCCGGCTTGAGGAACTGGGCATTCGTCAGTTTACTGAATTTATCGGGCAACTCGTCAACAGCAATCTGTTGGCCGGGTTTGAGCACCACCAGTCTCTCGATGGTGTTTTCCAACTCACGGACATTGCCCGGCCATTTGTAGCTCATGAAGAGGTTGATCACCTCCTCAGACAGGACCGGGCGTTTGACCTGATTGGCCGCCGCGTACATGGTCATGAAATGGTTCAAGAGCAGGGGGATATCACTCACGCGATCTCTCAAGGCAGGGGCAGGCACATCGATCACATTCAGGCGGTAATACAAATCCTCTCGGAAAAGTCCCTGTTCCACCAACTCTTCCAGGTGATGCTGTGTGGCGGCAATGATGCGCACGTCAATGTCGATGGTTTGCGTGGACCCCACAGGTTCCAGCTTGCGCTCCTGCAACACCCGCAAAAGCTTGACCTGAAGCTTCATGCTCATGTCGCCAACTTCATCAAGAAAAACAGTGCCCCCCTGAGCCTGCTCGAACTTGCCTATTTTTGAATTGACGGCGCCCGTGAAGGCCCCTTTGACGTATCCAAAGAGTTCGGTCTCCAAAAGGTTTTCGGGGATGGCCGCACAATTCACAGCCACCAGGGAGTTCTGCGCACGCTTGCTGTTAAAGTGAATGGCCCGCGCGATCAACTCCTTGCCAGTCCCGCTTTCGCCTGTCACCAAAACGGTGGAATCCGTATCGGCAACTTTTTGCACCACATCAAACACTTCCTTGAGCTTTTCGGAACACCCCACGATATTTTCGAACTGATACCGCATGCTGACCTGACGGCGCAAACGCTGGTTCTGGTCTTCCAGCCTCGAATATTTGAGGGCCTTGTCGATGAGCATGGCCACATCATCGAGTTCAAACGGCTTGGTAAAGTAATGAAAGGCCCCAGCCTTAATGGCCTCCACAGCACTATCGATGGTGCCAAAACCGGTCATGACCAATGTCACGGTTTGCGGATTGATTTTTTTGAGTTCCGTGATGAGTTCAATCCCCGTCATGTTGGGCATCTTCAAATCGGTGATGACCAAATCGTAAATCTTGTTCTTGGCCAGCTCCACAGCCTCTGCGCCGTCCGAAGCACTGTCCACATCGTATTCCTGGGATGTCAGAAATTTGGTCAGCGCTTTCTTGATGGCCGCCTCATCATCAACTACCAGAATTTTTTCTTTCATAAGTTTCTCCTCACCTGTGCGTTTGCCCTATCCCCTCGTAGCGGGATTGGCCACAAAAGCAATCGTGATCGTCGTTCCCAACCCCACATCACTTTCGACATCGATTTTCCCTTTGTGAGCCTCAATGATCTTGTAACATATGGATAGCCCCAAACCAGTGCCTTCGCCAGGTTCCTTTGTGGTGAAATAGGGATCAAAAATCCTGTCGAGATCCTTTGGGGCAATGCCCACACCGGTATCGGCAATCTGCAAAAACACTTTACACCGTTCGGGGTTCGAGAAGGTACAAAGAGAGAGTGTACCACCCTTGTCCTTCATGGCGAACACACTGTTGGTCACCAGATTGAGCACGACCTGCTGTAAACGGTTGAAGTCTCCGGTGATCGTGGGTAAATCGGGGTCAAGATCCTGTACCACCTGCACACCTACCTGTTTTGCGCTCACCGAAACGAGAGACATGGTTTTTGACACGACGTCACCCAAAAACACGGGCTCCATTTTTTCGTCCGATTTTTCGCGTGAAAAATCCAGAAGGTGTCGCACAATTTTTTTGCATCGCAAAGCGGCATCTTCGATCTCCTTGAGGTCATCCTGACAGGGATGTTGTTCGCCCAATTCCCGCATGACGAGTTGTGCAAAGGCCAAAATGCCCCCCAAGGGATTATTGATTTCGTGAGCCACACCGCCCGCCAATGTGCCCACAGCCGCCATCTTCTCGGTTTGCATGAGTTTTCTGTGCAACTGCTTTTCATCGGTAATGTCACGATAGTGTAAAATAATATTTTCATCCTGTTCATTGAACAGTTGCGGCGTGGAATAGGCATTGACCTGGTATTGTCTTTTGGTCAGGGGAAATGAATCCAATTCAGTGGACTGCGAGCGGGCACTCTGCAGAGTGAGGGAGACTGGGCATTTGACGCAAGGGGCCTCAAGGCCGGCAAAAATCTTGTAACACTTCTTCGCAATCACTTCCTTGATATCCACACCACAGGCCCTAGCCAGGGCCTTGTTCGCCCGCTTGATCTCAAAATTCCGGTTGATGATGAGCACGGGGTCAGAAATCACATCGAACGTACTCTCCCACATCATTTTGGAACGGGAGATGGTCTCAACCAATTGCTCCAACTGGGCAACCTTGCCATACAGCTCATCAATCGATTGAATCTCAATTTGAGAATTTTTTGTTTTTGGCTTGCCCATAAAAACTCGTTTTAAGTTTTTCGCATTACGTCATGATATTACTGTCATATACTATCAAATCAAAAGCATATCACCAATTTTTTGACATTATTTTTCCTGATCCATTTTGAAGGCTTGCATAATGGCAAATAACGATCAATGTTTATTTTGACTATGTTTTGTGATTGATAATATTTTGACGAAAAGCCCTTCAGGAAAAACATGATAAGGCTGACGCCATGCTGACACCAAACCCGCAACCCTCCCGCGTGTAATCGAATCCCGCCAACACATGACCACAATATTTGATGTTTTTACTGTTTTGCGAAAGCGACACGCCCAACCTCATGAAGTCCTGAGAAAGATCGGCCTGGGGAGTCACAAGTTGCGTCATGTTCGCGCTGGGAGAAACAGCACGCCCATCCAGATACAGAGGGGCCCTTGTGATTGGTTCCGAAAAAAAAGACTGGGCTTTAACTCCCCCACCCACATATTTACCCGTAGCCAACAGATACACATTGGCCCGCAAATGGGGCCTGTCGGAGCCTCCCTGGCAACCACCCCTGATTGGCAAACCCGCCGATACATCGTCCGTGCAGGCAAAGGGACAGGCCTCACCTGTCACACACTCGATCCCAAGTTGGTTCAATCTGTCATCCAGAAGATGCGTCAACCGCAGACCTGCGGATGAAGGCAGGGTCGATAAAAGCTCCACGACTTTGGCGCCCGTTTTTTGCTGACAAAGCTGATGATGCACAAAATGATGCTTGATTCCTAACACCGGAGGCAGGAAGATCAACGGCACCTGAGCGGCCTTTCGCGAAATCAGCTCACACAAGCCCTCGACGTTTTTCTGTTCGTCAAAATGGCGCAGGTAACCAGCCAGAGGTGAAACGACGGGGGCCTCCCAGGAAGAATAATCAATGACCGTCACTTCGGAAAACAACTTTTTAAGCCGGGCCACAATGATGTCCGTGGGATACTGCGTGAGGTGGGGAAAGCGCACGTAAATGACCTGTTGATTTTCGTGGAGATCACGCGGTCTCAAGGAGTGTGATATCAATGACGCCCCAGCCACCCTTGGTTTACCCGTGGGATCAAACACAACAACAGCTTCACGTCCGTCACCCATAACCGGCAATTGATAAAAAGAAAAAAACTCTGCCACCTCGTCAAACAGACTGCTTGCCAGTTGTGGATTCCTCTGCAACAAACTTGAATACAAATGTGAGGGGTGGGCGCGCACAAATTCCCGTAACGCCTCACTTTGCGCAGGACAATCCTTTGCGGATCGTCCGGGATCGGCCCAATTCGCATCGATCATATCGAAGGCCCCGCTGAAATGGGCCGTGGCACCATAATCCCTGGCCACCACGCAAAATTTGAGTTTTTGCTCAAAGGCCTTTTTGATGCAGGCAAGCCCCGCAAACCCCTTACCAACAATCACCAGATCATAAGACGACGCTTGTGCTTGAGGGATCATGCCACATCATAAATTTAAGTAGACAAACACACAAGCATTTTTTTATATTGCCTATTGAAATCATTAGCGATTTTTCAACCTTTTTCTGAGCAACTCTCGCCTGGTTTTGCCGATAATAGATTCATATGGGCAATTCTGTCACACCCGCAAAACGTTCCACCGAATATCGACCGACCGATGTGCAAAGCCCCGACGAATTGTTTATTGAGGACGATGCCTCGATTCCCATACTACCACCGCCAGAGATGTCCAGCTCTTCGATTCCTCAAGAGACAGGGGAACAGCTGTGCGATTCATTCGACCCCGACAGTGTGGCCAGAGAAATGGCAAGATCAATAGCGCGTTTGCCTGCGTTCCAATGGGGCGATTGTGTCAGCGCGACCTTGCGTGCCGAAGAGCTACTGCACCCCTACCTGAGTGCCTACAAACCGGAATACCACATCAGGTTCGGTCAGGGCGTGGACGTAGGGAGCATGACTGCCGGTCATGTCTGGCTCGAAACCTATGTCTGTGGGGAAAATTTTTTGACTGATTTTGTGGGAGGGACCTCTGAAGGCCTGGCCCTCGGATTTGGCGCGCACTATTTTACAAATACAATCAGCACAAGCGTCAGTACCGGTTATCGATTCCATCCGCTCGGCGAATTTATTTCGATTAAACCCGTCGAACTCAGTTCGGAGGCCTTTAAACAGAGCTACAAAAAGGCTTATGAGCAACTTCCCCTGCCCTTGTACACGCGGCTGGGAATCTATATTGGCAAGTGGCTTGAGGATTGATCTTTGATCTTTTGAGTTTTGCAACTTATACGACCTCATGTCTCAAAAAACTTTTTCCAAACAACAGATCAAAAAATATCTGCGCATCTGCAACACCGACGCGTGTCATAAACACATCGGCATTAAAGCCACAAAGATCACGCTCAAAGAGGCCAGGCTTGAACTCAAACTCTCACCGCGTCATCTCAATTTTGAGAACTGTGTGCACGGCGGCATCCTGTCGTTCCTCATGGACACCGTGATGGGGTTCGCGGTCTATCCCCATTTACATGAGGGCGAACGAATTCTGGTGGTGGATTTGAAAGTGACTTATCTGAAGGCCGCCCTGCTCACCATGAAGAAAATCACGGGTCGTTCACGGTTAGTCGCTCGCACCAAACGCTTTGCGGTGAGCGAAGGCGAAATCATTTCTCCCTCCGGTGACATCCTGTGCAAAGGCATGGGAACGTACGCGGTGATTACGCGGTAGCCCCACCTTCACCCCACACACACCTTCTGCAAAAAGGTTTCGAACACTGTACCATCGGACACAGACAGCGTGCGCAACTGCACCGAGGCCTCCATGAGTAACCCGTACACACGCTTGAGTTGCGGCACCTGATACGCGTTGGCTTGCTGTTCATACTTTTTTATGAAGTAGGAATGAACACCCAACAGCCCCGCCCACTCACTCTCCGGCAAACATTCCTGCTGGGCCGATTTCAGGAGCATCAATTTGCGAAAATGGGTAATGACCAGACTCGTCGTTTTGACCACAGGTTCGCCCTGCTCACACATCTTGTCAAACACCTCGCAAGCCTTGGCGTAGGCCTTACAGGCAATGTGTTCGGAGAGCAAAAAGACATTATCAACCGTGGCAAAGCAGATCAATTCACCCACCTGCTTGAGCGTTACCCTTTTTTCCGGCAGAACATACACAGCCAGCTTTTCCAATTCTGTTACGATGCTCATCAGATTGAGCCCCACAACCTCCGCGATCTGCTCAGCACAACCACGCTCCAAAACAAGTCCCATCGCCTTGGCCTCGGCCGCAACGAAAGCGGGTACCTTATCGGCGTACAGGGGTTTGAACTCAAACATATTCCCTTGTTTCACGATGTTTTTATACAAGGTCGTCCGCTTGTCGATCTTGGAAGTGATTAGAATAATGTGCGTGGAGGGACAGGGATTCAAAAAATAGTCAGCGAGTGTGGCCGCCTCCTTTTTCGCCGCTTCGTTGTTCTTGGTGATTTCATCAACTGCCCTCACGATCACGGTGCGGTACGTGGCCATCATGGGCAGGGTATTGAACTGGTCGAGCAGTTGACCGACCGACAGGTCCTGAGCAGAGACCTTTGAAAGATTAAAATCTTTTGTGCTCTCATCGATGATTTTTTTTTCGATGTGTTTGAGGTGGCGGCGGCACAGGAATTCTTCGTTGTTGATGAGGAGTTGGATGACAGGTTTGTCCATAAGGGGGTGGATAATGGAGTCTGATCCGGTATTCAACCAGAAACGGCGACCGCCTGTAATCCGTCAGTCGAAGGCGCGTTTTGACTTTTGGGGTGATACGGGAAGCTCCCTATGAATATCGAATAATGAATGGTGAACAAGAAATGTCGAAATACTGTCCTGCGTCCCGCAAGCGGGATCAGTCCTATGGCTGAAATGCAGGAATCCAGAAGAGTAAAATGGATCCCAGCTTTCGCTGGGATGACAAGAAAACCTCACTTCGACATTCGAGATTCCCTGATCGATATTCGTTATTCATTATTCATAATAGCGACCCGGAGCAGGACCCGAAAAGTCAAAACGCGCCATTCAGTGAGAATTACGACCGTCTCAATCCCTTCACGCAGGGAACTGGTCTGAATAGCCAAAAAGGTTAAGGCTTTCCCACAGAACAACTTGGTCTCAATCCCTTCACGCAGGGAACTGGTCTGAATACGAAAATAACAGAAAAAATGGCTGTCGTG
>CAZGMS010000152.1:0-4276 GCA_964526915.1 uncultured Nitrospirales bacterium
ATGCCAAGTTTAATTCAATGTCCCAAACCGGGTTTGCTTCCCCAGTCAATGGATGTTTTTGACGCCTGTCGCTCGCGGCTCGCTGTCCCTTATCTTGAAACAGGCGGCGCGTCCTTAAGGGCCACCGCGGGCCGCCCAGCCCAATTTTTTGATGCCGTTGTCCAGCAGGAACAACAGCACGTTTGGCGCCTGTTGCATGGCATGCATGAAAAAGGGCCTCCCCCTATTTCTTTTACACACAGCCGATACGGCAACGGTTGGTATGTGACAAACGGTTGGTATTTGACAGACGTGGCAGGCGTGGCAGAGCAACCATTCAAAAGTTTTACACTGCAGGGGGTTTCCCATCAATCCCACCCCAATCCCCGATTGGGTCTGCGGCCTGTCCAGACGACGGGATATCGTTATGTACTGGGTGAGGCACCAAGGGTTGTGCGTGACGAAGAGGGACTGTGGTCCGCGCGCAAGGTGATCATCAATTCACCTCAAGCGAACAGTAGTCAACTGGCGACGCTCACCTCCGTCCACAGGTTGTATGGCAGTATAACCGAGATATTTAAAGATCCCGTTGCCGCCCTCAAGGCCTTCTTTGAACGGCAGATCGATCTTTACAGGGAGGAGGGATGCATCCGTGCAGTCACGATCAAATCCGAATCCAAGGCTAGGTTTGAGAATGCCAGCGATGTTCATTTTTATAAAGTGGGACTCATTGGTGCTGATGGACAACATTTACTCGAAATGTCGTGCGAGGTTTATCTGGGACCCAGCAGGTTTTTTGATCGCCTGACCTATTCCTGGAGGAGGGATGTATTGATGACCGCCATGCCCCCCTTTGTGCGCCTAACAGCGACGATAGGGCACAATGAGATCGGGGGTGGCGATTCACCACAGGCGCTGGGCATGTTATCTCTCCTTGCGGCCACCGATACGTTCGGAAAAGAGGGTCAGGAACAAATCCCCTTGCCTCAAGGCGCGGAGCTCCTTGGCCCTTTGGTCAAGCTGGTGGGGTAGAAAACTTGCGATGCTATCCCGGGCGGGCAGTTAGCGAAAAGCGCTCCAGACTGATGTCGACGCGCGAGAGGATGTCGTCGATCTGTGCTTCGCTGGGATAAAAGATTTCGGCAGAGATGTTGTGAAAACTGTTGGCGCCATGGTCTGCTACGAATCGCCGTTCGGCGGCAAAGAACTCGCGCAGGACATTCTTAATCTCATCAACATCGGTCGGCAAGGCATACAGGGTCAGCAAACGAAGATGCAATCTGGCAGTGAGCCGCGAGGGCTCGCACAAGGATCTGGCGTATCGTAGGAATTGATCCATAAAAGCCCCGTGTTTTGGCTTCTCCAACCCGTCCCCTATAAATTTATTTGTCACGCACATGTTGTCTCGTAGCCTGGTGACGAGGTTTGCGTATTGACGTTTGGAGAAAAAACTCTTGGCTTCAAAAAGACCCAACGCGCCGTCAGGTCCCATAAAAATACCATCGGGTTTGAGTTTGTATCGATTATCCGGAAAGGCCAGCACGGCCCGCCGCTCTGCTTCGCCGGGCAGGGGATTGAATCCCGGCAGATGTTTAAAGGCCCAGACTTGGGCGCAGAATTCCATAATGAGCGAGCGGTATTCCCTGTAGGTATTCTGTTGTGACATGCGAGGAACACACAAGGTATAATACCCGACCCGCTCTTCTTCGGGGTGAGCAAGGTAATGACGGGAGCTGAAATAATGGATGAGAAAAGGGTCTTCCGCGAGGTCCTGACAGGCGCCTTTGGCGTGACGAAGCCCTATGAAGTCATGCACGGCGTCCAGAATTATGCCCAACAGGATGGCCGGATCGTCCTCCTGATACTCGGGGGGTTGATAAGACAAATTGAACAGGATGCCCTTGGCCACTGACCGCCCCTGTGGCCAGCCAAAGAGATAATTCAACAGAAAAAGTATGCCACGTTGGCGGTTTGTCAGCACCGAGGAATCAAAGCTTTGGTCATCGGTTTCAGATGAATACGCCTGACACGAACGGTACGTGATGGGATTGTCAATGAACTGGTAATATCTGTCAGCCAGATCGTCTGGCAGGCTGGCTGATCTCCGTTGGCGGAGGCGCGCGAAAATGAACAAATCTTCTTTGAGTTCTGTCAAGGTTGACCTGCCCCAGTAGAAACGGGTGGCCATCTGTTTGATGTGGGACGCGCATACCCCCAAGAGAATTTCATCGCCAAAGAAGCGAAGCCTGTCCTGTGTCGTGGATTGATCCAAAGGCGTGGTGGGTGTAAAAATGGCCGCCAGGATGACTGTCTTGACGTCCAGATCAAGAGAGGTGCGGGAGAGGATTCGTCCCAGGGCCTGAGTCAATTTTGGATCGGAATAGATTTCTGCACGGTATTTGTTTTGCATGACATGAAACATGCGGTAGGTGTGGGCGCTTTGCCGCACCCGACCCTGTTGACAGTATTCATCGAGTGCATGTTCCAGATCATGTTCCAGGCACCAAGGGTCCATCGTGATCAATGTCGCGAGTTCCAGGAGTTGGACGGCCTGAGGGTTGAGCTTAGAGCCGGGTGTGGCAACCAGCTGTGACAGACCGTTGTCGTACAAGGCCCTGGCAAAGCGCATTCTGGTGCCGAACTTGTAAAAATGGCTGTTGGCCACAGACAGAAAACTGTTTCGTTGGGTGCGGGGCAGGCGTTTGACGAGTTCCCAATGCAGTTCGTAGGCCTCAAAATCAAAGCGCAATTGATCGAAGGCAACCTGTTTCTCTTCCAGTTTGGACAAAAAATATTCCAGACCGGAGACTCCGAAACAGCGTTTGGCAAGACAAGCCGACAGGAAACGCGCGAGTTCCGGCGCCAGGGACAGGTGGAATTTGCCGTGATTGTTGGCACAAGCTGTCAAGTGACGTGCCAGACGCTCTTTTGTGTCTAGAAGAATGTTGGGGTCTTCAATCAAGGGCCAGAGCAGGTCTGTGACGAGCTTTCCCGTTGCAGGATCGATGAGTCCCGTAAGACGGCGAAGGTCCAGCAATACTGACTTGTAACGCCCCCGTTCCTCTTTATTGAGGGTTTTTATATAGGCTTTGAAGTGATCAGAAAATACAAGCCGCGTTGCCTCGGCGTCGATGAGAGGCATGTCCTGACTCTCTTCTGTGACCTCGGTAATGGACCCGGGGCCAAGGGGGTCATCGCGAAACACACCTAACGGACGGATGAGGTTTTCCTGCACGACGCACAAATGGGGTCCCGAAACATAGACGCTTTGTTCCGCGTGCTGAGTGGCATCGCCTTCTCCCGATCCTGGAACAGCAGGCGGGGCTGGTTTGGCTAGGGCACGATTCCACATGGGGATTTCTGCAAGCGTCGGTGCTGGCAGGGACAGGGAATGGGGGGCACGCAGGGGGTTATAGACAGGATTACGCATTCGCAGGATATGTTCGGTGCATCTCGGTCAAAGTTGCTACTATTTGGCCGAAATAATTGTCCACAATTGTGGGGAGAAAGAGACGAGAGTGATACGACTGCGCTGGCGCATGCGTTGGGATCATTTTGCCGTGCAAACAAAAAATAGCTGTGATACGCCGAGCCAAGGGCCGTCTTCGTCCTGAGGAAAGTCGAAGGACTACGCCGAGCCAAGGAGGGTTTTATGGCGCGTTTTTCTGTTCGCCACTCATTTTGGTATGGTGCCAGTGTCATTTTATTCATTTTCATCATCAGTGCCTGTTCCGGCAGTTCTCCCACAGCGACCACAGATGACGATGAGGCCGATCCCGACGATACGATTCCCGGCGGACTTGTGGCGCCAGAGGACTTGACGTATCTGGGTGCCTTTCGTTTGCCTGTCTCTGCTGAGGCCTCCCCCAACATGTTTGCGTGGGGTGGTCGCGCGATGACCCATTATTATGCGGGTGATTCGGAAAGTGATGACGCTACACCCGGCTCACTCATCGTCGCCGGTGTGGACAACGAAGGGCCGGGTTCCGAAGACAGGAGCAGTTTTTACGCCGAGGTGACGATTCCCGAACCTGTTGTTGCGGACACCCTCGCTGAACTCCCGACAGCAGAATTCCTGCAGGGGTTTGTCGATTTGCGAGAGGGTGACGTGTACGAAGACGACATTCGATTTGAGTTGGTCAAGGCCGGCATTCAGGTTTTGCCTGCGCAAGGGGATCAAACAGCGGACACCCTCTATATGGCTTGGGGACAGCATCTGCAGGATGATAGCGCCCCAGCCAGTTGTGTTGTCGCTGGTGATGCCGGCTGTCTCCCCACGCAGTCGTGGCGTGCGCTG
>CAZGMS010000153.1:0-3783 GCA_964526915.1 uncultured Nitrospirales bacterium
TGTTTTTGCGCGAATAGGCGAGCACGCCGCTGGGCGAGCTTGCGAGCCCAGAGCGCCAAAAAACAGCGAGCCGTGGCAGGACCCGAAAAAGTGCCTCTCGATGGAGTTTTCGAATAGGCTCTGAGAACCACAACACGGTAATTACTGTTGGCTCACAATAAGACACAGCGCTATGCAACTGACTGCAAAAGACTACCCTCACCTCACAAACGAGGTTCTGTTCAACCGTTACGTGGGCGGTGATTTATCAGCCTTTGACGAGTTGCTAAACCGACACAAAGGACTGCTCTACACCCTCATCCTGAGGTACGTGCCCAATCGCTCCGAAGCCGACGAAATCTTTCAGGATGTTTTTTTCAAAGTCTGTAAAAATAAAGAACTTTTCAAGGAATCTGTTTCGTTTAAATCGTGGTTGGTCACCATTTGTAAAAACACCTGTATTGACCACACAAGAAAGAGAAAAAACAGGTTGTTGAATGACTCTTTTGACAATTTGCCCGGAGACGAACACCGCGCTCCGTCCGAGTCAATTGCCAGCAAGGATCTGGGTCCTGATCAAACACTGACGATCCAGACCGAGGGTCAGGAACTTGAGGCCCTGCTGGATAAATTGCCTACGGAACAGCGAGAGACGTTCTATCTGAAGGTCATCATGGAATTCACTTTCGAAGAGATCGGCGAGTCCATGGGCTGTTCCTGCAACACGGCAAAATCACGTTTCCGGTATGCGCTTGACTCTTTGAGAGGCTTGGTACGACGCAAGAAGGTTTTTGAAAAAGCGGTTTAACCTAGATAGCAACTGCAATTTAGGTTAAACAAATATGATAACATTTCAACCAACAGACACAGAACTACTCGATTACCGCCTGGGAAGGACCGACCCGTCCCTCACGCGACAAATAGAGGCCTACCTCAACACACATAGCGAAACAAAAAGACAGCTCGCTGAGCACAACGAAATCGAGCAATTGTTCAAAAATTATCCCCTGATCGAACCCGGTCAGTCTGTTCTGGAACGTGTCAGGCATCAGGCCGCTAGGCAGGTGAGGCCTAAATTCTGGACAACTTTTTTTGATCGCTTTGCCCTTCCCATTCCGCGCGCCTTGGCCTGGACCGCGACGATCGTTTTGGTGGTAGGTCTGGGCTATTTTGTTATGCAATCAAATACTCTGACCCCAACCTCACCACCTTATCAGAACGCGCCAGCAACATTGACTGGCAACACAGCACCCCCTCCCTCAACAGTGGTGAATGAATCAAAGGTGGCTACTGATGGCCCTGCAACAGAATCTCTGGCCGAGGCCGATTACGCACAGGCCTTGGCTTTCTTTAACGACAACCGTTTCGCAGAGGCTTGCCAGTTGTTTCAAAAAATCGACAACACCTATCCCGATTTTGGCAAACGTGCAGAACTTCTTTCCTATTGGATCATCGCGCTTGAAAAAACCAATCAGCCTGACCTCGCACAGAAAAAACAAGCGGAACGGGAACTGATATCACAATAAAAAAATGAAACAATCAACCAATGAAGCAATGAAGTAATATAAAAATGAATTGATTGATTGATTGATTGATTGATTGATTGATTGATTGATTGTCCTCCCTGATCTCCTTGACAGCTTTTTTGTTTCGATGTTACGTTCCTAGCCCATGCACATACTTCCCGACTTCAACAATATTAAAGAGTTGGCCCTGTCTGTCTCCTGCATGTGGGTCATTTTTATCCTGAGTTTGCTCTCACTGAACTTTCTGGTGTTCAAACCCACACTCAGCATCATTAAAGAGCGGGGACGCCGCACCGACGGCCTCGAAAAAAGCTCACGCGATCTGTGCACAAGAACCCAGCTTGAACAAGACCGCAAGCAGACTCTCAACGAAGAGATCATGACCCTGGGAAAAAAGTTGCGGGAAGACATCCTGGCCAAGGCCCTCATCGAAAAAACCAGCCTGCTGACCAAAACACGTCAGGAAACACTCGCGTACCTTGATGCCAACAGAACAGAGCTGACCCAACAAACACAGGCGGCTGAGGTTGTGCTATCGAACAACGCCACCTCCCTGGCCGACGATATTTGTCGTAAACTCATTCAAACGAACGCCGCATGACCAAAAAAAGAATCATCTCTCTCGCTTTTATTTTGTACCTCGCTCTGGCCATCGTGAACTGGTTGTGGTGGGGTGGTGTTCCCATCGTTTACGCCCTCCTTAATTTCTCGCTCTTCTGTACTCTGCTGATTTTGGGCACCAAAGATCGTGTGACAACTTTTTTTTGCGAGCGCTCCGACGTCCTGTCACACACCATGACCACGGCCCAAAAAACATTCGAGAACGCCTCACGCTCTTTCTCAGAGGCCCAAAACAACCTCAAGCTCCTCAGCGAACAAAAGCAGGCCATTCTGGACACGGTGGTGTTCTCGGCAAAAAAAGAAGCCCTCCTGATGTCGGAAGAAACGCAACAACTGCGGGCACAATTGCTATCCGATGCCAAACAGCGCGCACATCAAGAAGAACAAAAAACAAAACGTCGCTTGAAGATGAAAACAATCAACGAAGCCACACTGCTGGCCCGCCAGAAAATCATTCAAACCCTCACAAAAAAAGATCACGAACAACTTGGCCGGGAATTTTTGATCAGGATCAGGCAGGAGACCTTATTGTGAAAGAATCCCTCATCGCCAAACGCTACGCCCGCGCCCTGATCTCTCTGGCCATTCAGGCAAACAAAACAGATCTCGTGGGGCAACAACTGCACAGCACCCGGCAACTCCTGCAGGACAATCCCTCGTTGTGGGCAGGGCTGACCAACTCGGATTTCGACTCTCAACGTCGGCAAAATATTTTTAGGGAAATCGCCCGTCGTCTTCAGCTTGATGAGTTGGTTCAAAAAACCATCGTCTTCATGATGCAAAAAAACCGACTCGTGTTGATGAGCGAGCTCTGTGAGGTCTACGAGACCTTGGCCAATCAGGAAATGTCACGGCTGGTCATGTTGGTCACCTCCGCCGTGGAATTGCCCAAAGAACAATACGACGACATCACTCTTTATTTTGGTGGGCAGACCAAAAAAAACATCATCTTAAAAAAGCACATCGACACCGATGTGCTGGGGGGCGTCAGTGTAAAAATAGGCGATCAAGTTTACGATTACACGCTCAAAAAACAGCTGGAAGAACTCAAGACGGTCCTGAACGAATCGTAACGTCGCACCGAGGAGTCACTCATGCAGATCAAAGCAGACGAAATCAGCGAAATCATCAAAAAGGAAATTGCGAACTTTGACAAACAAATCGATCACGCCGAAGTGGGAACCGTTATTTCTGTCGGTGACGGCATCGCCCGCGTTTTTGGTCTGGACCAAGCCCAATCCGGAGAGCTCCTGGAATTTGCCAACGGGGCCAAAGGAATGATCCTCAACCTCGAAGAAGATAACGTGGGTGTCGCCGTCATGGGAACCGATGTGGGCATCAAAGAGGGAGACCTGGTCAAACGCACAAATAAAATAGCTGAAGTCCCCGTGGGCCCCGCCATCGTCGGTCGCGTGATCGATGCCATGGGATTGCCTGTAGACGGACTGGGGCCCATCAACACCACGCAAACGCGCCGCATCGAAATCAAGGCCCCCGGCATCGTCGCCAGACGCTCTGTCCATGAGCCTTTGCAGACAGGCCTCAAGGCAATCGACTCCATGATCCCCATCGGCCGCGGTCAACGCGAACTCATCATCGGCGACAGGCAGACCGGCAAAACGGCCATCGCCATCGACACCATCATCAATCAGAAGGG
>CAZGMS010000154.1:0-5907 GCA_964526915.1 uncultured Nitrospirales bacterium
TGTACGGGTGACTGGCGAAGCTATTATTCCCAATCGCACCCGTAGCAACGGGACGAGCGAGCTTGCGAAGCGAGGAGATTGGGAAAATAGCAAGCCAAGGCAGGACCCGTAGGGATGTCTCGATCAAAAACAATGATGTAAAAACAAAATTCTGTTGCCTTCACATATCGTACTTAACATCAAAAAAGCAATTTGCAATCCTCCCTTTACAAAACACCCTCCCATTTCGTATCCGAACCCCCATGAAACAAAGCACCCCAAGTAGTCACAAAGAATACACACTGGGAGAGGAAATTGCCAACAGCATCACTCATGGTGTGGGACTGGCCTTGAGCATCGCGGGTTTGGTCGTACTTGTCACTCTATCGGCCATCCATGGCGATGTGTGGCGTGTGGTGAGTTTTTCTCTCTACGGATTCACCCTCATTCTGCTGTATCTGAACTCAACCCTGTATCATGCCATCACCAATAAAAAGGCCAAGAAAGTTTTTCGGATTTTAGACCACGCCTCCATCTTTTTGCTCATTGCCGGCACCTACATCCCCATTTTACTCGTCACCATCCGGGGCGTTTGGGGCTGGACACTATTCGGGATCATCTGGGGCCTAGCCATTTTGGGTGTGGTATTCAAGTCTCTCTTTATTCACAGATTTGCCCGGCTCTCAGTGGGGCTTTATGTGCTCATGGGCTGGATTTGTGTGATCGCCATGCACGAAATTTTTAAAAAGATGGACTTCGGAGGCATCGTGCTCATCGCCAGCGGTGGTCTGTTTTATACTTTGGGCTTGGTCTTTTATGCCTGGAAAAAACTCCCCTACAACCACATGATCTGGCACCTGTTTGTGCTGGGCGGCAGTATCTGTCACTATTTTGCGTTTCTGTTGTATGTGCTGTAAACACCATGCGCACAACAAAAAAATCATTGTATTTCATCATGCAATATATTATCATTAATTCAAATGCAGATATATATTAACCAAGAATTATTTAATGATAACAATATAATACTTAAAAGCCCCGCACTCGACATGGCGCAAAAATACTGGTCGATAGAAGGTGTTTTTTTAAAATCCGCAATAGATTTGCGGATTTTTAACACTCCGTTTGGCTCCATTTCGCTTTTGTATGGCCCTCGTCAAATTGGCAAAACCGCCTCTCTCAGATTATTTTTGAGCAAACTGACTGATTCTGAAACCATCATTTTTACGGATTGTTCTGCCATACTCAACAAAGCTGACCTCACCCAACATTTGGCCGAGCTCATCCAGGGGCCGACAACCATCGTCTTGGATGAAGTTCAGGAGGTTGAAGGCTGGCATTTGGCGCTCAGGTCGCTACACGCCATTGGCAAACTCCAGCAATGCCGTATCTGGTGCACTGGCAGTGAAGCAAGGCACTTGCTGGAAAGTGGTGAAAGATTACCGGGGCGCAAAGGCCAAGACATCTCTGTCTTTGCTCGTCCCTGGAGCTTCAGGGAATTCATGGATTTTCTGCACCCCGATCAAACGCAGTCGCTCAGAAAACTCAAACACAATCACATCACGCAACAGTGGCTTAACGAACAAAATTTTTTATGGCAAAATTATTGGCAACATTATCTGATGACCGGTGGCATCCCTCAAGTCGTTGGGGAATTTTACACAACGGGCAAGATTTCTGACGCTACCTGGAACATCTATGTTGATTGGATTCTGGGAACCTGGTCAAAGCAACGAACGGCAGAGCGAAGCTTGACAGCCTTGGCCCGACAACTTTGCGAAACACTCAACTCACGAGTCAGCTTTGAAACGCTCAAAAAAGGGACAGACATCCTGAGCCCCAACACGATCAAAACCTTGATCGAAATGCAGGAAGATCATTTTTCCCTGAAACTTCTTCCCAGATTTGATCCCCAAAAAAATCGATTTTTGCCGATCAAATTGAAAAAGATTTACCCCATTGATCCCTTCATCGCCAGGGTCTGGGCCAGCATCGGCTGGAATGTAAGACGCCTCAAGTCGCAAAACGTCCCCACCCTCCACCTTGATGAATGTGCTTTTTTGACACAAACGTATCGTTGGCAAAACGGTCCCGAAACCAGTTATTTATACAGTGACACAAAAAAAGCAGAACTGGATTTCTATTTTGAGGGAATAGCATTTGAACTAAAATCAGGAGGCAAACCAACAGCAAGCCAACGATCGCTATTAAACCAGTGTCCGCAGAGTTTTTTTCTGAATCACAAGACATTGCCTCTCATGGCTTACCTTTTGGGAGAAGGCCGCGAGCTTGATACATAAAAGACAAACTGTTTACCGGCTTTGCGATGAGCATCAACGTTGACAACCCGTCTCACAACGAATAAACGCGCACGCGATGCCATTGCTCACCTCAAACATCATACCATCTGCGCCCCTCACTCAGGGTGCGCCCTGGTTCAGCACCTTATCCCACAGCATCACCACTGGCTTGGCGCGTTCTTTACAATCCATTGCCAATACCGGATCAAAATATTTATCGGGCACAAGCTCTGTCAGGATGGGTGCGGACATCACGCCCACAGAATTCAAATCCGTCAAAACACCAACGAGGACAGCACCAGGCACACGGCTTGAGCCAGAATCCACACCGGTCGTTGACAATCCAGAATCGATACCTGTTCTCCCTCCCCCAACCGCTCCCCCACAACAATCGCCATCTTCATTTGACCCGGTAGAGGTCTACAAGTCTTTTCAGGGCACGATCGATTTGATGCTCAGATTCGTGGCCCAATGGGCCGCCGCCCCGTTCATGTATTCCAGTGGCAAGGATTTGGTTGGTTCGGTCTATTTTAGAGGGGAACAACCCGAAACGTTCTCGGGCGTCTGCGGCAACCCATTCAAAGAGATGACACCTCCCGCTGATCCTATGGATTGGAGGTACAGCGGGGCCTTTGATCGCGGAGTGGCGTACCTGTTTTGGATACCAGCAAATTTTGTATCGATCTGTCTCGACACCTATCTTCTGCGTGAGTTGGAACGTCGCCATCAAGGTGGCCAAATCACATCCGCAGATTATGAGAGCGGCAAAAAAATCATCAAGTCCTGTTTGCTGGCCAACAAATTCATGCTGGCCGATACGGCGTTATTTGTGGGATCATTCTTGTACATGAGTCATCCGGGACACTCCGAAGCCATCGGACTCCCACTGCTCGTCGCCACGCAGGCGGGCAACGTGGTGGCCCATGCCGCCATGTTGCGCAGAAATGTTCTGGTGATCAAACACAATCAAGCCAGACGGGAGTCCACAGGCAAAAGTCAGGCGTCTTCGACACCCATTTTTCTGATTCAGGCCGGCTCGATGGCCGCGTTTTTCGTTTCTTCAACCTATCTGGTCATCAAGGCCGCCACGTATTCCGATTCGTTCGTAACCACAAATGACATTTTGATGAACGCCACCAATTACCCCTGGTGGTTATTATCGGGGCTCATCCTTTTGCGGGGTGCGAGCGCGTCAACGGCCTTGTTTGAATCCGGCAAATCACTGACCCAGGCCATTCGCGAACGAGGGCCTGACACAATGAAGACAGCAAAGCAGGTCGCTGTCTGTCTCTCCAGCACAACTGGTTCGCTGTTGATGGTAGGCTGTGTTCTGCTTTCACACCCCGTCGTTGCCTATCAAGGGCCCATCCTCAAGGCGTCAGCCATGACGTTTTTATTTTTGTCGGCAGGACTGGATTTTGGCGCCATCGCCAAGCGTAAAACGTGGGAAGGGGGCTTCATCGCAGGCCTGAAGAGACTCAAAAAGAACGGGTTCTCACGCCACCAGTCCCCATCGATCACAGAAACAAAATAAATCACATCTTTGACGCCACCCAGCCAAACCTCGGTTTATAGGAATCATCAAGCAGGACATCTTCCAGCGCGGCCCCTGCCAAGCTCATCTTGCTCACGATCACACGCAGATACTCAGCCCAGTCATCGGTCACCTCTCCACGACGGTACATGTAATAATATTTTTTGGGGTTGGCGATGATGGATCCCAGATACGCAGCTTCCAAGACGGAAAGTTGGGCCGGGGCTTTGTGAAAATAATGCCGCGAGGCCTGCCCTACCCCATAAATTCCCGGCCCCCATTCGATGACGTTCATATAGATTTCCAACAATCGTTTTTTATCGAGCTCCTGTTCCAGCGCGTAGGCAATCAGCATTTCCTGAAATTTACGCGAAAGTGTTTTTTGTCCAGACAAAAACAAATTTTTTGCCAGTTGCATGGTGATCGTCGAAGCCCCTCTGACGAAACGCTTTTCCTTGATGTTCTGTATGATCGATTCGCGAATGTGTTTGAGTTGAAAACCCTCGTGTCTGAAAAAACTGCCATCCTCACAGGTGAGCACCCCCTTGATGATGTTGTTTCCCAAGCGCCCATAAGACACGAACTGCCTGTTTTGGGGACCTACCGCGAAGGTCTTTTCGTCGGTCCCCGACAATCTGACTGTATGTTCAAAGGCCTGCTTCAACTTGAGAACATCGGCCATTTCTGGGGCCCTAACCAAATCGAAACCCAAAATGTTAATCTTCGGCTCAAAAACCATATCCCGAGGACGGGCCATATCCAACGCAACATCCACTTTGACCGAAATATCCCCAGCCACTTTGGCGCCCTTGATCACGGGAATAAACTCCTTAGGCAAGGCATTGAGCAGTTTTTGAATGGGCGTGCTTTCGAGGGTCAGTGTGGTGTTGATACTTTTCTTCGCACCGTATTCCAAATCTCCCACAAACGATAATGTCACGTCGTCACGGGCAAGGGAGGTTTTATGCACACGCACCTTTTGCTCAGAAGCCAACCAATCCAAATCTCCCTTCGTTTTAAAACTCAAATCGGATAATTCCTGATCCGCCAGCCGCCAGTGTTCCAACCCAATTTTTTGAATCGAAAAATCAAAGAGGATGTGACTTGATTGTGACAAGTCGATTGGCGCCATGCTCAATTTGCCGCTCAAGGAGCTCTGCCCCGTGGTTTTGACGACGTCCGGAAGATAACGCGCAAATTCGTTCAAGATGATCTGCTCAGCCTTGAGCTTTAATACAAAATCATCATTCTGTTTATTCAGCGCGGCGATTATTTTTTGCTCCGGGTGACGGGTGGAAGAGACGACAACCTGAATCTCCTGTTGTGGCAGAAAAAACGTACTGGTTCCGGATAGGCCTTCAAAGCTGTGTTGCACGGCTTGATAAGGTTCTTCGGAGATTCTGTCTGTAATTTTGACCAGGGCATCGTTCCAGGTTACCCGGACATCAGGGGCCAGGGACACAAAATCAGAAGACAGGGATCGATGAAACTGGGAGAGTTTTTCAAACAGACCTTTCAAAGCCTGTTTCGATTGGTGGACCAGGATTTGCGGATCTTTGTCTTGAGGGATCGAATCCAGCGTAAAAAGAACTTCGGGACGATTCAAATCAATCTGTGTGATCACCAGATGGGGGCGGGCACCCAGTGTAACCCGATAGGAAAATGAAATTCTGGGAATTTTAACAACCGGCACAAAACCCTGGGACTTGTTTTGTTTGATCTGCAACCCGCTGATGTACGGCTTTGTGAGCAAATCGTATCCAGCCTGGCTAAACTGGGCCGTGACCTCCCATTCGCTGTTGCACTTAGCCATGATGGCATCAACCTCGATCTCAAAAACACGATTGATGTGGCGATAAAACAAGGGCAAGGCAATGAGTGCTACAAAAAGTACTGCCGCCGCAAAAAAACCCACAACCCGCAATCTGGTGATGAACGCCATCGTCATGCGCGCTTTAGTAACAGAAATAGCATTGATACTCAACACCCCTTTCCAACTATCAACTCTCAATTTTCAACTGCTCATATTGGCAATTGACTGTTGCCAATTGATAGTTGTTGCCTCCCATTACCAATTATCCATGACCCATGACC
>CAZGMS010000155.1:0-5383 GCA_964526915.1 uncultured Nitrospirales bacterium
AGTGTTCTGCGAACATTTGCTCACCTTGCTTCAAGAGGGTGTTTGGTGACTTATCTTGACGTTGACGAAACGGGATGGCTTGCTCCAGAACGTCTGCGCGCGGCCATGACAGACAAAACGCGACTCGTGAGCATCATGTTTGCCAATAACGAGGTGGGTACCGTGCAGGAGATCAGAACATTAGCTGGCATCGCGCATGAATGGCCACATGTTTTGTTTCATACCGACGCCGCCCAAGCCATGGGAAAAGTTCCCATCGATGTCGTGACCGACGACATCGACCTCATGAGTTTCACCGCGCACAAATGTTATGGACCCAAAGGGGTAGGGGGATTGTATGTATCCTCCCACTGTCGATCACTGTTAAAACCGATCCAGTTTGGCGGTGGGCAGGAGCACGGATTGCGCCCGGGAACACTTAATGTGGCGGGTATCGTGGGACTAGCCAAGGCGATGGTGCTTGGTTGTGAGGAACAGCAGTGCGAGAGGCAGAGACTAACACAAATGAGAGATCATTTCATTCGGGATATGATGCACCGACTCGATGGCGTGACGATCAATGGTCATCCCACCAAAAGACTTTTTGGTAACGTCAATTTGTCTATCGCGGGTGTCGATGCCGGTGAATTGGCCTTGTCACTTAAAAACGTTGCCTGTTCGGCGGGATCGGCCTGTGCGTCACATGGGGGAAAACCCTCACATGTGATCTTGGCCATGACAGGTGACGAGGGACGAGCGCGGTCGTCAGTGCGGTTCAGCTTTGGGCGCATGACCACTGACGAAGAGCTTGAGATTGCCAAAGATGAAATTGTTGCGGCAGTCACCCGGTTGCGGGCGAAGTCTGTGGAATACGAGCTTATCAAGACGTGTTGACAACTGATGTCAGAATTCATGATAATAAATGCCAAGTGCCTTAGTGGGATATTGTCATCCCTGCGAAAGCAGGGATCCACCAGTACTCATGCGCTCTGGATTCCTGCTTTCGCAGGAATGACAAATATTTGCCGGAGAAAACATGTCCAAAGATTATTATAAAGTGTTAGGAATCAGTAAAACGGCTACGCAGAATGATGTCAAGGCGGCCTTTAAAAAATTGGCCCGCAAATATCATCCCGATGTGAATCCCGAAAAAGACGCCGAAAAAAAATTCAAGGAAGCGTCCGAGGCCTACGAGGTTCTGGGCGACGAAAAAAAACGAAAACAGTACGACACGATGGGTTCCTTCAATTTTGGATCAAATGGGCCTCATAACCCTCACGCACAGAATTACTGGCAGTCCGTGAACATCAACGACATTGATCTCGAAGATATTTTTGGTGATGTGTTTGGTTTTGGGGGCCCCAAAAGAGGCCGCCGGGCCAAGACGGGCTTTGATTTTGGGGGATTTCAAAACAGGCGCGCCCAGGGCACCGACATCAACTGGACCTTACCTTTGGATTTTATCGAATGCGCAAATGGTTGCGAAAAACACATTCTGTTGCACGACGGCAAAAAAATCAAGGTCAGGATTCCTGCCGGTGTGAATACCGGTTCCAAGGTCCGGCTGGCCGGCAAAGGGCATCCGGGCATTGGCGGGGGCAATGCGGGTGATCTCATCATCGAGATCAATTGCGAGGAACACCCCCATTTTGTCCGTGACGGCGACAATGTGTTGTTGAACCTCGAGGTGTCTCTGTACGAGGCTCTCAAGGGGGCCGTGGTCAAAATCCCCACGGCTTCTGGCATGGTCGAAATCAAGATTCCCCCCGGCTCACAGAGCGGACAAAAGTTGAGGCTCAGAGGCAAGGGAATCCAAAACGCCAAGACGGGCCTTGCCGGGGATCAGTACGTCACCATTTCTGTCAAATATCCCCAAGACCTGAGTCGCAGTGACAAGGAAGACATGTTGCGCATTTTGTCGGCACATGGCGGTGTGTTCCGTGCGTGGTGACTCTGAGTATATAAAACAAGCTATCATTTTTCATTGTTTGATTATTTCATTTCTTCATTGTTTCATTGCCACCGCCATCCCGCCCCTGTTCAGATATTCCTCGTAGAGTTGCCAGTAAAGATGCCATTGCACGAGAAACATGAAGGGGATCGAGAGATAGGCCCCGACACAACAAAGGACCAGGCCGGCAATCGCTGCCATGGCGCTGACAATCCAGGTGAAGAGACAGGCAATGATCATTTCGACCCACATTTTTTTGACAAAATCGATGACAAAGTTCTTGTTAAAGGCCGACGCTAGGGATTGACCAAATGAAGCACCGAGGCTGAACGGGACGATCAAGAGAGAGATCAAGACCATGGCAATGAAGTGCAAAGGCACCATGATCAGGCCGATCAGGGGGAAAACACCGTGATGTTTGGTGGCCGCAGAGAGACCCAGAGAACCGGAAAAAATGACGCCAAACACAATGAAATAGGCAAAAATCGGGAGGAACATGGCGACAAAGACCCACACTCCAGACTTGAGGTAATCTCCCAGGAGGTTGATGTCGAAGTTCTTGAGCTGATCTTGTTTGGTTTTGTGAAAGTCTGTGACGTTGAGGACCAGATAGCCGATAAAGACCATCGTGCCGACAATGGGTATGATGTTGCACAACAGACCAATGAGTAAAATCATCCACCAGCTGGTGTTCTCAAAAATATATTTGACTGAGCGCGTGTAATTCATTTCTGTTTCACCGATGTGCCTTTAGCTTGAATGAGACATCGTGGATCATGACACCTCATCGTGGCGAGTGCACGTCGGATTTTGTTTGGGGGTTCCCATTGCTTTCCTGCAATCTTCTTAAAAGTTCCTTTTCTCTTTCCCTCTTCTGCGTTTTTAAAAAAAATTTATGTTTACGATAAGACGTTTTATCATCCAGCGTGTAGCCCAAAGGGTCACGTTTGGTGTTAAAGCCCATTTCCTCCGAAATGGCAATGATCGATCTATCAAGCAGGGCGCAAGAGCTCAATAGAAAAACACAGAAAACAATGGCGACTGTTGCAACTTTGTGGCGTTTCGTCATAGTGTTGACGCAGGAGTCAATGAATGAAAACAAGCCGCAACCTCGTACCACATTTTGTAATATTTGTCCTCTTTTTGCTATTTTGTCCTGAAGTCCGTGCTGGTTCAGGCCATTCACTCTCCTTGCCCCACGATGGACACTTAAGGATCTTTGCTTATCACGTGGGGGAATATCTTGATGTGACTTATCTGGATCAAAATGGAGACTGGGACCACACGGCCTATGTGAGACTGAATTTCCTGTTGCGGTCTCGGGGTGATGACCAAACGACCCAGATGGACAAAAGGCTCATTGAGCTGGCGGATCATTTGCAGGATCACTTCAAGACAGATGGCATTGAGATCATCAGTGGTTACCGGAGCCCAGAATTTAATCAAGAACTAAGAGAACAGGGACACCGTGTGGCTGAGGAGAGTTATCATACCAAGGGAATGGCCTTGGATGTTCATCTCGATGAGATCAGGGAAGATGTGCTCAGGGATTATTTGCTGTCACTCAAATTGGGAGGGGTGGGTTATTATGGGGACCGTCTTATGGTGCATATGGATTTTGGTCCCCTTCGTGAGTGGCATTCAGGCGATTTTTCGGAAAATACGAAGATGGGTGTCTTTAATGACAAAAATCGGGTCAGAATCACCACCGACAAATTTTATTATGCTTTAGCCGATCCCCAGAATTTGGTTTTTGAGGGCATAGAGCCAGTGGCAGGGCATCAAATGCAGTTGCAGAAATTTCTGCGGGGACAATGGCAGGATGTTAGCGGGGTTGTCTTGTTCGGTCATATGTCATCGATCGCCAACCTGCAGACACTGATGTCATCTGTGGTGGCAACTTCGCCATACGGAAAATTTCGTTGGCAATGGCGTCGTGGTGAGGTGTGGCAGAATTCGAATGAGTTTTATATTAAAAAATGATTCTTCTCATCGATAACTACGATTCCTTCACGTACAATCTGTATCAATACCTCATGGAATTGGGTGCCCTGGTACAGGTGCATCGCAACGATCAAATCACACTCGATGATATTGCTACCCTGAGGCCAGCCAAGATCGTGATCTCGCCGGGTCCCTGCACACCGAATGAGGCCGGGATTTCGATGGACGTGGTCAAACGATTTGCCGGACAGATCCCTATTTTGGGGGTGTGTCTTGGTCATCAAGCCCTGGCGCAGGCCTATGGGGGGAGCATCATTCGGGCCCCCAAAATCATGCATGGCAAAACGTCTCCCATTTTTCATAACGGACTCGGTTTATATAGGGGGTTGCCAAATCCATTTTTGGCGACTAGATACCACTCGCTCATTGTGGAAAGGGAGTCATTGCCCTCTGAGCTGGAGGTCACAGCCTGGACGGAGGATCAACTCATCATGGGTATTGGGCACAAGGGTTGTTCCGTTTACGGGGTACAGTTTCACCCCGAGTCCATTTTGACAACACAAGGGCATGCGTTGTTGAAAAATTTTTTAGATCAAGTGACTTAACGGTGTATGTCCTTGGTTGACGTTTTTTTTGGGTCCTGCTCCGGGTCGCTATTTTTTGATGCTCTTCGCTCGCAAGCTCGCTTCACAGGCCGCATCAAAATAATAGCTTCCCGTATCACCCAAAAAAAACTGAGTTTGAAATTCATGCTGTTATGTAATTATGAACACACACGTCATCATTCCCGCAGGTGGTTCCGGTAAACGATTTGGTGAAGGGGAGCGCAAGCAGTTCACTCAGATTCAGGGTGAACCCATGCTGAATCGGGTGGTACGTCTTTTCGATGAGGTGGGGGGTATCTCGCAGATCATCGTGGCTTTGCCCTTCGATGAATTCTGTCGTATCCAGGACGAGTCTTGTCCCTTGTATCAAAGTCCACGGGTCAATTATGTGATGGGGGGGATCACCCGTTCGATTTCCGTGTATCAGGGTTTTTCGCATTTGCAGAAATGTGCCGATCACGATGTGGTCCTCATTCACGACGCGGCCAGACCTGTGATTGATGGTGATCTCATCAGGCGCGTGATTTCCTCGACGCCAAAGATGGGTGCCGTGATCCCGGTGGTGCCTGTTGCCGATACCATCAAGGAAGTCGATTCGGATGACGTCGTGGTCAAGACGGTCAACCGCGACCGACTGCGTTCTGTACAGACACCACAAGGTTTTTTATACAGCCATTTGAGAAAGGCCTACAACACGCTTGATTTCAAATCCGAAACTTTCACCGACGAGGCCATGCTCATGGAGGCCTTGGGGATCAAAGTGGCGACGGTTCACGGCGATCCACACAACATCAAAGTCACCACACCGTTTGATCTGCAGATTGTGGAGGAATTACTGAAGCAGCGGATCGAGGAGCGCATCGGTTGCTCGCAGACACATGTTGTTTCTGTTTGAGTCCTGAAA
>CAZGMS010000156.1:0-2803 GCA_964526915.1 uncultured Nitrospirales bacterium
TGATCTTTGAGCATGTCTATTGTCTGCTGATTGTGGATGAGGGGTCCAAGCGTATAGATTTTTTTATCTTCGGTCTGTGAGTGTTCGATAGCCAATTCCACGGCGCGTTTGACGCCCATACAAAATCCCGCAGTTTTGGCGACTGTGATTTTCATGCGAGGGCATTGATAGTTATTTTATTCAAAATTGGCAAATGACATATCACACACCCTGATACTGAATAACTCACCGGACTCAGAAAAGCTCAATAAAATCACTTGTCAAACCCTCATTCTTCTGCGAGATAATAGGGGAAATTCCAGTTTTACACCTCGCATTTGCACCCTGTTACATAACATGAATTTATGTGGAGAGTTTTAGCGTCATGCTTTATTCATGACACAGGACAACCTCAGACGCATTCTCGATCTTGTCAAACAACAAAGGGGGCTCGATTTTTCGGGGTATCGGCCTAACCTGCTCACACGTAGGGTCATGGTGCGCGTACGGACGCTGAAAAAAGAGGACCTGAATCAGTATTGTGCTTATCTCAAGAGTCATCCCGAGGAATATGATTATCTCCTGGATGCCTTGACCATTAACGTGACAGAGTTTTTCAGGGATGGACATGTTTTTGATGAGCTCGAAAGGAAGGTGTTGCCGGAATTGATTAAAAGAAAGAAAGAGAGTGGCAGTAAAAGAGTGAGCATTTGGAGTTGCCCCTGTTCGTCTGGCGAAGAACCGTACTCCGTTCTCATGCTATTGGCCGAATTCCTCGGATCACGGTTAGCGGATTACAGGGTGAAGGTCATTGCGACTGACATTGATCAACAGTCGCTCATCAGTGCCAGTCAGGGGGTTTTTGAGGCGAGTCAGTTCAAAAACGTTTCCCCTGAACGGATGAGGGTTATTGAAAATTATTTTTACAAGATTGGCCATAAATACTGGATACGCGAGGACTGGCCGCCATACATCGATTTTAAATATCACGATGTGATTGCCGATATTCCGTTTGAACACGTCGATCTGATTTTGTGCCGAAACCTGCTCATGTATTTTGACCGCAGTTTGCAGGAGCAGGTGATCATGCGTTTTTGGAATGCCCTGAATCCCGCGGGGTTCCTTGTCTTGGGACTTGTGGAATCCCTCACAAGCGGGGTGAAGGATCTGTTCATTGAGTTCAGTAGCCAGAAAAGGATTTATCAAAAGAGGTAGTGACGATTCTCTTGTTTCACGATGAAAGAGAATCTAATCGAAAAGGAGAAAAAATGAAAAATCTGAGAATTGGTATCAAATTGCTCATAGGGTTTGGTTTCAGCGTGTTTTTACTGGTGTCGTTGGGGGCGATAGCCTATTTTTCCCTGCAACGCGTCAGCGAGGAAACTGGTGTGATCCATCAACATGCCATCGAAATGGAGATGGTCGGCAACCTGCAGACCTTGATTTCCCAATTGGTCATGCCTGCCAACGATTATATCATCAATGCACAACAGGAGAACAAGGCTGAATTTGAGGCCCTGTCCGCTCAAGTGCAGACCAATATCGCGGAAATCGAAAAATACGACCTCTCGGCGGAGGAAAAAACAAACCTGAGCACGATCAAGAATCAACTGACCAAAATTAAAGAGGCTTCCCATCAGATATTTTCCATGACCTTTCAGGCAAGCGATCAGACCGCTCTCGATACCATGGAGGAGATGGATAACAAATTTGCCGCACAGGCGATTTCGATGGCTGAGAATCTGCATGAAATCAACAAAAAACAGATGGAAGAAGATATGGTGGGGATCAACGAGTTGAAAACTCTGGTGAGTATTTTGTTGGTGGTCTTTTCTCTGGTGGGATTCGTCGTGGCCGCAGGGCTGGGGATAATCATCACGCGGGCGATCACGATCTCTGTCCGTGAACTGGTGAACGTGGCCAATGTCGTGGCGGCTGGTGATCTGACTCCCGAAATCAAGATCACTACTAGGGATGAGATAGGGGATTTGGCCGCGGCACTCAAAAAGATGGTGGAGGCCTTGCGTGGCGTTGTCAAACAGGTGCTGTTCACTGCCGACAGGGTATCGGCCTCGTCACAAGAGCTTTCCTCCGCGGCACAAGAAATGAACGCCACAACCGAGGAGGTGTCTTCCACTGTGCAACAGATTTCCAAGGGCACCGAAACGCAGGCACAGCGTGTAGACGAAACCAAGAAGGTCATGGAACAAATGGCTGTCTCTGTAGGACAGGTCTCCAAAAGTGCACAGGATGCGGCCAAAAAAGCGTCCGAGGCAACGGTAATTGCCGAAGGGGGAAGCAGGGTGGCTCGTGAGGCTCAGGACAAAATCGAAAAGGTGGGCGACACCATAGTCACCTCCGCCGCACAGGTCAGAAAACTGGGCGAGCGTTCAGACCAGATTGGTGAGATTGTTGGTGTGATCACAGGCATCGCCGATCAGACAAACCTGCTCGCCTTGAACGCCGCCATCGAGGCCGCACGCGCGGGTGAGTATGGACGCGGGTTTGCCGTTGTAGCCGAAGAGGTGCGAAAACTGGCCGAAGGAAGCGCCAAGGCAGCTGACGAGATTGGCAAACTCATCAAAGACGTACAAAAAGAGACGAGTCAGGTGGTCGTGGGAATTGAGGGCATTGTTAAAGACACGGCCGATGTCCGGGTGATGGCCCAGCGCAATGGGCAGGAGCTTGATGGCATTGTCAGGAATGTTCAGTCCGTCGCCGTCATGATTCAGGAGGTCTCGGCCGCCAGCGAACAACAGGCCGCAGGTACCAAGCAGGTTTCACGGTCTGTCGCCGAGATAGCGTCAGTGGCCGAAGAAACCGC
>CAZGMS010000157.1:0-21716 GCA_964526915.1 uncultured Nitrospirales bacterium
TTCCTTCCACAAAAACCCGGACGGGGGCGGGGGCGGGCCCCCGGGCGGCTCTCCTGCACGACATGTCGGCCAACGCCTATCACAAAATCTGCGTGCCCAATTCACCCAAGCACGCCGCCCCGTTTTTGACCTACTCCTCCATTTGCCAGCTCTGCAAATACGCCAACCGCGTGAGCTACGAGATCATCAGCCGCAATTCCCCGCGACTCACCCGCGGTCTGCCCGAAAAAGAAGACGACCTCGAAGAGGCGTATTGGGATCGGGGGTGAAGATCAGATTACAAGTCCATTTTTTCTTTGATCATGTACTTTTTAAGAACAATATGTCTTGAAAACAGGTCTAGTCCGGCTTGCAATGATAGGTCACTCAGTTCACTCATCCAATTCTGCCAGCGCGCTCTCGTACTCACGGGTGACTTGGTCGAGTTCGCTGTACAAAATTTCGATCTGGGTTTCGTCTTGTTTGAGTTTTTTGGACAGTCTGACTTGTTTGGGCACGTCGTTTGAGGCTGAGGCCTCGATGAGGTGTTGGGTGGCTGCGTTGACCTCTTTTTCGAGTTTGAGAATTTGATGCTCGAGCTTGTTGACCTGTGTTTGCAGGGGTTTGAGCACGCGCGATTTTTGGGTGAGTTGCTTGGCCCTCTGTTGGCGGATTTCTTTTTTACTGAGTCTGCCTTGTGTCTCATCGCCATTCTCTTGCGTGTTTTCGGTAGACCAGCCCACACGCCTCAAGAAATCGTCGTAGGTGCCTTCGAACACCAGGATTTCGTCGTTCTGAAAAACGATCAACCGTTTGGCAAATCGCTGGAGGATCATTTCGCTGTGGGTCACCATCAGCACCGCGCCTTCAAAAACCTCCAGCCCCTGCAACAAACCTTCAATGGACTCCTGGTCCAGATGGTTTGTGGGTTCGTCCAACAAGAGCAGATTGACGGGGTTCGCCAAAATCTTGCCCAACAGAACGCGGCTTCGTTCCCCTCCCGAAAGGACCCTGATTCGTTTGGTGGAAAAATCATGATCAAACATCATCAGCCCGCAAATGGACTTGATCTGATTGTACGAGAGTAAGGGGTTCCCCAGAGCGACCTCATCTTCGACCGTGTTGTTTTCGTTTAAGCGATCGATGTTCATCTGGCCAAAAAAGGCCTTCTCGGTTAGCGGGTGGGCCTGACTGGTGCCGTCGTGGGGAACAAGTTCGCCAGCCAAAAGGTTAAGCAGTGTGGATTTGCCAGTCCCGTTTTTACCGATGATGGCGATGCGGTCGTTTTTTCTGATCACGAGCCCGAATTTTCTTATCAGGTCTTGCGCCATGTCGGGGTAGGCAAAGGCGTAGTTGTTGATTTCGAGCAAAACCTTGCCGGGGCACTCGCGGGTGTTGAACCGAAAACGCAGGGCATCTTCCTGTTCGAGATCAACCAGATCCTGCATTTTGGCCAGTCTTTTGATCCTCACTTGAGCCTGTGATGCCCGTCTGGCGCTGGCTCGAAAGCGATCAATGTAGTTCTGCATGTGTTTGACGGTCTGGGCCTGTTTTTGCTGTTGCTTGACGTAGAGTTCTTCTTCCTCGGCCAGCAGTGAATAATATTTTTCGGTGGTCCCTAAAGTTTTGATGATTTTATTGCGATGGATACCCATGGTGTGTGTGATCACATCATCCATGAAGCCCCGATCGTGAGTGATGAGGATCACCTCTCCCGAAAAGGCCCTCAGGAAATTTTTGAGCCAGCGGATGCTGATGATATCCAGATAGTTGGTGGGTTCGTCCAACAGCAAGAGATCGGGTGGGTCGATCAGGAGTTTGGCCAGGCAGATCCGGATCTGAAAACCTCCCGAAAAAACCAGGGGAGACCGGCCCCAATCATTTTGGGCAAATCCCAAACCGGATAATATTTTTTCGGCACGGTAGTGTTCGTGGGCCTCATCGGGTGGCAGGACGGAGCAAACCTCCTCGACGGCTGTGGCGTGTGTAAATTTGAGGTGTTGTTTGAGGGCGCCGACCCGATAATGGATTGGGGTGACAATCTTGCCCGTGTCTGGCTCTTCCTCGTGCAAAATCAATTTGAACAGAGTGGATTTGCCTGACCCGTTTCGCCCCACGAGTCCCACCTTTTCCCCCTTGGAGAGGGTGAACGTCACGTTGTCGAACAGGCGCTGTGAGGTGTAGCTTTTTGTGAGGTCAACAGCTTGAAGCATAAGAATATCGCATGTTGAAGTAGGGGCCGGTCGGGACCGGCCTTCATGGCGCGCGTATTTACCTGTGAGTGGTGTGGGATGTCAATTGCAGTTGACACCGGCGGGTATATCTGTTTTTTCGCCCCCTCTATGGTCGAATCCAGCACAGCCACCAAAATGACCCTGCCAATCAGTCAGCTCACTCCCATGATGCGGCAGTATTTTGAGATCAAGGACCAGCACCCCGATGCGATCCTCATGTATCGTCTGGGTGATTTTTACGAAATGTTTTTTGACGACGCCAAAGAAGCCAGTCGCCTGCTCGACCTTACCCTCACGACTCGCAACAAAAACTCGGAAGACCCGGTTCCGCTGTGCGGGGTTCCCCACCATGCGGTGCAGGGTTATATCGCCAAGTTGGTGGCGCAGGGCAAAAAGGTCGTGCTTTGTGATCAGGTGGAGGATCCCAAACTGGCCAAGGGGATTGTTAAACGTGAGGTCACACGCGTGATCAGTCCCGGCACAGTCATGGAAGACCAAAGTCTGCCGGCGAGGGGGAATAACTATTTGATGGCGGTCCTGTCTTTAGACCAAAAATCCGAAAACACGAAAACACGAAAACACGAAAACACGAACGAACCACTTTCCTCGTCTCTCGTGTCTTCGTGTCTTCGTTCCTTCGTTTTCCTGTACGCCTTGTGTGATGTGTCGACAGGACAACTTGAGTATGCCTCAGTCGATTCCACGCAAAAACTGCTGGATGAAATTGCCGCGCTGGGTGTGAGCGAACTGATCTACCCAGAGCAAATGAGAAATGAGGAGCTACTTGGTCAGGTGCTGGCACAGCATGAGCGGCTCTATCACCGGGCGTTGAGTGATCTGTACACCGATGCCGATTATGCCCAGGATTTGATCAAGGCGCATTATCAGGTCACCTCAATGTCGTCGCTCGGTCTCGAACATGACTCGTCCTTCATTGGTGTGCTGGGTCTATTATTGGCGCATCTCAAAGAAAACAAGATCCTGACGGCGGGATTATTGCAACAGCCTGTCAGGAGGGAAAATAAGCAACACATGGTGCTCGATGAGGCCACCGTTCGCAATCTGGAGTTGTTTCGAACCTTGCGCGATGACAACACTCAGGGAACCTTGCTCTGGCACCTCGATCGCTGTGTGACGGCCATGGGGTCACGGCGGTTGGCAGAATATCTGCGAAAACCGCTCTTGTCTCCTGCTTTGATTGAGGAGCGCTTGCAGGCGGTGTCGGCTTGTTACGAGCAGAAGGAAACCACCCAGGCCCTTACGGAGGTCCTGTCCGGTGTGGCCGATCTGGAGCGGCTGGTGAACCGTTTTGTGGTCGGGTCCGCCAACGCCCGGGACGCGCTGGCCCTCAAACTGGCTTTTTGGCAGTTGCCTGCCATCAGGGATTTGTCCGTGCGCTTTGGCAATGCCCTCATGACGCAACTCTCCGGGCAGGTCTGCGATTTTGGAGAATTGGCGGGTTGTATTGACGACACTTTACTCGATGAGGCCCCGCTCTCGCTCAAGGATGGCGGGCTTATCAGGGCAGGGGTGCATGCTGAACTCGACGAATTGCGCACCATTGAAAAGAGCGGCAAGGGCACTATCGCCAGACTTGAAACGCAGGAAAAAGAAAAGACCGGCATCTCATCGCTCAAGGTCAGGTTCAACAATGTCTTTGGGTATTACATTGAAATTACGAACACGCACAAAGACAAGGTGCCGGCAGGGTACATCCGCAAACAAACATTGTCCAACGCTGAGCGTTACATCACCGAGGAACTCAAACAATACGAACAAAAAGTCCTCGGGGCGGCCGAGAGGATCAGGGCGATTGAGTACGAAATTTTCTGCTCCTTGCGCGACCGCATCAGGGAGTTCAGTGAACCCATCAAACAGACGGCCGCGGCGCTGTCGGTGCTTGATGTGTTGCTTTCTTTTGCCGCGATCGCCAAGCAGTACGGTTACGTCAAACCGGTGATCAACAACACGCAGGTGCTCGACCTCAAGGACGCGCGGCACCCCATTCTGGAGCGTCTTGGTGGGAGTGAACGTTATGTTCCAAACGATATTTATCTGGATGCCGTCAGTAACCTGCAACTCATCATCACAGGGCCCAACATGGCGGGCAAGTCCACGGTGATGCGTATGGCCGGATTGGTTGTCATCTTGGCGCAGATAGGATCGTTTGTGCCGTGCTCTCAGGCGACTGTGGGCATTTGTGACCGCGTGTTCACGCGCGTAGGGGCACACGATCATCTGCAAAAAGGTCTGTCGACCTTCATGGTTGAGATGATCGAGACAGCGCGCATTTTGCGTGAAGCCACGCACCGCAGTCTGGTTCTGCTCGATGAGATAGGCCGTGGAACGTCCACGTTCGACGGGCTCAGCATTGCCTGGGCCGTGGCGGAAGATCTTCACGATCGCATCCGCGCCAGAACACTGTTTGCCACTCATTATCACGAGTTGTGTGATTTGGCCGAACAGAAAAAGGGGATCCAAAATTTTCAGATGACGGTGCGTGAGTGGAATCAGCAAATCATTTTTCTGCGCAAGCTCAAACCGGGCGGCACCAACCGCAGTTATGGGGTCACGGTTGCGGGTATGGCGGGCCTGCCTCCCGCCGCGGTCAAGCGCGCCAAGGAAATCCTCAAACTCCTTGAACTCAAGGACCTCTCTTTTCAATCTGATCTCGAAAAAGACGCGACTGGGCAGATGGGGTTGTTTGAAAAGCCTGATTCCAAGCTGGTGCAAAAAATCAAGTTACTGGATCTGGATAAACTCTCACCGCTCGAAGCCCTGACCTTTTTGCACGAGCTCAGGCAGGAGATATGAAGGGCTTTGGGGTGTCCTTGATAATGGGATGATGTAAGAAAATAGGGTTTTTGATGTGATGAAATTTTACTTGTAAGGAAGGCACTACTTATGACCGAAGCCGAATGGACCGACGAATTGCTCTACAAGAAATATGACCTAACGATGGACGAGATCGCCTTTATCGAATCAGAGATCCGTCTGATGGAGGCAAGCGATGAGTAAAAAAACGATCCGAACCATCGAATTAAAAGACTATTCGAGCGCCATCAGAAAAATAAAAGACGCCATTTTACAAAGCCGCTACACGGCAGCGGCACTTGCCAATCGGGAGTTGCTTTCTCTTTATTTTTCTGTGGGCCGGTATGTTTCTGAAAATACCCGTAACCGCTTGTGGGGCACTGGTGCCATAGAAGTCATTTCTGAAAGGCTACAGCAAGAACTACCAGGTCTTAGAGGATTTTCCACAACAAACATTAAAAACATGCGACTCTTCTATGAATCTTGGGAAGATTTTCTTCCAAATCGTCAGTTGACAACTGACGATTTGCGGGGAGAGCTTTTTACTCGCGTAGGTTTTACTCATCACATGGAAATTATCCTGAAAGTAAAGGGGCAAAACGCCCGACTGTTTTATGTTGAACAGTGCGCTACAGGTTTCTGGAGTGTTGAAAAATTGAAATACCACATCAAAGAAAATTTGTTCTCGCAAAAAGGTGCGTTGCAGAACAATTTTACAAAAACGATACCCGACCAGACGTTTCGAGCGAAAACGCTTCACGCTTTCAAAGGCGAGCTGTTGCTCGATTTTGTCAACATAGAAGACCCTGACGAAGAACCTGATGAACGGGTTTTGGAACATGCCATTGTCAACAATATCAAAAAGTTCATTATGGCACTCGGTTCGGATTTTAGTTTTGTTGGTAACCAATACCGGCTACTTGTAGATGGCAATGAGTTTTTTATAGATCTGCTTTTTTTTAATCGGAGACTCCAAAGCCTGGTTGCCTTGGAACTTAAAAAAGGAAAATTCAAAGCCGAGTATGCAGGGAAAATGAACTTTTATCTGTCAGCGTTAGATGAATTGATAAAAATGCCCCACGAAAACCCTTCAATTGGTATCATTTTGTGCAAAGAAAAAAATCATAAAATCGTTGAGTTTTCATTTCGAGATACTAGCAAACCTATGGGAGTGGCTCTTTACAAGACGTCAGCAAAACTTCCCGCACAATACAGAAATATTTTGCCGGACGCTGAAAAACTGAAAAGACTTTTATAAGATATCATTATGAGCAAAGAATTTTTCCCACCACGCCCACAATCAAAGCCAATTATCTACGCCTATGAGGTCACCAACCCGCAATATGCCGGTTTGCTCAAAGTGGGATACACCACGGTTGATGTGCAGACCCGCGTGGCACAACCATATTCAATACTGAGGAATTTATTGCTAAATAAATAACTGTACTCTCAAATACCTGAGAGCAGAACTATGAACCAGTTGACCCCCTTCACCAGACACCTTTTGGGAGATGATCGTTTGAAGCAACTGGTGTCCCCCTTTGTCGTGAGTGGCGAAGACGTGACCACGCAGGCTTTGGCGTATCTGCAAAACAGCCACCGCGTGGTGACTGAGCTGATGCAGAAAGATGTCTCTCCGCTGGATTTGCACCGCCTGCGCTCCCTGATGATGGACGAACTCATTCGCGGGTTATGGCAGTATTTTTCATCTCAGCCAGATTCGCGATCCGTTGTGGAACAAACCTCTTTCGCCCTCATGGCCACAGGTGGGTATGGCCGCGAGGAGATGTCGCTCTTGTCCGACATCGATTTGCTGTTTGTGGTGCCGTCACATCGATCGGATCATTATCAGCAGTTGGCCCAAAAACTCTTGTACGTCTTGTGGGACCTCAAGCTCGATGTGGGGCACGCTGTACGCACATTTGACGAGACCCTGCAATACCTGCATGACGATCACACGATCTTCACGGCGCTGTTGAATTTGCGTTTGATTGTGGGTTCTGCCAGCCTGTTTGAAAACCTGCTTTGCCAGCGTGACGAAGCCCTGCAGGACCTGGCTGTCAAACGGCGGATTTTTCTGGCCAAATATGATGAGCGGCAGGTGCGACTAAAAAAATTCGGTGATACGGTTTATCTGCTGGAGCCCCACATCAAGGAAGGTGAGGGCGGACTCAGGGATTTGCAGCTCATTCGTTGGATGGCTCAGATCGTTGGTGTGGGCAGCGATTATTCATGTTTGTGTGAGGCAGGCTTTCTCGATGGTGTTGCCCGGGACCAATTGCAGTTGTCACTTTGCTTTCTGCTCACGATCAGAAACAAGCTCCATGCCGTGCTTGGTCGCAAAAGCGATCAAATCACCTTCGATGCCCAGATTATCCTCGCCAAAGAACTGGATTTTGAAGACGACGCGGTTGTTCTGGGGGTCGAAAAATTCATGCAGGCCTATTACACCGTGGCCTCACAGGTGAATCGGCACGTTAAAACGCTCATCCAAAAATTGGCTTCCCCTTTGGGGCTGGGCCTCGCGCCGACGCAGTCACAGATCATCGATCAGGTGTTGGATGATCATTTCTGTATCAAAGAGGCACAGATTGCCGTGCGTGATGACGATGTGTTCGAGAAAGACATCACACACTTGATGGATGCGTTTCTGCACGTGCGTAACACGGGTCTTGATCTTCACTTTGGGACTTGCGAGCAGATCGCGAAGGCCTTGCCCCACATCACGGATGATTTTCGTGGTGATGAAAAGATCGGGGCTCTGTTCAGGGAGTTGGTGAGTTCCCCCCACGCGTTGGGGCACACCTTGTTGGCCATGCACGATGTTCATTTTCTGGATCATTTCATTCCGGAATTCAAAAAGATCCGCAATCGCATGCAACACGATTTATATCACTTGTACACAGTCGACACGCACTCCCTGTTTGCTGTGAACGAGGTTTCCAAATTGGCGAGTGAGCCTCAGTACGCGCAGGGCTTCGCGACGTATCACCAGGCGTATCATCAAGTGACGCGCAAAGACTTGTTGCATCTGGGTTTGCTGTTCCATGATATCGGCAAATCAGAAGAGGGTAATCACGCGGAACAGGGGGCGCAGATTGCCGACCGTATCATGCAGAGGTTGGGGTATTCCGAGGCGGAAGCGATGGTCGTGGAGTTTCTGGTGAAGTCTCACCTGATCATGTCGCATTTGTCACAGCGACGCGATTTACAGGATTTGCGCATGATTAGCGAGTTTGCCCAGGCCATCAAAACCCAGGACAATCTGAGGATGCTGTTTTTGCTCACGTGGGCCGATATCCGTGCCGTCAATACCGATGCCTGGACAGAATGGAAGGATACGCTCCTGCAATCTCTGTTTAAGAAAACCAGCGAATGTTTTTCCGAACAGCCCTCTTCTGAGGATTTGTACAAACAGAAAGTGGCTGATGTGCGAAGGTCGGTTTTGAGCCGGATGCAGGGTAAGCTGGAGACGGGTCTGCTGGAAATATTTTTACAGTCCATCTCTCCACGTTATGTGCTGGCGCATTCCGATGAGGAGATTGAAGGGCATTTTCGGCTGATTTCTGAGCACGACGACAGTCAGTTGTTGTTGGTCGAAAAGGAAATTCAGGACAACACGATGAGCGAAATTCTGGTTTACACACTTTCCAACCCGCGCGTGATCCCGCTGGTCACAGGGGCATTGCTCTCCCTGGGCATCAACATCATGACCATGGAAAATTTCATGCTCTCCGATGGGCATGTGCTCATCAAGCTCAGGATCCAGAGTGCCGGAGGGCAAAGCCTGTATCGAGTGGGACTGGTGGAGCCTTTGCGGCAGAACCTGTATGGCGTTTTTTCAGGCAAGTTTCGCATCGACGAGCTCATCAAGAAACGGCGGAAGGCGGACTTCATGGTCAAGAAACCGGTGCAGCAGGCGGACACCCAGATCACCATCGATAATGATGTGTCTGCCTATTACACCGTAATTGATGTGCTCACACACGATCGTTTGGGCCTCATCTACGACATCGTCAGCTGTTTGGCTGGTCAGGGATGTTATGTGGAGCTGTCCAAAATATCCACCAAAATCGATCAGGTGGTGGATACCCTGTACCTCAAAGACATTTTTGGTCAGAAAATTACATCACGAGAAAGACTCGACGAGATCAAAAAAGTTCTCTATGATGTGATCGACGGAAAAATCACATGACGACCTTATTAATCATAGCCCTCATCATCATCGTTGTTTTCATTGTGCTGTTCTACCATCGCGATCGTCTGTACATGAAAGAGGATCTTAAGGACGTGGTGTCTGAGGACATGCGCAAAAGACTCAACATGAAAACCGCGGATGCGGTTGCCTTCGAAAACAACCTCGCCAAAATCAGCCGCAAGAAGCCACTGTCCCAAAAAATCGCGAATGAGTGGGACGAAATCACCGCGCCTTAAGGCATATCGTCAATCCCAGTTATTTGTTGACATCATTCGAGATGTTCCCTACTAGGGGTCTTTGTGATAAAGGCAAGTGATTGCCATGGATTAGGCTTTTTTTTGGGTGACTACTTCTTGCCCAACTTGTTGAAATTAAACAGAGAATTATAGGCAGGATGCAAACAAGAATCGTCAAATTATGCAAGCACAAGGGTTGTACCAATGCCGCAACCACCATGGGGTATTGCCGTTACCATTATTTAAAAAATTGGAAGAAAATCAAGGACATTCAAAAAAAGAAGGCCGTTAAGAACCTCAACAAGTACATTGACCACATCATGCACAAGAATCCCGATGGGTACATGGATTCCATTCGTGAGGACCTTCGCAATCAGGATCAGTTTGTGAAGAAAGCCGAGGGTTATTTTTCGGAAGACGACTTTCACGATGTGATGGACGAGTTGGGCAGTGATGATGTGGATAGAATCATCGACTCGATCAAAATAGATGATTCATATTAATATTCTATTTCTATCCAAAAAACAAATATCAAACAGGTTTTTGGATAAGCTTCAGTGAAAAAAGCCTACATCCGCACATTTGGTTGTCAGATGAATGAGCACGATAGCCGTCAGATGCTCTCACTATTGGCAGAGCTGGGTTACGAGAAAACGCAGGAGGTGACTGAGGCGGATATCATCGTGCTCAATACCTGCTCCATTCGCGCCAAGGCCGAACACAAAATATATTCTGAACTGGGCCGTCTGCGACCTCTCAAAAAAACCAATCCCCAACTGATCATCTGCGTGGCTGGTTGTGTCGCGCAACAGGAAAAGCAGAAATTATCAAAGCGTTTTCCCCTTATCGACATCATTCTGGGACCGGATCAGATTGGCACCTTGCCCTCATTGGTGCAACAGCGACTATTAAGTTCATCCGAGCAGGAGCACTGCGTCTTGTGTCATACGAATTTAAAAGAGGACGGGGATTATTCTTTTTTGAACGTCCTGCCCAGCGCCGGTGATGTCCCCGTCAAATCTTTTGTGAACATCCAGAAAGGCTGTGACAATTTCTGCGCGTATTGCATTGTGCCGTATGTGCGTGGACGCGAGTCGTCACGCCCCCCGCAAGACATCATCGACGAAATCAACAAACTGACCGAGAGGGGAGTGAAGGAAGTCACTCTGTTGGGCCAGAACGTGAACTCTTACGGACTCAAGGAAAAGCTGGGCATTTCTTTTCCCGCGCTGTTGGAGGCGATTGCCAGGCAAACATCCCTCAAACGATTGCGTTTTGCCACCAGTCACCCCAAAGATGTGAGCGACGAGCTGATCGCGCAATTTGCGGTGAACCCCATCCTTGCGCCCCAATTTCACCTGCCTCTGCAGTCAGGCTCCGATCGCATCCTCAAGCTCATGAACAGGCACTATTCGCAGGAACAATATTTGGGGCTCGTTGCCAAACTCAAAAAGGCTGTCCCGCACATTAATTTTTCTACGGACTTGATTGTGGGGTTTCCTTCCGAAACGGATGACGACTTGCAACAAACCCTCGAAGTCATGCGTCAGGTGGGGTACACGCAGACCTACTCATTCGTGTATTCTCCCAGACCCCACACCACAGCGGCCCATTTGCCCGATGATGTGCCTTTGCAGGAAAAGGCCCAGCGGCTGAAAACACTGCAGGAGCTGGATCGGGAGGTTGTGAGCCAACTCAATCAAAAGGATGTGGGCACGGTTCAATCGGTGCTGATGGAAGAATGCCGGGGTCAGGAGCCGCACCCCTATTTGGGAAGAACCCCGGGACACAAGGTGATTCACTTTAGCACCACCAAAAAAATTTCGCCGGGTAATTTTGTTGACGTGCGCGTGACACGAGCCAACCCCCATTGCCTTTTTGGGGAAACTGTTTAGTCTCTTGTATTTTGGAATTTGATGATTTATGTGATTCGGACTGGCGAACCACCACGAGATTTGAGGGAGCACACGACATGAGTGATTTAATCAAAATGAATGTATCAGGACTCACAATAGATCCTTTTACGAACATGCCCATCGTGATTTTGAAGGACGAAGAGGGCACATTGGCACTGCCTATCTGGATTGGCCTCATTGAGGCCTCTGCTATCGCCACGGAAATCGAAAAGATCGCGCTCTCCCGGCCGATGACCCATGACCTCATCAAGACATTGCTCGAAAAGTTGCATGCCTCGGTCCAACGCATTGAGATCACCGATCTCATGGACAACACTTTTTTTGCCCTGATTCATTGCCAGAGTCTGAACAACCAGTTTTCTCTCGATTGCCGCCCGTCCGATGCGATCGCAGTGGCGCTCAGGACCAAATCAGATATCTACGTTGACCGCAAAGTGATCGAAAAATCACGAAAACTGGAGGGGGTCCATCAATCAGAAGATCAGCTCAAATCCCAGAAATGGACAGAAATTCTGGAGAATCTGGAGCCAGAGGATTTTGGGAAGTATAAGATGTGAGCTTTGAGCTGATTTCGATTCACGAGAAGTCATATGATTCAAGACCATTTTTGGTTAACCTTTGGCCCCTTATTTTTTGTTAACGCGTTCATCGTGGTTTCGTTGGTTGTTTTTATTGTTATCTCACGTCACCGACCCAAAACTGCCGAGATCGAGGAACGCCACTCCTCCATCATCCTCAACAAATGGATTCGGGAATTCTGGATGTGGTTGTTGGAACCCATTTTCCGTTTTTTCATTTTTTTTCACATCAGCCCCAACGCCATTTCCATCACGGGTTGTGTGGTGGCTATTTTTTCGGCCGCGGCCTTTGCGGTCGGTCATTTTGGTTTAGGAGGATGGCTTATGGTTTTGGGGGCCAGTCTTGATTTTTTTGATGGCCGCGTGGCTCGCGCGACCAATCGTTGTACTCAGGCAGGGTCCTTCATCGACTCCTGTCTGGATAGGGTGTCCGAAGGACTGACTCTGACGGGGCTCGCCTTTTTTTATCGTGATTCATTTATTTTCTGGGTCGTCATGCTGGCCTATCTGGGTTCCATGCTCACCAGTTACACCAAGGCAAAGGGCGAAACCATGGGGGTTGCGTATTCTGGCGGCATGATGCAAAGACCGGAACGCATAGCTTACCTTGGAGCAGGTGGCATCCTGGCCCCCGTGTTCGCTTACGCATTATTCCCCCTTCTATTCCCTCGTTTCCCACAGCTGACCTTATTGGGTCTTGTGGGCTATGTCTATCTGATCCCATTGTTTTTTGTGACGGTACTCAGCAATGTCGCCGCCCTGAACAGAATGATTAATATCATGAGAATACTGGACAAACAGAAAGTTACAGGGTCAAAAATGTAAATAATCGTTGCAATCTTGTCTTGATTTTCCTAAATAGGCGGGCCTTATTAACTGAGAGGATTGTATGCCAAAGATTAAGACATGTCGTGGAGCGGCCAAAAGATTCAAGTTAACCAAAAAAGGTAAAGTGAAATACAAAAAAGCCTTCAAGTCACATATTCTTGAACCCAAATCCAAGAAAATGAAGCGGCAGGCCCGCCGGGCATCATACATACACCCGTCTGACGAAAAAAATGTCAAACAGATGTTGCCCTATGGATAACGTGCTGTGTTCCAAACGCCTAGCACAATAACATGGCTTCGTTTTGGCACCCGAAGAGTTGTCTTAAAAAATAGACAAACGCCAAGCAAGCTCAAGGAGAAAAAATGGCAAGAGCCAAAAGAGGTTTTAAGGCCCGCAGAAGAAGAAAAGCTGTTTTGAGTAAAGCCAAAGGTTACCGCGGGGGACAGTCCAAGTTGTTTAGGACAGCTGCCGAAAAGGTCCGTCGTGCAGAAAAGTTTTCCTACCGAGACCGCAAAGTCAAAAAACGTAACTTCAGATCTCTTTGGATCGTGCGTATCAGCGCCGCTGTGAAAGAACTCGGGTTGAGCTATTCGCGCTTCATCAATGGGCTCAAGTTGGTCGGGTCTGAACTTGATCGCAAGGCCCTGTCTCAGTTGGCCATCACCCAACCAAAAGCCTTTGCCAAATTGGTTGATCAGGTTAAAACAAAGATCGCAGCTTAAACAAACATTCATTTTTTTTGTGAGTTGAATATTTGCTGTCTTGTGGGTTACAATTCGCGATTGACAAAGAATTGTGAATGGGCAATTCTGCTGTGTCAAGTTGTTGGAGTATATCAAAGGGAGCAGGGGCCATGAAAAAAACTGAGCTGAAAAAATTCAAGGAATTATTGGAACATCGCAAGGAAGATATCATCAAGCAGGCCGGCCACGTGGGCGAGCCACTCTATTCCCTCAAAGAAGAAGAATTGTTCGATGAAGTCGATCTGGCCTCAACGGAATCCGATCAGAGCATGAGCATTCGTTTGAAGGACCGTGAACGCACTTTGCTCAAAAAGATCAATAAAGTCCTGCAAAAAATCGAGGATGGGGAGTATGGGATCTGTGAAAAGTGCGGAGAGGAGATCAGTGTCAAAAGGCTAGAGGCCAGACCCGTGACCGATCTGTGCATCCGGTGCAAGGAAGAGCAAGAGAGGGTGGAGCGTTCTTACGCGGATGAGTAAACATTTTTGAGGTGCCCTTAACTTAATTAGTCCTGTATATCATGATGAGACTGTCACACACATCATCCAGAGTGGCATGCGCGCGTGCGTTGGTTTTTCTGGTTTGTGTGTTTTTTTTGGCTGTGATGCTCATCACACCGTGTTTTGCGAAGACTTCCTACAAAAAGATTTTCAAGCAGGTCTCGCGTCACGAAGAAGTTTACGGGCGGGACGATTTTTACGCCTCCCTGAATTGGTATGCGACCTACCAGGATGCCGCTTTTTTGTCCGCTAAGGTCGACAAGATCGCGAGGATCTACGATTATGACAGCGACAGGAAGAGCGCGTTGTGGCAAGCCGAGAGAAAGAATTTGGACAAATACCATCGTTTTTTCGTTTGTCTGTACACGTACGAATACAAATATGGAGATTTGACCTCACACGATACTGTGTGGGAGTTGGTGCTTGACGTGGACGGCGAAAAAATCAAGCCCGAAAAAATTGAACTCATCCCCAAGGTTGATCCTTTGACCCAGTCCCTTTTTCCCTATAGCAACATTTGGTCGCGTCACTTCGAAGTGTTGTTTCCCAAAAAAAACCATGTGGCAGGAGTCCCTTTGCGCTTGCAGATCAATGGGCCTTTTGGCCGCTCCGTCCTCAAATGGTGATGGGGCATCTGAAAACAGCATCTAAAAACTTGCTTGATTGTCACCTGACCATTGGTTATGGAGAGAGTCTGTGGGATTTTGTATAAAAATGCCAAAAGTATAGACCAATCTTTTTCAATCATAAGGAGAATCAGTTATGTTTAAAAAAACACTAGTCACTGTTGTGACGCTCACGACAGTTTTGGTGGCGGGCCATGTTTACGCTCAATCATGTGGTGGCACAATTGTTTCCGATAACGATTGCACCAGCAACAATCGACCCTATGCCGAAAGTTGCTGTCCTTCGGGTTATCGGGTTCAAGGTGTGGCCTATAACGATATGAACAAGTCCGACTACGTTGACGCCGTTTCGGCTGTTTGCCGCCATGTCGTTAAGGGCAACGATATGATGCCGACCGATTTTCAGACAGCCCCCGTGACCCATGTCTGCGAAAAAGTGGAAGTGATGTCTGGTATTTCCTGCAAAGACATGCCCGGCAAAGGCAGCGGACATAATTCCGACATCCTCGATGGCTGCACAGCCAATTGCATGAACCCCACTTCGAAACAGACCAGGATGTTGTACAGTGCTGATTTGGCAGGCAATGGCCGTCCCTACGTCACACACACCATTGATCTCCCCAACCGCATTGTGGGTGTTCTCTATAAAGACGGCGACTGGAAGGGCGACTATGTGGGTGGATCGGATCGTGCCGACTGCGCCACGGTTTCATACAAGTATCAGCCTATCGTACAATAACAAGGGATGATGATGTTTTTTACGAAGGCGCCTTCTTTTAACGTTGTGTTAAGGGAGGCGCCTTTTTTTTAGGCTATGGGTAACGAAATAATGAAGAAATGAAGCAATGAAGAAATGAAACAATGAAAAAGATTTTGTTCATCAATTATGAATACCCGCCCTTGGGTGGAGGGGGAGGGAATGCGACAGAGCAGATCGCACAGATATTGGCACAAAAAGGTTTTGATGTGTCTGTGTGTACGAGCCGGTATCGGGGGCTGAGGAAATGCGAAACCGTCAAGGGTGTGAGGATTTTGCGTCTCCCGACTTTACGACGTCACTTGGAAAAATGTTCTGTGTTTGAAATGGTTGTGTTTGTTTTGTCAAGTCTGTGGCACATGGTGCCCATTTTTTTTCGGACCAGGCCGGATCGCGTGATTTGTTTTTTTTCGATTCCCTGCGGCCCAGCGGCACTGTTGTTGAAACTCCTGTTTGGTGTGCCCTACATTGTGGCCCTGCGGGGGGGGGACGTGCCCGGTTTCTTGCCAGAGCAGTTGGCGCGAATCCACAAGGTGAGCAATTGGCTGACTCGTCTGGTGTGGCGTTTTTCGGATGGCCTGACCACCAACAGCCAGGGGCTCGCCGCGTTGGCCAAAGCATTTTATGATCGCAAAAACATTAACGTGATCCCCAATGGGGTGGATGCCCAGTATTATCGTGATCATCAGCGGACTCAAAATCAGGATAGACTGACGATCCTCACGGTGGGGCGACTCAGTGTGCAGAAACACGTCGAACGTCTGATTGACAGTATCCAGAGGCTGGTTTCGTCGGGACAGAACAGGATTTTTCTCAAGATTGCCGGTGAGGGACCGGAGAGGGCGCGTCTGGAGGCGTTGGTTGGTGAGGATGAGAAGTTGAAGAGACAGGTCATTTTTTTGGGATGGCGCGATCGAGAACAGTTGGTTCAGGATTATCACACGGCGGATGTGTTTGCCCTCACGAGTGATTTTGAGGGCATGCCCAATGTGATTCTGGAGGCCATGGCCGCGTCACTGGCGATCGTGGCCACACCGGCTCCGGGCACGGTGGATTTGGTTTTTCCGGGGGAAAATGGGTTCCTGATTCCTTATGATCAGTTGGAAAAACTGGATGAGTCTTTTCTGTTTTTACTGCGTGATCGAGTTCTTTTGGCGAAGATGCAGGATAAGTCCTGCTTGATGGCCAGGGAGTACACGTGGGAGAAAGTGGTTGATGCCTATGTGGACCTGTGTGAAGGACGAAACAATTGAGCAATGAGCAGTTGGCAACGGCAACAATTGCATCAATGGCAGTAATTGCTACAATGAAAGCTAAAATCAATCACCTATCCCCGTATCAGCATTTGGGTGTTATCGTGACAGTTCACCTGTTGTTGTCTTTGCCCGGTCTGTGGGTGCCTTATTTCAATATCGATGAGTTGACCAACGCGTTGTACGCGAGATTCATCAATGCAGGGATGGTTGGCCTGAAGGATTTTTTGGGAAGTACCTACCTGCTGACGCATTACCTGTATGCCCTGGTTTATTCGTTTACAGAAAAGAACAATATGCTTCCGATGCATATCGTGCACACTTTCTGGCAGGCGGGGACGATCGGGGCTCTGTATGGGGCTGGGTCATTGTTAGGAAATAAAAAAACGGGACTGTGGGCGGCGTGGTTTTATTGTGTGTTCGCGCACGGTTTTCTGAGCAAAGATTTTTACACGCCCAGTGCGGAGAGCCTGTCACTGTTCCCTGCGGTGCTGTGTGCCATTTTTGTCATCAGGGCGTTCAAGAATCGGGCAACGCTTGATTATCTGTTGGTGGGTGTTTTTGCGGCCATCGCCGCGTCCTTCAAAGCCCCCATGGCGTGTGTGTTGCTGGCGGCCGTGCTCGCGTTTTTGATAGGGGGCGGATTTTGTCTCCGAGGTTTTTTGGCGTTGGGGTTTGGTTTTGTGTGCGTGATTATCCTGCCGGTTTGTCTCGTGGAGCCTTTCGGATCAGGTTTTGGTCTCATGCGCGACAAGTTTACCGAAACCAATACACTTTACATCCAGGCCTATGAAGGTTTTTCTTTTCTGTATTGGTTCATCAAGTTTGTCATCCGAACCACCCTGGTGTTGTCTGCGTCGTTTGCCATGACAGTGTTTGCTGTCTATGGTATCAGGCCCGTGTTTCGGCTTGGTCGTTTCAAGTCTGACGATTTCCGACACACTCTCTTTTTGTTTCTGTGGCTGGTTTTGCTTTGGTTTACCATCGCTCTGGGCAAACGGGTATTTTATCATTATTTTGTGTTTTTACTGGGCCCGCTATCGTTACTGGCGGCGGAAGGGGTCCGGTTTTGGGACGAGCGACAACCCGGGGCCGCAAAGCGAGTGAGTCGCGGAAAAATCTGGTTGTTGGCAACCCTGGGGCATGTACGCAAACACATGGTGTTGTTGATGGCCCTGCCAGCCAGCCTCTTTTTTATCGAGGCCGCGTGCAATTTTTCGACCATGCCCAACGATGTGACCAGTTCCATTGAGTACGTCAAACAGCACACCTCAGGGGCAGACCGTATCTATATTTGGGGCAATGTGCCACAACTCTATTTTTATTCGGAGCGTCTGCCATCAACAGCGTATTTCTGGAGCGATGTGTTGGCAGGAACCTCGCCGGGGTCACCCGCCATGGAGTATGTGAGGGCGACCAACAGGAACCTTAACGTACAGACCATGCTCATGAAGGACTTTCAACCTCACGTGTTCGGGCCGCAAGAAAATGATTTTGCCGCAGACAGCAATCATTTGACGGGAATCAGCGAGACCGAACTTTTTACTGTGGCCGAAATACTGGAGAGGATTGATCACCCCTATTGGAAAAAGGTGTTTGCTGATTTTTTGACCCGTCCGCCCACTTTGTTCATTGATTCCTCACCGGCTAACATCCGCGGTTTTGGGTATTTTCCCATCGAGAAGTATGAGCTTCTCAAGAGGTTTGTGGAGGATAATTATCGACAAGAGACCGTGGTGGATGGGATGATCGTTTACCGCCTGCGGTCTGCGGGCAGACTTTGATCTGTTTTTTTCCCTCCTTGGCTCAGGGGGGCGGATGTGGTAGAGCTGTGCCAGTCAAAATGATGCAAAGGAGTCCGCATGGGTGTACCAGACGTATGGAAGCCGGGCAAGACCCTCATCAAGAATGCCAACATCACCAAATTTATGGAGCGGCACGAGATTCAGTCATTCGAGGAACTGGTCCAGCGCGCCACGACGGGCATCGAATGGTTTTGGGACTCCTGTGTGCACGAAACGGACATCTCCTGGTTTGAACCCTACACACAGATCGTGGACGCGTCCGAAGGTTTTGCGAAAACCAGATGGTTCGTTGGCGGCCGGTTGAACATCTGCGATAATTGCGTTGATCGCCACGCCGCGGATTCCAAACAGGCACTGAAGGATGCCGTGGTCTGGGTGGGAGAACACGGTGAGGTAAAAAAACTTTCCTACGCAGAATTATTTGCCAAGACCAATCAGGTGGCCAATTATCTCAAAGAAGAGCTTGGTGTGGTCAAAAACGATCGTGTGGCCCTTCTGTTTCCCATGCTACCAGAGCTGCTTCCCGTATTTTTTGCCGTGGTCAAACTGGGCGCCATCGCCGTTCCTCTTTTTTTATCATACAGCGAAGAGAACATGCACTCGATTTGCAAGACTTTGGGGGTGACGGTTTTGTTTACGGCGGACGGTTATCATGAGCGAGGGCAGAAGCTCTTTTTGAAGGACAGGGCCGATAAAATTGTCGATGCGTGCGAGCAGATGAAGCAATGTGTGGTGATCGAAAACATCGGTGATCGCACCCAAGCCATGAGACCGGACCGCGATGTTTATTTTGCGGACGTTGTGGGAGCCCTGTCCGCAGAGGCCTCTACCGAGGAATTATCCAGTGACCACATCGCCGCCATCCTGCATTCCGTGGGGCCGGATCACCAACTCATCCCGCTGGTCCACACGCATGGTGGTTTGCTGGCACAGGTGACCAAGGAGTTCTTTTTAAATTTCGATATTGATTCAAAAGACGTGTTTTGTTGGAACACAAACTTTGTTGACATGATTGCCCTGTGGGAAATCATTGGAACGACTCATTTTGCGGCGACAGTGCTTTTGGCGGAAGGAGCGCCGCACCCGCATCGGCCCGAGCAGGTTTTTCACCTCTGTGAAGACCACGGCGTGACTCACTTGGGTGTGGCAACAGGCCTGATGCGCCGGTTACAGCATGCAGGGTTCAAGATTCCCCCACAATGCACGCTTGCCAGTTTGCGTGTGATTGGTGCGGCTGGTGAGCCGTGGACCAGGGAGGCCTGGCAATGGTGTTACGAAAATATTGGCCGGTCGAAATTACCGATCCTCACGATGTTGTGTCATCCCTCCATCCTGGGGAGTTATTTGTTGCCATTGGTGGTTTCCGATATCAAAAATTCATCCCTGCAAAGTCCCGGGTTGGGGATGTGTGTGGATGCGTATGCTGAGGCAGGCTATGCCTTGGGGCGAGGCCAATCAGGGTATTTGGTGTGCAAGAAACCGACACCGTCCATGTCGAAGGGGTTTGTGATTGACAAAGACCTTCACCAACTAACTTTTTTTTCACAGTTCAAAAATGTGTGGACCCAAGGAGATTGGGTGAAGTGTGACAGCGATGGTCATTGGTTTCATCAGGGGAGCGCGGGGCAAACGGTCAAAGAGGGGCCCGACAGGATAGGGCTTAAGGACATTGAAGAAAAAATTTGTCGGCATGTGTTTGTTGATAAGGTCTATGTTTCGCTGGGTGTGGCCGTCGAGAGGGCCTCTGGGGTTGATTGTTTTATTTGTCTCAAAAAAGGGATAGGACTCACACGGTTTCTCACGGAAAACATCTTGAAACTGTTGGCAACGAGGACGGGTGAACTGGCCAGAAACAGCCAGCTTCACTTTGTGCCTGCCTTGCCGTATACCGACGAAGGCATTGTGGACGAAGAGGCGCTCCACGTCGTGGTCGGTCATGACCGGCCTTGATCCTTCGATTAGAGGACACCCTAATGCTGGTATTTTTCGGTTTCGAGGGAGGGGGTCCGGTGGTCAAGTATCTTCAGGACCAGATTTTCGAAGTGGGTGAGGTCGGCAAAGATCATCCTCATGTTTGTTTTGAGTTCCTGCTCCGATTGCTCCACGGCGCCCAGTTTTTCTTTTATTTGCGATAGTTCCGAGAGGATGGCTTGCAAGTTCTTTTCCATATGGCAAAAATGTAATAATTACAAATAGATGAAAATGATAATTGCATGTTCATCTGCTGTGTAGGGAGTATCGACAACCTCTTGTATAAAGTTGTGTGTTTTTTACGATAGTTTTGTAGAAATTAGAGTCATTTATCAACTTTCGTGTTTATCTGGACGATAATCGGAATATGTGATCCACTACTGACGGATTGACGAGATACTGCTTTTGCAACAGCAATAGCAGAGGTGATGAGCATATGGCACAGGATTCTGCACAGGAAAAAACCGAGCATGCGACCCCAAAACGCCTGCGTGAAGCAAAAAAGAAGGGCGATGTGGCCAAAAGCAAGGACTTGACCACGGTTTTTGTGATGATGGCCGTGTTCGCGGCGATCGCTTTCAGCATCGATTTCATGGGTGATGTGCTCAAGGATTTCATGAAGCTCTGCATTGATTTGACGGCGAAAAAAGAGATTGTCTTGGCCGATGTATCACATGTTCTCAAAATGCTCGTGTTGACGCTGGCCAAGGCCTCGGCCCCCGCTTTATTGTCTGGGGTGATCGCGGCCCTGCTCGTGGGTTTGGTTCAGGTCGGAGGGGTTTTTTCGATGGAACCCTTAATGCCTAAGATGGAGAAGCTCAATCCCATTGAGGGCTTTAAAAACATGTTCAAGATTGTGACCTTCATCGAGCTCTTCAAAAACATGCTCAAGTTGTCGCTGGTGATTTACATCGCGTACATCACGATCAACAAGTACATGCAGGATATTCTCCTGTCCTCTCAAGTGACCATGGAAAAAGCGGTGATCATCACAGGGCAGATCGTCTACAGTTTCTTTTCCAAGGTGGCGGCAGTTTTCATTGTGGTGGCCCTCATCGACATGGGCGTGCAACGATGGAACTATAATAAACGTCACAAGATGAGCAAGGACGAGGTCAAGCGTGAGTACAAGCAGGACGAAGGCGACCCGCAGATCAAGGGAGAAAGACGCCGGTTGCATCGTGATATGGTGTTTGGTGATCCTCGCCAGGCGGTCAAAAAAGCTGATGCCGTGGTGAGTAATCCCGTGCATGTGGCCGTCGCGATTGGTTACAATC
>CAZGMS010000158.1:0-14978 GCA_964526915.1 uncultured Nitrospirales bacterium
CGTGCCCCCCGAAACTGCTCGATTAACAACATCACCACGGCCACTGATATGGCACTATCGGCAACGTTAAAGGCTGGCCAGTCCAAGGGAAAGGTGATCTGATAATTGAAAATCTGAAAGGAACATATTTTGTGAAAATAATGAACCGACAGGAAATCCACAACTCCACCACGCAAGACCCGATCGACCAGGTTCCCGCTGGCCCCGCCCAAAATCATGGCCAGTGATACCAGAATCAGGGTGTCGGTCTTTTTAACGGACTTGACGTAGTAATACAAAAATATCAGCGCCAAAAACCCCACAAAATAAAAAAACCAGTCTTTGAAAGGGGAATTCCAATCACTCAAGAAGCCAAAGGCGGCTCCCGTGTTGCGACCGTGCACGATATCGAAGATGTTGGGGATCACGGGCACACGATCCCCCAAGGGAATCTGATTAACGATCATCCATTTCGTTGCGTGATCTGCTACGAAAATCAAAACGGCGATGATGATGACTATGGAAAGTTTGCTTTTCACTCTTTCAGTTGCAATTCGTCTTCGATGACCTCGACGAAAGACTCATACGGTTGCGCACCCGACAAGAAGACCCCGTTGATAAAATAAGCCGGCGTTCCCGTGACACCAGCCGCCAGACCATCCGCCTGATCCTTATCGATTTCGGCATAATACTTCTTGCCCGTCATACAGCTATCAAACTTGTCTGCCGCCAACCCCAGGGCCTTGGAGATTTCTCTGAACTTGCCCAAAAAATCTTCGTGACTTAATTCTTTGTTGAAAATTTCGCGTTGTCCGTCCCATATCTTCTCGTTAAACTCCCAATACTTTCCCTGTTCCGCTGCGCACTGTGTGGCGTTGGCCGCATCCTTGGCCTGTTTGTGAAAGCTCAGGGGGAAGTCTCTGAACACGTAGTACAACTTGTCTTTGTATTGGCTCATTAACCTCTTGAGAACAGGACGAACCCTTTTGCAATAAGGACATTGAAAGTCCGAAAATTCGATCAAAACAATGGGGGCGTTTTTGTTGCCCTGACCAGGATCATCGTCTGGAGACACCGTGTAGCGGGGTCTTTGCAGGTTAATTTTAACCTTGGCCTTGCCCCTCAGTTCCTGAACAAAGTCATCCACCGCCAATTGTTGTTTCTGCATCTTGAGTTGTGCCATGATCATGGTTTTGACTTCGTCAAACGACTTGTTTTGAAACCGCGCCTTGTTCATGTTGTAGACAACCTGCGCCTCTCCCTCACTGACCGTCTCCGCTTTTTTTCTGATGTCCTTCTCGAGCTGTTCAACACTCAAACCTCTTTTTTTGGCCTCTCTCCCCATCAAAAAATCCTGTATGAGCTGATCAACCGCCGCCCGTTTGATATCGTAGATCTGGGCCTGCACCTTGATCATGCGGGGGCTGGCCAGGCTCATCACTTCGGATTCGTTGATTTGACGATCATCGACCGTGGCTATGATTTCTGCCGCATAAGCCTTTGTGACCAATAAACTCGCCAAAATAACAACAAGCAACACGATTTTCTTCATAGGAGTTCCCTAGTAGTCAAAACATCCTCGGAAACGTGACCAACAGGGGTCACTCAAATCTCTCTGGATGAGTCCTGTTCTTACACAAATTTTTCCACGTGACTAGTACAAAAAGCAACCAGACACAAAGGAATTGAGAGAGGTTCCTTTCTTGATTAATCAACTTATCCTGTATATGATTCTTCATGATAATTCTTGGTATCGATCCCGGCAGCCGCATCACAGGTTTTGGACTAATCGACAAATCAGGCAACCAATCAAGACACGTCGAAAACGGCACCATTTATTTGGAGAAGCAAGGTTCTTTTTCTGCCCGCCTGGTTTTTCTCTATCAGGAAATTCAAGCGATCATTCAGGCCTTCAACCCGACAATTCTTGCCATCGAAAATATTTTTTATCATAAAAATCCAAAGTCTGTTCAGAAGTTAGGTGAGGTGCGTGGCGTGGCCATGCTGTCAGGCGCCATCGCCAAACTGCAAATTTGCGAATACACTCCCCTGGAAATAAAAAAAGCCATCACGGGTTATGGCAGGGCCAGCAAAGAACAGGTTCAGTACATGATTGGCAAACTCCTCAATCTCAAGGACCGGGCAGAGGAAAATGCCAGCGACGCCCTGGGGGTTGCCCTTTGCCACGCCCATACCATGAGTGACCTTGGGCAAGCGCTCCAGTGTCCCCGTGCCAATCTTAACGGAATAAAAGAAATCTTGAAAAACGCAAGTTATTACCGGTAATAGGTGTCTCTATGTTTATTCTCTGGTCATCATTTATCGTATTGGTCATCCTCCTCATGGCCCTGGATTTGGGTGTTCTCAATAGGAAGGCGCACATCATTGGGGCCAAAGAAGCCTTGGGTTGGACCGCGTTTTGGATCTCTCTGGCCCTGCTCTTCAACATCGTGGTGTTTTTCATTTATGAACACCACTGGTTTGGCATGGGACTGACCTCTGGTGAAGCCCTTTCGGGAAAACAGGCTGTTTTACAGTTTTTAACCGGCTACATCATCGAAGAATCGCTGAGCATGGACAACATCTTCGTGATTGCCATGATCTTTGCCTATTTTAAAGTTCCAAACAAATACCAACACCGCGTTTTATTTTGGGGCATTCTGGGAGCCATCGTTTTTCGAATGATGATGATTCTGGCAGGTTCAGCCCTGATTCATCGCTTCGTGTGGATGATCTACGTCTTCGGGGCACTACTCGTGATCACGGCCTTCAAAATGTTCTTTTCGAACGACAAACCAAAAGAACTGGAACACAACTACACTGTCATCATAGCCAAAAAATTCCTCCCCCTCACACATGAGTTTCATGAAAACCGCTTTGTCATCAAGCTCGAGCAAAAAACGGTCTTTACCCCTCTCTTTCTGTGCCTCATGGTGATCGAAACCACCGACATTTTTTTCGCCATCGACTCCATCCCTGCCATTTTCGCTATCACCCGTGATCCTTTTATTGTGTTCACCTCCAACATATTCGCCATTTTGGGTCTCAGATCACTTTATTTTGCCCTGGCTGCCATGATGGCCAAATTTCATTACATCAAGGTCAGTCTGGTATTTATTTTGGGTTTTGTCGGGGTCAAAATGCTCGCCTCACACTATGTGCACATCCCCACTTGGGCGTCATTGTGTGTGATCTGTTTGGCGCTGATTGGCGGTGTGCTGGCCTCCCTTTACATTCCCGGTAAAAAACATTGATTGAATACGAATGTTCTGCTTATCCTAGAGGTAAATCTGCTGAAAGCTCAAATGAGAGCTGACAGCTGTAGACCGTTGGCCATAAACGTTTTTTCGTGAACACGTGAACACGTGAACACATCGTCATATGATCGGTTTTCTATCGGGCAACCTGCACAGAAAAGATGAGCACCGCGCTGTGATCGATGTGAACGGCGTTGGCTATGAGGTTTTTTTGGCCAAAGACACCCTGTACCAGCTAGGCGAAACCGGTAGCTCTGTCCGATTCGAAATTTATACGCACGTCAACGAAAATGCCTTTCACTTGTATGGGTTCAAAACTCTCTCAGAAAAAATGTTTTTTCAAAAGCTCATTTCTGTGTCTGGTGTGGGACCCAAGCTGGCCCTGCAGCTCCTCTCCGCGATGCCCGTCAGAAACCTCATGCAGGCCCTCATCGAAGGCAATTTGACCGTGCTCACCAGCATCAGCGGTGTTGGCAAAAAAACTGCCGAACGCCTGGTCGTCGAGCTCAAGGACAAATTCAAGGAGGAGGGTTTGGGCTTGCCCATCCCCGCGGCCAATGATGATCAAGATGGCGACAGCAAAATCAGAGACGTCACCAGTGCCTTGATGAACCTGGGTTATCCAGAAACACAGGCCCGCAGAATTGTGCAGGGGCTGGATATCAACCAGGCCGATACAGTGCAGTCCCTCATAAAAAAATCGCTGGTCAAGACGCAAAAATAAAGAACACCTCTCATAACTATGACACGACAACTTCAAGAAATCGATCCCCACCAACTCTCCGAGGAGGACAGACGCCTCGATCACAATTTACGTCCGCGAAATTTGGGTGAATACATCGGCCAGGAAAAAACCAAGGAAAAACTATCGATTTTTTTGCAGGCCGCCAGATCCCGCAAGGAACCGCTGGACCATTGCCTGTTTTGCGGCCCTCCGGGGCTGGGCAAAACCAGCCTCGCCTACATCATCGCACACGAAATGAAAACACAGATCCGGGTCACTTCCGGCCCGGTCATTGAGAAGCCCGGCGATCTGGCCGCCATCCTCACAGGCCTTGAACACGGAGACGTCCTGTTCATCGATGAGATTCACAGACTCAGTCCCCAACTCGAAGAAATCCTGTATCCCGCCATGGAGGATTTTCAGCTCGATATTCTGATTGGACAGGGCCCCTCAGCCAAAATCATTAAAATTGATCTTCCCCCTTTTACCCTCGTGGCGGCCACAACCCGCGCGGGTTTGTTGACATCTCCCCTGCGCGACCGTTTTGGCATCGTCGAAAGACTTCAGTATTATCGCTGTGAAGAGCTGACCCAGATTGTCAAACGATCTTCTGGCATCTTGAAAATCGCCGTTAGCGATGAAGGCGCCCAGGAAATTGCCAGCCGATCTCGCGGCACGCCGCGTGTGGCCAATCGTCTATTAAGGAGGGTTCGCGACTATGCCGACGTCAAGAACAACTCTCTCGTGGATCTGGCCTGCGCGCGAAAGGGGCTGGAACTGTTGGAGGTCGATGAGAGAGGCTTCGATCCCATGGATCAAAAAATCTTAAGGATCATAGTAGAAATCTATGGCGGTGGTCCTGTGGGCATCGAGGCCATCGCGGCCACGCTCAGCGAACAAAAAGACACACTGGAAGATGTTTACGAACCCTATCTGATTCAAGAAGGTTTTCTGCTCCGAACCCCGCGTGGACGCATGGTGACGGAACTTGCTTACAAGCATCTCGGCATCCCTGTGAACACAAAAAACAAAAACGGCAAATGCGGTGATTTGTTCTGAACCGGGTTGTTTTTTTATTGAGGAACGACTTTGATATCGGGATTGTACTCGTCCTTCAAGACGCTCTCGATTGCCATGAGGGTCCCCGTTGCGGCGTGTGGACAACCACAGCAGGCACCCTGATACCGCACACCCAGCGTGTTGCCTTCCAGAGAGAGCACTTCGAGATTGCCCCCATCTGCCTGCAACATGGGACGAATTTTTTTGTCTAATATCGCTTCGATTTTTTTGAGTTCATCCGTTTTATTTATGTTCGTTTGTGTCATTTGTCCTCCTAAAAAATTATTTTTTCCAAAAAGGTGACCAGTCCCTGAGCTTGGCCACAATACGCGGCAAGTGTTCGATGATATAATCGATGTCTTCTTCTTGGTTGGCAGTACTCAGGCTGAACCGGATGGACCCGTGCGCGCTGGTCATGGGAACCTTCATGGCCCTGAGCACATGAGACGGTTCCAGTGACCCTGTGGTGCAGGCCGATCCGGAAGAGGCACAAACTCCCAACTCGTTGAGCATGAGCAAAATGGCCTCCCCTTCAATGGAACTAAAACCAATATTTGTTGTGTTGGGAATACGCGTGAGGCGATCACCGTTCACTTCGCTTTGTGGAATGCGTTGGAGTAATTCTGTTTCCAATCGATCGCGCATGCGCTTGACCCGCGTGTTCATTTCGGCAAGATGTTCTCCGGCCAATTCGCATGCTTTGCCTAAAGCGACGATAGAGGCCACGTTCTCTGTACCCGCCCGTCTGTTTTTTTCCTGATGACCACCAATGAGAAACGGTGAAAAAGGAGTCCCCTTGCGGACAAATAAAACTCCGATGCCTTTGGGCGCGTGGATTTTGTGTCCGGAAAATGACAGCAGGTCAACGCCGCCCCCCATAACACTGAGAGGGATTTTGCCAACCGCCTGCACGGCATCGGTGTGAAATAAAATGCCCTTCTTTCGCACCAAGGCCGCTATTTCGGCGATCGGAAAGATCACACCTGTTTCATTGTTGGCCCACATCACACTCACCAAGGCTGTCTGCTCACTGAGATTTTTTTTGAGATAATCCAGATCGAGGCGTCCTTTTTTATCGACCGGCACAAAGGTCACGCGGTACCCGTTTTTGGCCAGGGTCTCGCACAAATGGGTGATGGCCGGATGTTCGACCCTGGTGGTAACGATGTGTTTTTTTTGTGGCTGTGTGTAAATGGCCGATCTGATGGCCGCGTTATTGGATTCGGTCCCACAGCTTGTAAAAATGATTTCTTCGCACGTTGCCCCAATGAGCCTGGCCACCCGCTTCCTGGCTTCGCTAATCTTGCTCGCTGATGTCTCTGCCAATGTGTACATGCTCGACGGATTGCCGTATTGATCCTTCAGGCAGGGCAACATTTCGTCTAATACCACGGGATCAACTTGGGTGGTGGCATTGTTATCGGCGTAAATGAGCTTCATTCCTTAACTTCCTCCAGTAAAATATCGTGACTGACCAGCTCTTTGAGTTTGGATTCTACAAAATTTTTGAGTGTGACGGGTGATTTGCTACACAGGGCGCAAGTCCCCAGCAACTTGACAGTAACGATATTGCCCGACACGTCAACCAATTCGATGTCGCCATGATCTTTTTTGAGTGCGGGGCGAATCACATCTTCGAGCGTTTGTTCGATGAGCTTGATTTTTTGAATATTCGAAAGTTTTTTTGTTTTGTGGGGGCCAACCTTATGAAGCAACAGGGTTTCGTTGATGATCTCCTGAATTTTCTCGTGACACTTGCCACAGCCCCCGCCTGCCTTGGTAAAATTCGTCACCTCTTCTATTGTCGCCAGGTGATGATCCTGCACCGCCTTTTTAATTTCCAAATCGGAAACATCAAAACACTCACAAACAATCGTGCCTTCGTGTACGGGCAATTTTTCGCCGCGATAATTCGCAATGGCCTTTTTGAGCGCGTCAAACCCCATCACGGAACAGTGCATTTTTTCTTTGGGCAGTCCTCCCAAAAAACTGGCAATGTCATCGTTCGTGATTTGTTGCGCCTCCTCGAGCGTTTTACCCTTGATCATCTCTGTGAGGGCGGATGAAGAGGCGATGGCACTCGCACAACCAAAGGTTTGGAACCGCGCTTCGGCAATACGCCCTTTTTCGTCGAGTTTAAAGTACAACGTCAGGGCATCGCCGCAGGCCAACGACCCCACCTCGCCCACACCATCGGCGTCCTTGATGACGCCCACGTTACGGGGATTCAAAAAATGGTCTTTAACTTTATCTGTGTATTCCCACATATAAACCTCGTGAATCGATGATCGTGGCTCGACGATCGCTTGTGCCCTTTAGGGTATGAATCGCATGTGTCCCTGAGAATACGGATCAGAACCGCACGCACGTACGCACGCCAACACGTACGCACGATTTCATATATCCAAATTCCTCGTGTTGAGCGCGTTGGCCTCAATAAATTCTCGACGCGGCTCCACCTGATCCCCCATGAGCACGGTAAACATCTGATCACATTCGACAGCATCTTCGATTTGCACCTTGAGCAGGGTCCGACGCGCAGGGTCCATGGTGGTCTCCCAAAGTTGTTCGGGGTTCATTTCGCCCAGACCTTTATAGCGCTGGATGTACAACCCTTTTTTCCCGCTGTCGATGACATGGTTTTTCAGGGCAACGAGGTTGTCGAAAATATATTTTTCTTCCTTTTGCACCAGCGCGTAGGGGGGGGCGGCATTGGACTTGATTCGGGAAACTATCTTGAAAAGTTGTGACACCTCTGCAGACCGCATAAAATCGGTGTCGATCACTGTGACCATTGCCGTTGTTCCCAGTTGCGTTTTGATCGTGAGCCTTTTTCGCGAATGTTCAGCGTCTTCCGAAACCACAATGTCATTTTCATTGAAAGACACCTGCTGTGAGCGAAGACATTCTTTAAGCTTTACGATTTCTTTTTGCAGTTCTGTCTCGTTTGCCAGCACATCGAGGCTTAAAGTTGTGCGCATCAGGGCGGCGTCAATGACCCGCGTATCCACCTTCCCTCTAAAATGATTAAGATGTCTGTCATAATCGATGATGTCTTTTATCAATATGGTCAGGTTCGATTGCGTCAGGGTTTTATCCCCGACACTCACGACAACATCACCAACGGCCATCTCGATGAGATGGGCATCGAGGGCCTCCTGGTCTTTGAGGTATCGCTCGGATTTCCCTTTTTTGACTCGAAAGAGCGGCGGTTGCGCAATGAACAAATGTCCTTGGGAGATGATGTCGGTCATGTGTCTATAAAACAACGTCAGCAACAAGGTACGAATGTGTGAGCCGTCCACATCAGCGTCTGTCATGATCACAATGGTGTGATAGCGCAACTTGTCGATGCTGAATTCGTTATCACCAATCCCTGTCCCCAGCGCGGTGATGAGAATGCGGATTTCCTCGCTGGACAACATTTTGTCGAACCGGGCCTTTTCCACATTGAGAATCTTGCCCTTGAGCGGCAAAATGGCCTGATTGGCGCGGTTGCGTCCTTGTTTGGCGGAGCCACCTGCCGAATCTCCCTCGACGATGTAGATTTCGGCCTTTGCGGGATCGCGTTCCTGGCAGTCGGCGAGCTTGCCCGGCAGTGTGCTTGTATCGAGCGCGGATTTGCGACGCACCAGATTGCGTGCCTTGCGTGCCGCTTCGCGCGCACGGGCCGCGTCAATAATTTTGCTGACAATGCGGCGCGCCTCCGGGGGATTTTCTTCGAGAAATTGCGCAAATTTGTCGTTCACAACCTGCCGCACCACGCCCTCGATGTCGCTGTTGCCCAGCTTGCCCTTGGTTTGTCCCTCAAATTGCGGGTGGGGCAGTTTGACCGAAATGATGGCGCACAAACCCTCGCGGATATCGTCGCCAGAGGGTTTTTCGGTCAGGCCCTTGAGAAGGTTGTTGGCATCGGAATAGGCGTTGAGACAGCGTGTCATGGCAGAACGAAAACCGCTCAGGTGTGTCCCGCCTTCCTTGGTATTGATGTTGTTGGCAAACGAAAACAGAACCTCGTTGTACCCGTCGTTCCATTGCAGGGCCACTTCGACCACCACATCACCGCGCGTGTCTTCGAAATACACAACAGAGTCATGCACTGGGGTTTTGCGTTGGTTCAGGTACTCAACAAAACTTTTGAGTCCTCCGTTATACAAAAAATCGTGTTCCTTCTCGGTGCGTTCATCCCTGATGACAATGTGCACCCCTTTGTTCAGAAAGGCCAGCTCGCGAAGCCTTTGTGAAAGTGTATCGAAGTTATATTCCGTTTCTTCAAAAATATCGGTGTCTGGCTTGAACCACACCTTGGTACCGTGCTGATCGGTCACCCCAACCTCTTTGAGGGGATCTGCGGGAGTGCCCCTTTGGTATGATTGCTGGAATACCTTGCCATTGCGCTTGATCTCTACCTCGAGTTTTTCGGACAGAGCGTTCACGCAACTCAGCCCCACACCATGAAGCCCACCGGACACCTTGTAGGCGTTGTTTTCGAATTTGCCCCCTGCGTGTAATTTGGTGAGCACCACCTCTGCCGCGCTCACACCTTCTGTCGCGTGAATTTCCGTGGGAATGCCACGGCCATTGTCTGTCACCGTAATGGAGTTCTCGGTGTGAATGGCCACGGTCACCAGGGTGCAATACCCCGCCAAGGCTTCGTCGATGCTGTTGTCGACCACCTCAAAGACCAGATGATGCAACCCGGTGATCCCGGTAGAGCCAATGTACATGGCGGGACGTTGGCGCACCGCCTCGAGGCCTTCTAAAACTTTGATAGAATCCGCATCGTAGGTTTGTTCGATCATCTCTTGCGCTGTTGCTTCGTTTGCCATGAGGTTCTCCAGTATCCGAAAACAGTGATTTTCGACCCGAGCTGGGGTGTTCTTTTCTAGCATTGATGGGGGTTGTATTCAATAGAAAAAGGGGTTGTTTTGTGGTGAAGTTTCAAGCTGTTAAGCCACTTTTTCAGAACATTCCCGTAAATCAATCGGCCCTGTGTCTTCTACTTCTCAATGGATGCCCACAGACAAGCCGTAGGAATGGTCAACGATCGCTTTTTGACCTGTTTTCGCTACCAATAAAACACTTGCGTCATATTCCATTATTTAATTTCTTGCCCTATCCTGTTTCTCTGTTTTGACCAATAAACATAAAGGGCCTTGCCTCGAATTTGAGTATCAGTAATATTACCGAAATACCGGCTGTCCATGCTCCTATCCCGATTATCCCCCAAAACAAATACACATCCCTTTGGCACGGTCAAAGGTTCAAAGTTTTCGGACAGCCTGCTTCTGTTGCTAACATGCTGGATATAGGGTTCGTTCATAGCAACGCCATTGATATAAATGATTTCGTTCTTTGATTCTACAACATCATTTTCTGTGGCAACAATTCTCTTTACAAAATCCACCGAGGGATCTTTTGGATATTGAAAGACTATGATATCGCCTTTTTGGGGCCTTTTGTCCCAATAATATTTAAGGTCGACAATGATGCGGTCCCCATTCATTAATGTTGGTAGCATTGATTCCGACGTCATTTTATAAGATTTTAACCCCCATGTTTTCACTGAGTAAATATTTGAAGACGCAATGTTGCAGGCAACAACCAAAACTCCGATCAACAAATAGTAGTACCATCTGTTGTACGGCTTTAACATCATTTCTTTTTTCCTTGTAGCCGTATAAAAGGCCTCGCCACATGTCAAAATAACGCAGGCCATCAACACCACGCCAATAACTAACAATCCATTAAACCGGTGCTGCAAACGCAATAGTATCATAAGGGGCAAAGTGAACAGGCAACTGAAGAACAAAACAGTGCCTTTCAGCAACTCTCCATTGTAAACCTGCCCCAGGCCGGGAATCACCAATGATAATAATGCAGCAACGATCGGCTTCCTTTTTTTGATTCTCATCGTCTTCCTTTCATATATCAAGGCGCCTGAGGATCACTGCGGTATCTCATGTCTGACACTGTGCGTCCCTGAATATCTTGTGATCTTCATCTTCGGTGGCGTCCTCTGCGTGTAAAAAGTAATCCTCCATAATCCAATCCATGTGTCAAAGACAAAATCTACCAGCATCATCTCATCGCCGTAGCGGGGGCATTTTGACACCATGACACGGTGGCACGAATGACTTATCGCACTTCACTCCCAAAAGTTAAGGTCAAAAATGCACCCTGAATTCCATTGCACTTGCGGACTTTAGGTGCACTTTTTTCACAAAGCTGTTTACATATGTGAATGAAGTTGGCAAACACCACACAACCCCGATCGGGTATAATTGTTTATACACGGAGACAAAATAATCCCTTTCGGGTATATGATGTTGACAAAACGTCCCGAACGGGTATAATAATAGCAAAATGGAGTTGGCCAATTACATCAAACAAAGACGCAAAAAAGAAGGCTTGGATCAGCGGCAACTGGCCTTGGCAAGCGGCGTAGGATTGAGGTTTGTACGCGATCTTGAGCAAGGAAAACCCACCGTGCGAATGGACAAAGTCAATGCTGTCTTAAAACTGTTTGGAAAAAAATTGGGGCCTGTGGATTTTTATGACCAGAGCTAAAGTCTATTTTAAAAACACCCTTGCCGGTCACCTCACAAAAGAAGACAAACAGTTTTCCTTTACGTACAATACAGATTATCTGGAACAACAGAACGCTGTGCCAATCAGCCTCACACTCCCATTATCAAGTGAGCCTATCATCAGCAAAAAACTGCATCCTTTCTTTGCCCACTTGATTCCAGAAGGCTGGTTATTTGATCTCAACGCACAATCTCTGAAAATTGATGCCAAAGATGAATTCGCAATGCTTCTGGCCACCGGCAAAGAATGTGTGGGGGCAGTCAGCGTCATGCCAGACGATGAGGAGACCGCATGACCTCCAACATCTGCCTTTGTTGCGAACGCGAAATCAAAAACGAAACAACACAGCCGTATCATCAGTCATGTCTTCACAAACTTTGGCAGACAACAAAACTTCCCGCTCTCAACTTCTCTACGAGCGATATTTTTTCTCAGGCACAGAAAATGATTGGCCAGATGTCCATCTCCGGTGTGCAAGAAAAACTTTCCGTACGGCTCAACGATCAAAAGACACAGATCGTCGTCGTGGCCGCTGATGGCACACATATTCTAAAACCGTCACCCTCGCGCTTTCCTCATCTGGCCGAAAACGAAAATTTCTACATGAACCTGGCAGAAAATCTTTCCATCGAAACACCACCACACGGGCTTTTCCCGCTTTCTGATGGTCAGTTGACCTACGTGATCAAAAGATTTGATCGTGACGATGGGGGAGACAAAATTCCTGTTGAAGACTTTGCACAACTTCTGGCCAAGCGTGACAAATACGCGGGATCAATCGAAGAAATTGGTGCGTTTCTCAAAAAACATTCAACGATTCCTTTTCTCGATACACAAAGGCTTTTCGTAAGAACGCTGTTCAATTTTTTGATTGGAAATGGGGACGCACATCTTAAAAATTTTTCATTAATTCTTCATCCAATGCTGGGGCAACGCCTGTCGCCAGCTTATGATGTTGTCAGTTCTCGCCTAGTTCTAACAAGCGAAAGTGACGATTTGGCCTTAATCCTCAACGGCAAACGGAGTCAGCTGATCACAAAAGATTTTTTACAACTTGCAGAATATCTCGAGATCGAAAAAAAATCCCTCGAGGCCATCATGTCATCGTTCAAAACGTTGCCAGAAATTTTTAATGCTGGCCTCGTTCGCTGTCTGTTGCCACAAGAAATGAAAAATCGTGCAGAGAAAATCTTTACAAAACGATACAAACAGATTTTTGGTCAGCTTTCCGTCACCGGGAACAACTGAATATTGAGCTGCGAAACCTGCGAGTTTTGATTTTGTGCGCCCTGCACAGCGATTTTTAGTTTTTTGTTTATTGAAAACGCCTCCGTCTTGCGATGCGTGCGGCTATCATAAACAGCCAAAAGAAACAAATGCCGAGCGCCTAACTTCTCGCTCCGCCAACAAATTCCATGTCATAATAATACACGTTATCTTCGCAACGAAGCTTGATCGTGGTCCCGCTGTGGTTAAAAACAGACTGCATCGGTTTGTTCTCGACCAGAACTTCTGCCGTAAACCCGGAAATACCGTAACTGCGGGCAATGGCCTGGAGGTATTTGAACATAAATGACCCCACGTGTCTGTTCTGCCACTCGTCGCGCACAATGAACGCCACTTCGGCCCTGTTTGTTTTGGGATCCAGATAATACCCGCCAATCGCGAGCACACAATCTCCCGACGCCTCAGGGAGACAAGCCACGATCTCCACCTCGTTTCGATGATCCACATAAATGAATTCACGCACCTGCTTTTGCGAAACCCAGCGCAAGCGGCTCATGAAGCGCGTGTACAGGGATTTTTGTGACAAGCTGTACATGAGCTCCTTGATTTTGGGTTCGTCGGTGGGGTGAATGGGTCTGTAAAACACCTGCGTGCCATCATCCAGAACCTGCGTTGTTCGCATTTCTTTGGGGCCCACATGAATCCTGTCTCCCACACTGGCCAGATCAGCGCGGATGTATTTGTACGCAATCGCCTCTTTCAAAAGTTGTTCGCGATAATCGGGATGAGCGATGCTGATGAGCGCCAAGGCTCTTTGCTGGATGTTCTTGCCGTGCAAATACGCCACACCGTATTCTGTCACAACATAGTGCACATCACCACGTGATGTGACCACGCCAGCACCGGGTGTTAAACGCGACACGATGCGCGAGACTTTACCATCAAGCGCGGTTGATTCCATGGCAATGATCGCCTTGCCGTCTTTACAGCGCGCGGCCCCACGGTTAAAATCCACCTGCCCACCGATGCCGGAATAAAACTTCGTACCCAGCGAATCAGCACAGACCTGGCCGGTCAGATCAACTTCCAAGGCCACGTTGACGGCCACCATCTTGTATTGCTGACTGATGACATGGGGATCGTTCACATGTTCAGTTGGGTGAAAGGCAAACGCGGGGTTGTTGTGGATGTAATCATAAAGCCGCTTTGTCCCCAGACAAAAACTGGCTGTCACCTTGCCCTTGTCCATGCTCTTTTTGGAACCATTGACAGCACCAGACTCAATCATGTCGATGATGGCATCCGAAAACATTTCGGTGTGAATCCCCAGATCTTTTTTGTTCTTGAGCGATAACAAGACAGCGTGTGGCACGCGACCAATCCCCAACTCAACGGTTGCGCCGTCATCGATGAGCGAGGCCACATAACTCCCGATTTGTGTTGTTTCTTCCGTCAACCCTCCCCAAGTGACCTCGATGAGAGGCACATCGACGGGCACCAGATAATCGAAATCGTGCACATGCAAGAAACTGTCGCCCAAGGTTCGTGGCATCTGTTCGTTCACCTGCGCGATCACAACCCGCGCATTCTGTGCCGCGCTCTTGACGATATCCACCGAAACGCCCAGCGAGCAGTTTCCCTTTTCATCCGGAGGGGACACCTGAATCAGAGCTACATCCAAAGGCATCTGGCCGCTTTTGAAAAGCTCTGGGATGTCCGATAAAAAAATCGGGGTGTAATCGCCCAACCCTTCCTGGATCACATCGCGCACATTGTCGGAGATGAAAAAACTATTCACCTGAAATTTCTGCGCCAGCTCTTTGTGCGCGTAAGGGGCCTGCCCAATGGTGAGGAGGTGCACAATCTCGGTATCAACCAGTTCGTCAGCACGACTCACCAAGGCTTTGACCAACTGTTGCGGCTGTGCACAGCCCGTACCCACAAAAACCCGTTGCCCCGGGTGAATGTGTTTCACCGCGGCATCCGCTGTCATGATGACGTTTTTGTATTTTTCTTTCCAAGAATGATTGTTCATTTCCATAATTTCCTCTTGTCACTATGCTAATGTCGTGGCTCAAAACCATTCAGATGCAAGGCGTCCGCAAACATGCCCCCGGAGCGTACACGCTAGTACGTGAGGA
>CAZGMS010000159.1:0-3872 GCA_964526915.1 uncultured Nitrospirales bacterium
GGGGGGGGTGGGAGAAGGGGGGCGCCCTTTTGTGATTTTATTCCTCTCTTCGAGATGATCTATTGGGCAACTCAAGTGTTCGATGGCGTGTGTCGCCTGTTGCGCAGGGCAATGAAAGTGATGGTGAATAACCAAATCATACCTATCATGCCCACGTAATTTGTTGGTAACGCCTGCGTGTTCAGGCTGCAACCGCCACCTGAATTGGCCGTACTGCCGGTATCCGTAGGAGACGTGCTCGGGTCGGTGTCTGTGTCGGTATCAGCAGGTTCATCAACAGGGTCTGGTGTTGGCGTCGGCGTCGGGGTGACTGCGGCTTCTTCGTTGCAGGCGCTGTCACAACCGTCACCATCAACTGTGTTGCCATCATCACATTCATCCACAGTGGTCTGAACGATGCCATCACCGCAGGTAGCTGTGAGACACATATTGGTGCAGGCGTCGGTATTCACACCATTACCATCGTCGCATTCTTCGTCATAATCCAAGTGACCATCACCGCAGTCGCCAACTTCGTAGGCGCCCACATCACAGGCAGAGCCAGAGGGCCGAGGATAGCCGCGTTGATCTGTAGTCAGTGTGACGCCACCATCACCAAAACAACCTGCAGGATTTCCGGCGTCAATTGCCGGGCTAACATCCAACAAGGAGTGAGTGAACGTCTCGCCGCCGTTATCAAACAAATTACTGATTTCGGGATCGATGGGATCTGCCCCTGTTCCAATTTGGTCGTTGGCTAACGCTGTAAACGTACAGCCAGTGTCCTGGCCGAGCAGATTGTAATCACCAGACGTCACGTTGCCAGCACAGTCAGGTGATTCACCGCCCCGATCTTCGTTAAGAGCAATGATCGAATTGCTTACGGTAACCACACCCGCTCCAGCATACACACCGCCGCCGTCACCAATCCCATCATTGTCCATATCAGCTGAATTGTTAACAATCGTCATGTTGTAGAGTTGTCCTCCTGAAATGAGGTACAACCCACCGATGTGGTCGTCTGCCGTATTGCCGCTGATCGTGGAGTTGGTGCCAATAAAATTCCCGGTGACGTACATGCCACCTATGTGTTGATCGGAAGTGTTGTTAGCAATGAGGCTGTTTGTGAGTCTGAATGTTCCTGTCGTTTGATAAATGGCACCAGCTGTTCCGTCGGCGTGGTTGTTTTCAATAGTGCTGTTCAAAACGTTCAAATCCCCGACCGACATAATGGCGCCGGCAGTGCTGCTGGATTGATTGTCACGCACACTTGAATTGGTGATCGATAAGGTGCCGGTCTGTTGGTAGATGGCTCCAATGCCAGTGGCCGAGTTGCCATCGATGGTGGAATCAGTGATGGTTGTGATCCCGTTTGCGTGATGGAGGGCACCCACAGTCCCTGTTTGAGAGGTGTTTTCGTCCAGGGTTGAACCTGTGATCGTCAAATTGCCTGTATTCTGAAAATACCCGCCGACAGTTCCAACGCTGTTATTCTGACTGATGCTGGTGTTTGTGATCGTGACGGTGCCGCTTTCGATGTAAGCCCCGGCCATGTTGCCGGCGGCCGTATTTCCGTCAATGGTGCTGTCAGTGATGTTCACGTCACCGGAAAAATGATACATCCCACCATAGCTGGTTGTGGTTTGGTTGTTGGAAACAGAGGCGTGGTCCATTGTGAGGAATCCACCGGCGTGATAAAGTCCGCCAATATTGCTGGAGGTATTATCATCAACCGAGGATTCGGTGAGTGTGAGGGCCCCGTTAATAACATACAACCCACCGCCACCAGCCGCCGTATTATCATCAATGTGGGAATTGATCAGCGTCAAATCACCCGAAGCAATGTAGACGCCGCCACAGGTGCCTGTTGCCGTGTTGTCCACGACAGAGCTGTCGACTAGTTCAATGGATCCGCTCCCCACATAAATTCCGCCAACATGGGTCACGGTGTTATTGCTGACGTCGGTGTCGGAGAGCACCAGGTTGCCCAGGGCCATGTTGATCCCGCCACCAACTGCGGCAGTTCCGTTACGCAGGGTCAGCTGTTCCAGATTGATGTTCAGATTGGTGACGCTCGTGACAGTCAAAACGCTGTTCGCGTGTCCGCCGTCAATGATGGTCGTGTCCTTGTTCTCACCAATGAAGGTGAGACTCTTGTCAGCGACCGTAACATTTTCGGCGTAGACGCCAGCGGCGATCTCGATCACGTCAGAACTGGCCGTGTTGTTTACCGCCACTTGAATCGTGCAGTAGGGTGTGCCCGTGATGTCGCTACACGCTGGATCGTTTGTGTCCACGTTCAGTGTCGCCGCCTTGGCCACCTGCGCTGTGAGCAAGATCGCGGTGACTGAGAGGATCCACAGGACCCATCTTATGGTTTGTTGATTTTTCATAAAAACTCCTTGGTTTAAAAAGTGATTGAACATGGTGCTTCAATAACAAACTTAAACGGGAGCTGATACGAAAATACCGATAACCTGTTCCCTGAAGGATACAGAGGAAAAACATCACGTAGCAGGGACAGGAATTGGCCTGGCAGGGAGATCAGATTTCTCTGGTGCCAAAAAATTCCACGATATTTTTGCGGGTCGCGTCGATGAGCGACTCCGGCATTTCGTTTTTAAGAGCGTGGCGGATGATGTTGAACACTGTTTTTTTGACCAGCAGTTCCGAGTGAGTGGCACTGGGGATCTCGATGTTTTTGACATTGTCGGCCTCTTCAAGCACAGAGGCAGGGAAAGGGCAGGCGTTGTCGTCCTTGGAATAGACTGAGAAAACCTTGACGCGTTTGGGGTAGGGGGTTTCGCGTAAACGCTGTAAAAAAATGCTGTTGGGTTTGAGTTGTTTGAGACTCTTGAGCACCAGACTCACGCCCGGGATGTACGAAAAATAACCCCACGGGGTACCGTTGTAAGGTGCGCCCAGCGTGACCAGCGTGTTAACTCTTCTGGCGCCATTCAGGAATTTGATCCAGTAGGATCCAATGAGCCCCCCCTTCGAATGACCAACCAGATTCAATTTGCCCTGAATGTTATATTTCTTATAAAATTCCTCAACTTTTTTATCGATGTACCGGGCTGATTCTTCGATCGAGACGGTGTTGAACGTCCCGATGAACCCTCCCAGATTCAAAGAGAATGTGACGTGACCATCCTGTCTGAGGCGCGTTTCCAGAATGGCCATGGTTCGGCGCGAGGAACCAAATCCGTAAATCATGAGGATGGGGTGTTTGGCATTGGCCAGGCGCGTGTTCTTGCCAACCCTGTTGCCTTTTAGCGTCAGCGAGGCTATCGTGGACCAGTTACGAACGCGGCGCGACACCCTGCGAATTTTGCGTTTGATGAACGATATTGGCATTGGGAACATTCTACTCGATTATGTGTATTATGGCAAATATCGGCTTGAGCTTTGTCATATGGTGTTTAGGTGTTTACGTGTTCACGTATTCACGAGGGGAGTAGTCCTTAAGTTTGTCCCAGGCTTGAAGAACAGGTTATGTACGAAAAGCATTTCCCATCTGAGATCATCATCAACTCCCTGGGTCGTATCCCTTTTGCCGAGGCTGTTGCCCTCATGGAAGAGACGCATCGTAAAAGATGTGCCAACGAAGTTGCGGATACTTTATTTCTTTTGGAGCACGAGCCCGTCATCACAAAGGGGAGAAGGCTCAAGGGACAAAATATTGTGGTTCACCCCGAAATAGTCAAACGTGGCATTCCTGTTTGTGACGCGGACCGTGGCGGGTTGCTTACGTATCATGGGCCTGGGCAAATCGTGGTGTATTTTGTCATCAAAGTCGCAGAACGATTTTTGGGTGTTCAACAAATGGTGTTAGCGCTCGAAAGAATTCTATTGGAATTTTTGCGCTGTCAACGTAGGGGCCGGTCGCGACC
>CAZGMS010000160.1:0-7174 GCA_964526915.1 uncultured Nitrospirales bacterium
CCGCTTTGGCGCGAACGAGGGACGGCTGGTCGGACGTTGCACACACCACCACAGAACGTTTGAGGCCTTCTTCCCCCAAATCTCTCTCGATGAACTCACGCACCTCGCGTCCACGCTCACCGATCAGCGCGATCACGTTGATCTCGGCCTCCGTGTTGCGCGCGATCATACCCATCAAGGTGGACTTCCCCACACCAGCCGCCGAAAAAATCCCCACGCGCTGTCCCTCTCCCGTCGTGAGCATGGCATCAATGGCCTTGACCCCCACGGACAGTGGTTGGCAGATTACCTTGCGTTTAAGGGGATCGGGCGGCGTGTTGTGTACCGGATAGTACTCTTTGACATCCAATCCCCCCCGCGTGTCGGTATCGATGGGGTCTCCCAAGCCATCCAGAATGCGGCCCTTCAAGTTAAACCCTACCGGTACGCGCAGACAATCTCCGGTGGGGATGACTTCGTTACCCGGACCGATCCCCTCCAAATTACCCAATGGCATCAGCAGGACGTCACTGCCCTGAAATCCCACTACTTCGGATTTGATGGTTTTGCCTTGATTCTGAATGTTGATGTAACACAAATCCCCAACACTCACGTTAGGGACCACCGCCCGCACGATCAAGCCAGTCAATTCCTTGACCTTGCCTCTGATGCGATACGTCGCCGCACGACGCACTTTTTCGCGGTAACTTTTAAGACTGATCTCTTCCCTGATTGTGTTGTGCTCGGTCACGAACCCACCCCCAACGCTTTTTTGATGGCCTCGAGCTGGTAGTCCAGTTGTGCGTCAATGGTCCCCATCTCGGACTCAATCACACAGCCTGCTTCTTTGACATTTTCGGTTGGCTTGATGCTCAGCGTCTGCGTGGTCTGCAAAAGATTCGTCAGTTGCGTTTCTTTTTCTCTGATGCGCTCGTAATCGTTGGGGTTGACAAAAATGGTCAGGTGATTGCCCAAAGACGCGTGCAGGGCTTGTTTGATGAGTCCCAAGACAGCCTCATCATCGGTCTTGAGCGCGTTGCCCACAATTTTTTGCGCGATCTCATACACCAGACTCACGGATTCTTTTTCGATACTTTCGATGAGTTTTTTCTGGTGTGCTTCAATCTGTACGAGTTGCCCTGTCACGGTAGCCAACCCTTCCTGCCGTCCCTGTTCGAAACCCTGTTTCTTGGCCTCGGCCATTTTGGTTTCGACCTGCAGATACAATTCTTTGGCCTTCTCCTTGACGCGTTTGGATTCTTCCTGTGCCTTGTTGACGATGACCTCGGATTGACTCAGCGCCTGGACCTCGGATTCTGAAATGATTTTACTGGAAACAGGTGATTCTTTTTCGGCAAATTCCTCCAACTCAAGACGGTTTTCAAGGCTGATTTGCTCATCCACACAGTCCCTCTTAATGACCTTTGATTTTTGCTCCATAGACATTTTCCTCAGTCAGCTAGTGCTAGATCACGCTCGAAACAGCCGACAGCATGTCTTCGCGAAAGGCGATGACTGATACCTCAGAATTTTTTTCCATTTGCTCATTCACAAAATCCTGCATAAGGTTCGCGTCCTGCCGAGACATTTTTCGTTTGATGATTTCCAAATCCTGCCGATCTTTCATGAGCAGCATTTTTGCAAAAACCAGAAACCCCAACGTTTTAACAAAACGATCGGAGTGTCCTGCCTGAACCTCTTTGCTGATCAGGTGGAATTGGGCACGCTTGAGCCGTTTTTCGGAAACGTTACCCGTTTTTTGAAGATAGGTTTCGACATAACGGCGATCAGCGGGCGACAAACGCTCCAACACCACATCGCGCGCGCGGACAGGCAAAGAAATCAACCCCAAGGCAATTTCCTGATACCCCAGTGCCATGAAGGTTTGTGAGATTTGGTCAGCACGCAAGAGACAAAAGTGTTCGAACTCAAATTTCTGACCCTTTTCAAAAGTTTTTTTGAGCACAAACCTGTTTTCAATCTGGCTCTGAAACAATTCCACCAAGGCCAACGGGACAGCGTACGTATCGGAGAGACGCGGCAAACGTTGCAGAACCTCCTGAGACAAGCCATCCAAGATTGCGTTCACGCGCTCTGCTGGCAGGTAACGCAAAACCGCCGCAATCACCTCTGGAGCTTCTTCCTCGAGCAGAACCACCAACCAATCAACATGGACGTCTGAAAAGTAGGACTGGCTTTTGGACCGGACCAGTTTCCTCAATTCGTCTTGAGCCACCTGGGCCACGTCTTTTTCGGCGTGCTGACACAAACTTTTGTACAAAGCGAGCATTTCTGTCCGATCCCCGGCAGGAACATGGGCCAAAAAAGTCTCGGCTTTTTTGGGTTGCTGAATCAGCAGGATGAGAAAAAAAGCCTTCTGTCGCACGTTTAAATTCATTCTGCTCTCTCCTGAGACAACGTCAAGCACAGCCGCAGTGTAGCGTATTTCGTGAATTTATTGAAATGATTTTTATGGCTATTTACCCTGCCCTTAACCCAGGTTGGTTTGCAACAAGGTGTTGAGGTTCTGCGAAATGGACTGAGCCAACTTTGAGAACAGTTCCGTATTGATGGTCAGCGTTCCAATGCTGGCTTGGTAGGCCAATAATTGTCTGCGCGACAAACGGGTGTTGTCGGAGGCCAACACCTCGATAATTGAATCCATCTTCACAACATCGCTGTTGATGCTGCTGAAAATATTTGAAAACGCCTGTTTCCCATCGAAATTACTCACGTTGCTGAATTCACCTTCGCTGATCTGAAGCTTGATGTTATCCGCGGACAGCACCTGCATGTCTCCACCTGTTGGTTTGTCCACGATCGCTTCCGATAGCTTTTCCATCATGGCATTGGACTGCTTCTTTTGCAGAACCTCGTCGAACTTGGATATGGTGTCGGTGCCACCAGGACCTCCCAGTGGTTTTACGTTGGCAATTTTTTCTGCCACCTTTTGGTTCAATGTTTTGATGATGGGATCAACCATAACAAACTCCATTCACCATGATGCGATTACGCACCTGTGTGATTCATGTTGCTGACCTTCTTGAACAACAGTTCCAAACCTCTTGCATGCAACCGTGACGTCCAGGATTTCGACAGGTTCAACTGTCTACCAATATCTTCCATGGTCTTATTCTGGAAATAGTACATTTTGATCAATTTGCGCTCCTTATCGGGCAAACTTTCTATGGCATCACAAACTTTTTCTTTGATTTTCTGAAACTCAGCCTTGCGCTCGATGTCTTTGTTGGCCTGTTCGTCTTCCACCTCAAAATCTTCCATGCTGTCGATGCTCATCACATAGATGGATGCCACTGAGTTGATCGAGTGACTGAGTTCGGACAGTTCCTTTTGATAAAATTCAGAGGTGCTGTCCATTCTTTTCTCATTGGCCTGTAAATATTCGTTCGCGGCCTGCTCAAACTTGATACGTGAATACAATGAGCGGGGGATCCAGCCCGTTTTGCGCAACCCATCGTAAATGGCACCCTTCACGCGATAATAGGCAAAGGTTCTGAAATCCACACCAAATTTTTCGTCATATCTCTTGGCGGCTTCCAATAACCCCAATCTGGCGTTACACAGGATGTCATCGAAATCCACTTCGCTGGGAAGGGTGCGGATCATCTTGGAGGCAATGGAGGTAGCAAAAGGCAAATACTTTTCGATCAATACGTCACGTTCAGCATCCGTGTTAAACTTCTCACCAGCAGGCGACATGGGTTTGTTTGCGTCCATATCTTTCATTATAACCTGATTTTTTACTTTATGGTAAGGATTAACTTGAATGTTTTCTTGCATGACCGACTCCTTTTTCTAAGATGTCATCTTCTTTATAAGCACAGAGCATGCCATTTTGGTCTTTTATTTACTGCTATACACAAAAATAATAATATGCGACTAATAATAAATACAACTTATTAATATTACTGTGTATTATTAAAAAATTTTCCTTAATAAAAATTACACTCGTTCAGTTTTGTGTAAAAAAAAACAAATATCGTCACGCAAATGGGGTGTTCGCCCCCCATTTCGGGGTTGTCTGTCTCAGAAGTGGTACTTTTGGTAAACCAGTGAGACAAAAGGTGGGACAGTAATTCAGTTTTGCTGGTGGCCCCCCATCCAAGGTTGGTCATATTTCCCAATTCTGTCCATTTTTCAAGAGAGATATGCAAGAAAATTAAAAAAACTCTCTCCCGACTCGTCCGCTCAGTAGCGAAAAATGTGATTTGGCGCGGTGTACCACATGCATTCGCTTGAAAAGACGGTTCCATTTGAATAAGAATGATACCCGCAACATGAACTTTCAATTCGCTCAAATCAAACGCCCCAAGCCTTTTATCCCCCATCACCACGAACCTGAGCCCAAAGACTGGTCTCTGCTCGCTGATTTTCCCAAGGTCGAATACCTTGTGGTTGAAGTGGGGTGCGGCAAAGGTGATTGGATTGTAAATGAGGCGCACACTCACCCCCATCGTTTTTACATAGGGATCGAACGCACGTTGACCAAGAGCCAGGACCTTCTGGCAAAGGCGCGTCAGCACACAGCTTCCAACCTTATTGTCTTGCGGGCCGACGCAGTGGCTGTGATGGCCCAAAAATTTCCCGACGAGACAGTGGATGAATTGATTTTTTTCTATCCCAACCCCACCCCCAAAAAAAGACAGGCTAACCAGAGGTTCTTTGTGGGGGCTCAGTTTGAGGTCTTTGACAGGAGCCTGAAAACACACGCAATCCTTCTTCTGGCCACAAACATCAAGGCGTATTTGGATGAAGCAGAATGTTTTTTAAAACAGGTCTGGGGTTACCACATCCTCTCTTGCGGTCCCTTGGAAACAGCACACATTCCGCGCTCTGCGTTTGAAAAAAAATACCACGCCCGTGGTGATGTTTTATTCGAACTCATCGCGCAAAAACCATAATACAATTCCCCTGACTCATAAAACAAACCGCGAATCAGATATTTTCTTTTACAAAATCTTCCCCTAAGATTTTTTCTTCAATTAATCGCCTGTAGGGGCCGGTCCCTACGTGTACAAACAAGGAGAAAAACACAATGACCATAACCAGTATTCAAAATACATCTTATCGTTCCAGCAATGATTTTGATTTGGGTCTTTTGGAGGCCTCATCGCCGCCCCTACAGAATACAGACACCCTCGCTCAAGCCGGACCATCACTTGCCACGTTGGGCACCACAGGAAAAACACAATCAGCGCTGTTTGTCGAGGATGCCAATGCCTTTTTGACATCACGTTCACCGGCAAACACACCAACAGAAACCGCCTGGGTCAACCATTCTGCGACCTGGCGAATCACAGAACTGGAACGCCGGACGCGCAACATCAACAACGAGTTGTCTCAACTCGGATTCAACAGCAGGGATTACGACCATCGTCTGGACAAACTCGAAGGGCTTCGAAGAACATTTTTGACCTACCAGCCTGAGCAACAACCCATCGAAGTGGAACTCATTCATCATAGACCATACCCTCCCCACCCACGCCCCTACCCCGCACCGTATGAGCATGATGAACACCGTGTTGACTCTCTTGAAGCTGAAATGCGCAGAAATGGGTTGGACTTTATCAGAATCGAGGGAGATTATGCCCGCATCGACGATCGTATCATCCGACTCGAACAACGTCGGTCAGACGAGGGCTTCCGCATTGGCCCCAACCCTGTTCATGATGGCCCCGGCTTTGGGATTGAATCCAGGCTCGATCAACTGGAGGCCAACATACGACGCCTGGAAGGGCGGGTGAATGATCTCAGGAGACTGTCGGGTTATTGTGATGACCGCCTGCGCAGGTTAGAACGCATCGGCTAAAAAACTGACTTGTCATCGCGAGCGATGCGTTGCATCAGAATTGCCCTAAGGCAATTCTGATGCTATGCGCCGCGTGGCGATCACCCTACAACAATTCATTGCGTGTTGGTCAGTTGAGACAGGACGCACTCGCCTTCTTTGTAAATCTCGGTGAGGTTATCGCAGGTTGCCTTCTGACGCAGGTAATCACGGCACATCACGGAACGAAGAGCGGTGATCTTTTCCACGCCCTGCTCGGCGATTTCGATTTCTGCCACTTTGTTCCAGGTGTTCACGCAAACATCGAGCTGAATGGGTTCCTGGCAGGCAACCTTTTTTTCGCAGATGATCCGGTTCACCTCCGCACGATGCTCCTGCATGCTCATCATGGTCACCTCTGCGCGCACACCCGTAACACCCATCGTCAGACACACTAACGCCACAAACATGATACATTGAGTTTTCATGCCGCCTCCTCAAAAATTGTATTTTTCCTGTTCCGTCTGCTCCGACTCCTCGGCCTCCACAACATCCTCATCAACAACAACGACATCGCTGGCAGTCATTTCATCGGGGCGTTGCCTCAGTTGCCCAGATTCTCCCTGCGTAAGCTCGTGAGTTCCCTCCTTCGCTAAAGCTACGGCGGGCGGGCGTGAGCTCGTAAGCTCGTTTTCCCCAATCTCCATCGCATTCGGTGTCGTTGGTTCCGTGATGGGTTCTGCTGTGGGCGCCACAACGGGAATCGTGTCGACGGTAGCCACAGCGCAATTCAGAGAATCCGAATGACTTTGATAGTCGCTACTGGTGCTGTCCTTGTATTCAATGGTGTATCCTGTCACACCACCTTGAGGCGCAATGTCCAGTCGGTACTCACCGCCCTTGAAATTGGTCAGATCACGTACGTAATTCGCGTCTTCTTTTTGACGTTTGATCACGAGTTTGCCCAGTTCGATATCCTTGAGAAAAGTGATGACAATCAGATTCCCAAATTCACCACCCTGCGTACAACTGGCCGATTCCACGGGACCTGCCATGACAGGAAAAGACATAATAAATAATACAAACACCAAAAAAAACATTTTCATATTAACTCCCAAAGAAGCTGGCACCAAGACACCCAACGAATGCCCGCCCGGGCCGATATGTGATAATTTTGGAGAGGTGTCAATGGAGGATGAAAGACCGGTTTTTTGTTATTCAGGGAGTCGATTTTTTTCCTTCAGGGCACATCTAAAAACCATGTTCGTTACGAAAAAACATGATCTGAGCCGAAACGAGGAAGATAAACAAAAAGCCCGCAGACGTGTAAGGCACGCCACGTTGAGGACTTTTTGTGCCATCGGACGCAGTTGCAGACCAGAGTGTAATTTTGCAGTAGAAGATGAT
>CAZGMS010000161.1:0-9634 GCA_964526915.1 uncultured Nitrospirales bacterium
TAATATTGACTTTTACTTTAGTTTGACGATTGATGGTTCGGGTCATGCCCAACAACTCACATTACAGTCAGTCACTGGAAATTATAAAATACTATCTAAAGAACCATTGGCTGATTCTGTAACCACAGAAGGGCCTTTTCCTGCTGATGCGTTGCAATTGACGGGCACAGCATTGAACAAACTGTTAGAGACATTCAAACCATTATCATTTCAGCCAACGGGGCAACCATACAACGTAGAATTCCCTTTTTCACTAAATGTCTTTTAATGTTGCCGAAGCTCAAAAAAATGCATCTCTACCCACACGTAAACGCGATGAGCCAATTTTTTTCATCAATTTGATAATGAAGCCATTTCATTGTCAATTTACTGTTTCGCAAATAAAAAATAATATATACAATCAATCAGTTAGAAATATTCCAGTTGGCATGGAGTTTGCTGTGTATACACACATATGACGAAAATACGTAAAGATGTCATTTTCATTGAAAAGTTCTTTGTGCAACACCCGGAACTGGGTGACGACACGCGTGCGTCCATTGAGACATCCAATTTTGTCAAAGGCGGTCAATACAGTGATTCACATGATGTCACCCAGGCCGATATCCTGACCGTTGATGAGATCAAGGCCTTTATAGATGCCTATGATGCGCGCTCTCCAATATCTTTTTGGAACACAGAACAAAAGGGGTACAAAGATTTTCGGATCTATCTTTTTGAAAATCTCTCTGTTGACGAACTGGTCCTGTTGCTAGGCAATAAACACCTTCCCTTTAAACGCCCCCTCACACACGACCCTGTCGAGAACCTTATAAATTACCTTGATTTTGAAATTGACCTTCTGAATTGGGGGCGCGCTCAGGCAAATGTTGGCTCGAGTTTCACCGCGTGGATACCCTACGGAGATGCCTGCGAACAGTTTTTTGTGACACCCGGACATCATGGTGCGACTGGACCAAGTCACATCTACCGCTTTAACCCAGAACCCAGCCTGACAGGCCATGACAAGACAGATCCTTATAACGAGCTTTTTTGGACCATGATACACAATCCCCTTGATCAGACCGCACCAGAACACTCTGCCTATAAAACCTATATCCTTTTTTCCTATGCCATGAACACCGCCCTGACAGAACACCCATTTAACACTATCTATTCTCAGGCTTCGGCAGAAGCCCAAATCCGTGCACTTGAGGTAGCCCGTGATATCATCCGAAACGGCTTGCCCTCCCTCGATGCGCCAGGCATTCAGGTCATCCATTTTATAGACAGCCCCGCCGTTGATGCGTTTGTTTTTGGATCGCTTTCCAATTATTTGTACGAATACTCTCTGGCGCGCGCCAGTTCAACCTACAACACACCCAGCTATCAGTCTGCCGAAACACAACTTATCACGGCTCTTCGAGCCCTCAACTTGCCCGATGTGACAAGCGAGACAACTGACAACATTGTTGACTGCCTATTAAGAAAGACACGAGATATAGACCACATGGGCCCTTTTTATGACCTCCTGACTTCTGTGCTTGAAAAACATGGCTACTCTATCAAGTCTGTGACCGCCCGGCTCGACAATCTTGCTCTCGTGTACATTTGCGTTCCCGTGCGACTCACAGGAAACAATATTTATTCAGGCATCGTGGCATCCCGGGGTTTAACAGATCATAGAACAACCTCAAGACCCACATACACACCCATTGTTTCTCAGAGTCTTGATCTTTTGCATCACTTCTATGATCAGGGGGCTGTTCGGTTTCAATCGTATGAAGCGGCTGAAGTTCTGGCCCTGATTGCCCCCGGGAAAAAACTCAAACAAGACATTTTAACAAGTCCTGCCCACCCTCTGGCGTCTTTGTACCGCAAGCTGCCCGTCCAATCAAAAAAAAACTGGGACAACACTTGGGACAAACTCTCCGAAGACCTCCTCGATTATAATAGACTCGTGCGTTTTGCCGATGACTATGAGGGCTGGTTTTCCGATCCCATGGTGGAGCAGTATCACTACGCACTCTTTAATTCCCTGGATCCTGATGCCGCCTTCCTCATGCTTCTTGATTTTCACAGAACCTCTCAGGGCGAGGTAAGAGAAGATTTGAACCTGGCACTGGCACCCATTGTCAACAACCTCATCATGGAATCCAGAGTGTCGTCTAGCATTTTGCGTTCCAGGAGAGGACATGAAGAAATTTCCGTAGAAGTGTCTACAACAAGGAGCTCAAATGCGTTTACAAATTTGGACCAGATTCCCTATGAGGAGCTGGCTCAAAGAATCGATAAATCTCTTTATGAGGAAAACGGAGACATTCTCACCGCCCTTCGGTGCGCCTACAACTTTGATGAAGACGCTTTTTTTCTGGATGGGCACATCAAGCGCATTGACAGATACCGTGACACGACACACCTGAGGGATTTGGAAAGGCAAGGCAAACTGACACTTCCCGAAAATACAACCCGCAACACAAATCTCCCCATCAAAAACCTCCTTCGTTTTCGGCCTCGCTGGACGGAATTGCAGAAAGAAGTCGCACAAGCAGATACTGATGGCGACAAAGAACTCTCTCTTGCCGAATTCTTGAACGCAACCTTTTCTCAACCTGTCTCCAGCTTTCTTAAAGTCAGGTTGGTGCGCCATCCCTTTCTTGTTGAAGCGCTCATGGATTGGGAGAGTTTTGAAATTCACCAGAAAACCAATGTCTCGCCATCGTCTTCCTGGGAGCGCCTTGGTCAAAAAAGAAAAACAGGTCGGGCCGGTCTCTTAGAATCCCATCAGAACCTCGACCTCTTGCCTGCGCTGGCCCTGAAAAAAATAATCCTTTTGGCCACAGATCAGGACCTGCGTCTCGATGCGTGGACCGTGTACTCACACCAGTATCCTGATGAGGGCCTGGCGTTGTGGAAAGAGCTTTTTGACCTGTGGGAAGCCGACACACCTCACCCAAACCGTAACATCGACTGGGTCGACATCATCACACCGTTAAAATATCTTGGCGGCCGATTTGACCCTGCGCTGGAGCCCTATCTGGATCGCCTGCAGACACAAATGCACAATCTGGAACTCCCAGACCCAGATGGTATTCTTTTTAACACACTGTGGACACAGTCCAAAGAAATTGTGCCCTGGCCTCTTTTTGCCGAAGTGTACAATCGTATTGATACCGAGGTGCGCACCGCGCCAGACTACAAACCTGACGGGACAGCGACTCTCCCTGAAACAGACCTGAGGCTGATCTCTCAAACAAAATGGCTACAGCAGGTTATCTTTTGTATTGACAATGTGCTTCGTTTGGGCGCCCACATTACGCCACAAGAGATGCAAACAAATCTGCGCGATCTTGATCAGATTGAAGACTGGCAGGCAGACCTTGTCGTTTTGGCGCTTTATGGCAACGAGTCTGGAATGGATACAATCGCGAAAACAAGACTCATCAACCAGGCACTTGACAGCGCTTTGATTTTAAGCAGAACAAATCTTCTCGAAGCCAACAAAGATGCCTTCATGTGGTTGGGCACCCTGGCCCAGCACTTTACGCAACAAGAAATATCTCTGACTGATTTCCAGATCACCTCCCTTGTGGGTTTGTACAGGGCACTGTATTACACCCTCCGCAACGACCCGGACATCAGCCTGTTCCCCCTAACCAAGCTCCTTTGGCAACACCGAGCACACCCTGCCGTGGCAACTCTCTTTAAAGAAAAACTTTTCGAAGAACCATGCGCATGGATCTTTCAGACGCTTTTGTATCAGTTGTTATTTTCCGAAAACAGTGGGCTTTCCGCGGGAGAAAGCGTGGACCAGGTGTGTGCGGAACTGGGGCTTTCTTATCAACAGACCGCCTACCTTTTGACCAAAGCGACCGAATTTCTTTTGGGCGGCGAAGGGGCTGAGACCCAGATGCCTCTACGTGCGCTCCAAGAAAGAGGCCTTGAGGCTGTAGGCTTCTGCTTAAGCCACATTGTTTTTTCTGATCCCAAGGAAGTTGACACGCTCATCAATCTCTATCGCAAAGACAAGGATGACGATCCCTATGACGAGGTGGGCTTGAACGCAATGGCTCTGCTGATCCTCGCTCTGTCGCCTCAGAATTTTGAGACCTTTCTGGAACACATCCCCCAAGATATTGACCCAAACGACTTTTCTAACAGCCTCTGGGCCACACAAATTATGGAAAACGTGACCCTGCGACTTTACAACGAAGAGCCTCAGGCAGAACAAGACAAACTGATTGCCAGATACCTTGACCACCCGCTTTCGGGTAAACAGATCTCGTGGTATTTGAACCCCGTGTCATTTTATGAATACCCGTCACAGACCACAATCTTTGTATTTTCAACGCTCCTGCCTTTTTTTAGTGACTATGTCCCGGTTTCAGACACGGCCACCAACCGAACAGGTCTTGAACAGACCGAAGTTCATGGAATAGGCGGATACATTGACCGGTATCAGGATTGTTCGCAAAACCTTCCCAGGCTTGTGCGCATGCTACTCTTAGGACTGGATGAGGGGGTGTTTACAGATCAAACTCTTGAAGATATGGTCGTCACCATCAATGTTATTTTAGAAAGAAAAAACCTGCCACCTTTGGCACGTTCGTATCTCGATCTTTTGCTCGCCATCACTGGAGACGCTGACTGTACCGACAAAATGGTAAAACTCTATTTATCAAAAACAGAGCAGGATGCCCTGCTCTCCCGGCTTCACCCTCTTGAGATATCGCCAGATCAATACCAAAGCTATTATTCGCAAAAACAATCTGATTTCGACTATTTTTTACAACAGGTTGGTTTGTTTCTGGCCTACACAAACCCGGAACTTTTGTTTTCCGGAAATACCCTCCCTGCTTTGCGCTATCAAAAACCGGGCAGGTCTTTGGTCATGGTGGAGTCTGGTTTTGTTGACACTGATGTAAACGGAATCGGGGAGGTTGTGCTACATGACCTGGGTCTTACAAATGCCGAACCGTCCCCTCATGCCACGTGGGTGGCACAGGTCATCTTTGGTAACAAAAAAGAAGCGGATCAGAATGAAGGACCGCTACACAGCTATGCCATTGACCTTGCGGCAGACATCTGGCTACAGGTTGGCAGAGTCTTTGAAGACATTTTAAAGCTGGCCAGAAAAGGTGAGCACATAGATGCGGTCAATTTTTCATTTGGGGCCATCTTGCCTCTCTTGTCCCAGGGGGGATATGCCGCACTTCTGAAAAACCCCGATTTTAAGCATTGCCAGGATATACTTTCAGAACTCTCTGACTTTGGAGTTGTTCTTGTTGTGGCTGCTGGTAATTCTGGTGAGGGAGCGGGTGGTCAGTTTTTAGGCACAGCGCTTGGTCTTTCAAATACTATTGGACTACTGGGTGACAATGTTGTGCTGACAGGGAGTCTAGAATTTGACCCTGCCGCCCCTTATCACGAACAGCAAAAAACCGCTCCCTATTCCGCCCGTGGCGGTTCTGTGAGCGGTGTGGATCTGCTTGCCGCGGGATCTGATTACACATTCTGGACCAACAAACCATGTCATTTGTCCCAAGATATCGATGGCACGAGTTTTTCAGCACCCTACACCACCCGTGTCATCCGCATGATGCGTCAGATCAACCCGCAACTTAAAGGAGAGACAGTCATTGCGATCCTTAAGGCCAGTGCGGAAGACCTGGGCACACAGCTTCCCGAAGATCAGGGGGCCGGGCGCTTGGTGGCCTCGCGTTGTTTTTTTCTGGCCTGGCTCATGCGACCGGGAATTCGGGGCCCAAAGAAAGCAGATGTCCTGGCTAAAGAACTCTGCATAGAACACGAGCTTCGCGAATTACGCTGGCTCGCTCGCCGCATCAAAAGCCGCCAGCGTCACAACGTCTCCGTAGATCAATCGTACGGTGTCTATGAAAAAATTTAGATCGGGGGGTGTGGTCCACCGAAATGCGTTGCCCGGTACCGTACGATACATGGCTTCGTCTCAGCCAGAGGCTGATCCACCTTTTGAGCCAGAGGACTCATCTGTCCTTTGGCAGAAGCGGACGCTCAGGATTCTATAAAGCACGCTAACATTTCTTCAATGCTGGTTGTGAGTAAAAACTGTTCGATGTTTTTTTGTGTAATCACTACGAGTGGACAACAGATACCGTTCCTTATGAGCAAATCCAAAGACACGACTCCGCGAACTCTGGCGCTTTTGACTTCGATTGTCAAAACAGGTTCATTGTTTTTTGTAAGGATGAAATCAACTTCGTCGTTGTCCTCGCGCCAATACACAAGTTCGTAATCTCTGCGGCCAAAAAGAAGATTCAAAAAATGTGAGCCCACCAGATTTTCAAAAATAAAATCACGCAGAGCCTCTTGTTTCACAGAAGGATCTATGAGCGCTTGGTTGGGGATGATCCATTTTGGCAAAGAGCGTTTCGTCCGGTTCGCCTTTTGAGAAAATTTAGATAACGGAACGATGATGAAGGCCAATCGCAACAATTCAGCATAATGAACCAGAGTTGCAGAATTCCCTTTGCCTTGCAAGCATCCCAGAATTTTTTCGTAACTCACGATCTGTGCAGGCATGCGCGAAACATACCAGAAGAGTTGCCGCAGGAGTGCTGGCTTATCAACAGCATGCAGTGACAAAATATCACGGCCCAGTGTTGGTTCTATAATGCTGTGTTGCACATAATTGTTAAGGCGTTCAGAATCATCTCGCATATCATAAAGTTTTGGATAGCCGCCAATCGTCGCAAATTCATGAAGAGAGGCCCCAAAAACTTTCTGACATTCTGCAAAAGTCCAGTGAGGAAAATGATTGAGTTCGAACCGTCCTGCCAAACTTTCTGACAGACCTTTTTCGATCAGGAGTGAAGAACTGCCAAGCAACCATACGTTGAAATTTGTTTTATTCAGTTTGTCTTCATCCCACATTTTTTTTACAACTTCGGACCAGCCAGGAATTTTTTGTATTTCATCCAGGATGAGCGTTTTTTTTGGAGAAGAAAGCGAGCGGACTTTTTGCCACTGATTCACAATGAAATCGGATGATGGCGGTGTTGGCGAATCGGCACTGGCATAGACTGTATGATTTTTATCCATCAACGCTGTGATGTAACCCAGTCCTAAACCCTGTCATTGACTTTACTGATTTTCGGCAGGCGGTGTTCTGATTTGTTTGGCGTATTGGAGTGGAGAGATTGAGGGTTCGTCTCTGTTGTTTCTCAGAATTATCTCTTTCATGAATGTTGTCGGATCAACTTCTACCTTCTTGCAACTCTCGATGATTGTGTAGAGTACCGACGCGGTATCTGCACCATTGATTGTCTGTGACCCATTAAAATTTTTTCGCCCCATCACGGCATGTCTCATGGCCCTCTCTGCGCCATTGTTTGTCAAAGGTATCCGCGCATCATCCAAAAACTTCGTCAGACAGTCCCACCGTTTTAGTGTGTAGTTGACCGCTTTTTTGATCAGAGCGCTCTCTGGCAAATGCCGTGTTTTCATTTCAACCAGATACCCTCTGATTTTTTCGGCTAATGGTCTCGATTTTTCATGCCGCAGTTTCTGCAGCTCCTCATAATTTTTTGCCTCGTATTCTATTGAACTCAGCTCGCCAATTCGGTCCAGGACCCACCCCACATCTTCTGGATAAACATCTTCCAGTTCTATGAATTTGCGCCGCGCATGCGCCCAACATCCTGCCAAATCTATTTTTTTGTCCTTTGTGAGTCTGTTATATCCTCCATAACCATCGGCCATCACCGGCCCCGCATAGTCTTTGAGTATCTCTGCTATCACCTTGCCACTTCGTGTTGGTTCAAACCGATAATAAGTCCCCGCTTGATTCGACGCTGTCCACATCTGCCCATCATCATCATGATTGCTTTGGATAAACCACGGTGTTTCATCACACTCAACTGCGAGACCCGCTTTAAAAATATCCTGCAACACCAGACTCACCGTGGGTTCCATATGAACACTCACCGCCTCGGCCATATTATACAACGTCTTGGTCCCCACATTAAGTCCAAGCCGCTGCATCTCACGCGTCTGCCGCTCAAGAGGCTTGTGATACTCATATTTATCTCTTACCACTGAAAGGGCAAAATCTATCGAATATCCTGCTCCACTGAAAAGCTTGTCTGTGCGCTCTGCCGTAACGATGACTTCTTTTTCTAAATTTTCGTCAGGTGCTGGATGATAACGATACTTTTTTAGTTTATGCAACTCGCTGATGTAGCGCCGCTCTATCACGGTGATTTCGACTGCATCGTCGGTAAGCCCCTTGATTTCACTGAATGCGGATTGCTCCTGACGGTCTAGCCCCATCTCTTTTGCCACAGTCACCAGCTCTGCTCCCGTCATTTCATGACTCACTACAGATCTTTCAAGATTTTTACGTTCTTCTTCTGTTGGTGCGGGTGCCAGGGATTGGGCGTGCAATAACAATTGCTCATTTGGCTTGATTCTGCGGTTGCGCCCTGATGAGGCGCGACTCTTTTCGACGCCATGTCCAAAGACAAGGTCACGCAAAATTGTCCGCTGGTAATCGAGTTCAAGTTCTCTCAGCTTACTTTCTGCTTCGAGTTTTCTGAGTTTGGCATTCTCTTTTGCCAGTTTTTCGTTGTTTTCAAGAATGAAGAGAGCGAGTCCTTTTAGGACTTCTGGATGATTTTCGCTGAGAATGACTTCTCTGTTGGATAACATTAAATGTACTCTATCACAGCATTTGCCGTTCTCAAAGACCTTTTACACAAAAACAAAAATATTTTTCATCATTTTTCTGCGAGAAAAAACTGTCGGGTAGCCAGCGGCAATTTAAAACTTGTTCCATCCAGAATCAAACCCAACTCGGCCATCGTTATAGATCCAGAGTTTTCAAATTCATCGGGTCTCATAAATCGTCCCGTTTCCAACCGCTTGTGAATAAGCACCAGCCCCGTTCCGTCAAACAACAACGCCTTTGCCCTCCGTCGATTTCTGCCAAAAAATAAAAACACATGCCCATCCAGCAAATCTCCACCCATCTCTGCGGACACGATGCGCCCCAGACTCTCGAAGCCGCCACGCATATCCACGATCCGCGAACACACAAATACTTTCAGATACCGGTGGTTGAATAAAACCATTACAACACTCCTGCTTGAAACAACGCACTTAATGCTGACAAAGGCAGGCTGACAAAATGACCACGCGCCGTTTCAAGAGAAATTTCTGACGTTGCATCATTAACAATTCGGGGGTGAAGGACCAAAGCAAGTTCTGAAAACAGGCCCGGTTTTTTCTTTTGAAAACGCCATTTACTGATGGTCGCGCAGTAGATACCCGTGGTGCGTGATAAATCGCTCATCGAAAATCCCTGTCTGATGAGCGCTACAACATCTGTTTTTATTTCCTCTGGCCACCGCCTTCGACGCTCGTCTGAAGCAACCCAGCCCCGCACCTTGCGGCCAATCTCTAACAATTTTAAATTATCTTTATCTGTCATGAATCACCTCCTGACTGGAGGCTTTAGCAGAAATTTTTGAAACCGAGAAGTACAGGGTTTAGGACTGGGTTACATCATAACCATCAATGGGTGTCGCATTCTTTTCATCTGACAAATCGAATTCATCTTCCTTTTCACCTCCCCCTTCTGTCTCGTTTCCCTGCGCCTCATCACCCATCCGATTGA
>CAZGMS010000162.1:0-22710 GCA_964526915.1 uncultured Nitrospirales bacterium
CGGGCAGTGCCTTTCAGGCACCGCAGGGGACTCTGGGCGTTGCCAATCCGATGACACAGACAGCCTATGATGTTTTTGGCAAAACGATCAGTCATACAAAGGATGCCACACTGGGAACGGGGTCGCAGGCTTACACCTACGCGCAACCCCGTGTGGAATCCTTTACGGATGAGGAGGGGTATCAAAAACGCGTGACCCGTGACGCGCATGGCAGGGCGATCAAGGTGGAGCGAGGCAAGTCTGGCACGTACAGCACGTTGGCTACGTACGCGTATGATCCCGCAAACAATCTGGTGAGTTTTACGGATGGGGAAGGGGTTCAGTACACCTATTCGTACGATGGGGCCTCGCGTTTGCGCGCTGTCAAATGGTCTGCCCTCTCGGGAGAGGACAATTGGTATGAGAACACCTATCGGGGCACGCGCAAGACACGCATGCAGGATCTGAGCGGTGGGTACACGAATTGGGAATACGATGCCATTGGTCGCCTCAAAACCATGACGGTCAGCGATTCCCTGCCGGATTCTCCCACAGGGATCACAACGTATGAATATACTTACGACGATGAATGGATCGGCGCCCTCACAAAAACCACAGACCCCAGCGGGACGACTGAGTACACCTATGATGAATTTGGCAGGTCCGCGAACGTGTCACGGAGCTATCTGGCCACAGACGTTTCGGGAACGGAATCCCTCACGGCAGAGTTTGTCTATGATTATGATCTGAGGGGAAACATTGTGAGTAAGGTGTATCCCTCAGGCAGGGCTCTCACCATGGAATATGACTATGGTTTTTTGAAGAAAACCACCTCCACGACTTCGGGAGCAGAGGATTACAGCATCAGCTATGATTACAACAAATGGGGACTTTTGGAAAAGGCCTTGTCATCACATGGTCACAGCTTTACCAACACGTTCACAACACCGTTGTGGGTGGACAACATCGCCATGACCTTTGGCGGCACCACGTATTCGCGCACATTCACCTGGCACAAGAATGGTCTCTTGCAGAAGTACAAAATCGACTCGGGCGTGGCCGAAAATACCGGATTGGGAAATAACGCGTTACCAAAGACCAAGACAAAAATAACAACCATGTCACTCTCGGGCACCTTGACTCAGGGGATGGGAGCAACAAAGGCCACTGCAAAAAATACGGCGACTGCCTCGTCAGCGAAATCCGCTGGTGTGAGTGCCGGAATATCGGCTGAGGTCGCAAGCGCGAACGACGTGCATTATCAGTATGCGTACGACAATCTCAAGCAGGTGATCACGCTCACCAAGGAGGCCTTGTCGACAGTGAACGCTCAGGCTGTTGAGGAATACACCTACAACACGTCGGGTAGTATCACGTCTTCCACCGATCACAGTGGCAAGGAGTGGACTTACACGTATGATACAGGCAAAAACAGGATCGCGGGCCGCACCAGTTCCGCAGGAGATTCCGAAGAATTCGTGTATGACAACGCAGGTCGCGTCAAGACATGGCGTTCTGTAAATGGCACGTACACCTACTACTATGATGGTCAGGGACGCCTGCGCGGGATGGTGGAGGGGGCCAGTTGGAAGTTGGTGCTGGATTACGACGCCAGTGGCGCGCTGGTGCGTCGCGCCAATAACAATCCCTACACGTCGTCGCCCGATTATGTGTACAGCTTTGATGCCTGGCGCTATGATGGCAAGACCAAGCAGGTGACGGAACTCGATAACAATCTGGTCTCGATGGAAGGAGGGGCCCAAAAATGGGTGCTCAATAATTACGATGGTCAAGCGGCACGGGTGTTTGGTCAGACCGGCAGTGCCCTATCTGAGCGGGTTGTGGGTGTGTTCGGAACTGATTTAACACAAACGGGAGACGCGTGGGATTGGAGCGCGTATCACGGACATGAGAAACAGGAAAATCTGTTGCATATTGGCCAGCGACACCTGATTCAGGGTTTTGGACAGTGGTTGCAACCTGAACCCCTTTTGTATCAAGGTTTAGCAGACGGTGTGCTAAGTGAACCGCTCAAGATGGCGGCGTATCGTTATTCGGCGAATGCCCCCACATTCTATAGGGACGCCAATGGAAGGAACCCTGCTGTTATTGTTGCCGGCGGGGTTGCGTATGCCGCTTTGGACGTTGCTTTTGTAGCGGCCGATATTGCCATTTTGACTCATAGTGTTCGACATGGAGCGGGCGTGGGAACAATAGCTATTGACTTGGGCTGTTTGGCGATCGATGTGGCCCTGCTTGCTAATCCCGTCGTGCCCGCGGTGGGAGGGGTGGCTGTTCATGGGGTTGGCGCTACAATTCACGCCGCTGAGGGAGCAACCCACGTTGCCTTGGAAGTCGCTCATAGTGCCGCGATGACAGGGACATCAAAAGGGGCAGGTGGCATTGTTTCTGATGGCATGGAATATGCAAAGGCTGTAGCCACAACGGATGTTTCGGGAGGCAGATATACGCCTCCGAGTGATGCAACACTGGCGGCTTTTAATCAAAACGACATCCGGGCTGGAATGCGGGCTCAACTTCAAGCCAGCGAAGGGGCGATCGGAGGCGAAGAGGCTTCTGAAACATCTGGTGCAGGTTTAACATATGAAGATATGCCCCGCAGTGAGTCGGGGGGAATATCAGCAGAACATTCTGTCCTGATTAACCGTGAAGAGCTTGAAGATCAGGGTTATCGATTTCATTCTTCACCGGATACTTTTAAATAAGGAGTTGTTTTTATCATGCTCAAAACAACAGCTGAAATACAAAGACTGATTGAATTGGTAGAAACCACTCTGGATACAGATCGTGATGGAGTCGTTACGGAATCTGAACTGTTGGATGGTTATGCCCTTGTTGCAGACGAACTCGAAGCATTTGATATTATGACTATTCGAGACCTGCGTTTTTGGACGACACTGTATCAACCGGGCACTGATGTGACCAGAGGGATGGATGGAGAATTCGAAAACGGGGAGGTTCCCCAGTCGTTACGCGCTCGGTGCAAGTCTGCCTATGATGACGGATTCCTTATGGACGTCGCATTGCAAATTGATGGCGCCAAAGGGACTGATCTTGATACTTTTTCCAATCAAATATCAGGATGGGAAACTCAGTGGCAAAGTTATTTTAATCAGAGAATGGGAGAGTTGGAAGCTGGCCGCATTTCAATGCAGAATTTGGCCGCTGTGTTCCGTGGAGCTTGTCATGCAGAGCGATGGTCAAAAGCGGGATTGGATCCAATAAAATTTTTTGATAATCTAAATGAAGATGAAAAAAAAACCGTTTATGAAGCGATTTTACTTCGTTATTATTTTAAAAATATGATTCGTCTGAGGTGGGATGAAGATCAATCAGATACAACGGTATTCATGAAGACAAAAAAGGGGAACTGTACTGTTCTCAATGTCATGGCTCAGCATATGCTGAGAACAACAGGCTCAAATCTGTACAGGTCACTTATCTTGCCAAATCACATCACACTGACTTTACAGACATCTCAGGGACAACTGTATTTCGAAACATCGGGTGATTTGCTGTTTTATCCTCCTGGGTATTATGAAAAATTGACAGATCATGAATTCATAAGACGAAATGATCAGACAGAAATTGAACCTTGGCAGACCTTGGGGGCAGTGTATAGCAATGCCGGGTATCGTGCGGTGCTGGACAGGGATTGGGAGAAGGCGAGGGTAGCGTTGGAAGCGGCACTGGATATTGTACCCGATAGCACCAATGCCAATCACTTTATGGGTAAGACCCTTATGCATCTGGGCGACCGTGAGGGCGCCATCAGACACTTCCGAAGGGCCCTGGATTCAAGTCCCGGCTACACGGATTCCCAAAGGTTGCTGGACGAATTGAACGCTGGTTAGTAATCCTTCCCCCACTTGCCTTCCTGTTTGATGAGGGCGATGAGCTTGTCGAGGGCGCAGTCCTCGGGAATGTTGCGTTCCACACAGGTTTGCCCCACGTACAGACACACCTTGCCGGTCCCCATGCCCACATAACCAAAATCGGCGTCGGCCATTTCTCCCGGTCCATTCACAATGCACCCCATCACACCGAGCTTGAGGCCTTTAAGGTGCGCTGTGCGCGCCTTGATCTTGGCGAGCACGGCCTGCAGATCAAACTGGGTGCGCCCACAGGACGGACACGAGATGTATTCTGTTTTGGAAATGCGCACCCGACACGCCTGCAATAAGGAATAACAAAAATTAAGATTTTCAGAGAGGCTCTGCTCGCTGTCAATCTGCAGGGAGTCGCCGATGCCATCGATGAGGAGCGCTCCCAGTTGCGCGGAGGCGTCAGTGATGGGCGGCAGATCCGTTTGGCACCAACGCAGATGAACAGGGCTTGAGAGGTCAAGCGCAGACAGGGCCATTGTCAATAAACGATAATCTCGATTGGGACGGGTTGATTGCAGACTGAAACCAAACTGTTCAAACCGCAACGAGTCTGCGAGTTTTTTGATGCCGCCGATCAGGTTTGAAAGTGACGCTTCATCGAGAGCAGATTTTGAAAAACAGAATTCCACAAACGTGTTTTGTGTGCCGGCATGTTCCATCAGTTCCCTGACAAGTAAAGGCAGTCTGTTGGAGGAGATGAGGAGTGCCAGTTTGCTGGCAAAGCGGGCCTCCATCAGGGGAGGGACTTCATTTGCGATGAGCGAGATGGGTAGGCGAAGTTCTTTTTTGAAGTCAGAGGGGAAAGCTGGCGAGTGCCCGGATTCCATTTCGATCCCTTCAAAGGCAAGACCAAAGGGATCGGGCTGGAGGGCTTGCGCGTATTGCTTGAGCGAATCAATGCGAGTCCACACGCTGACATTGTGTGGGCCTCCGGTTGGCAGGAGGCCGATGATGTGTGCTGAACTGGTTCGGCGTTTGAAGGAGGATGCCGAAAATGGTGGTGTTTGCTGAACGCTGGTTTGTGCTGTTGAAAAAGACGCGCTGTAAAATCTTTGATTGTATGGAGTCGCGATCAGGTGGGCGACGGCGATCTCGTTCACAGGGTCTTCGGTCAGTGATACGCGGATGGTGTCGCCAATCCCGTCTTCCAAAAGGGTGCCGATCCCCGCAGAGGATTTGATGCGTCCCTCCTCAGCGTCGCCGGCCTCGGTGACCCCCAAATGAAAGGGCAGGGGGAGTTGGAGTTCATCAAGTTTTACGACCAACAGGCGGTAGGCCTGCACCATCACACGGACGTTGGAGGCCTTCATGGATAGGATGATGTCGTGGTAATTGTGTTTGTGAGCGATGCGCACAAAATCGAGCGCGGATTCCACCATGCCTTCGGGCGTGTCTCCAAAACGACTCATGATGCGGCCTGAGAGCGAACCATGGTTGGTCCCGAGGCGCATGGCGACGCCATGAGAGCGGCATTGTTCGACAAGGGGAACAAATTTTTCTTCGAGTCTGTCGAGATCGTTTTGGTAATGTGCGGGGTGATAGCGTGCATCGTCGTTAATTCTTTTGTCTACGAAATTGCCGGGGTTGATCCTGACCTTCTCAACATGAGGCACCACCTCCAAAGCAATGGAGGGTGAAAAATGCACATCAGCGACGAGAGGGACGCGCAGTTTTTTTTGTTGCATGACCCTGCGGATCTCGGCCAAGGCCTTCACATCATCGTGAGTGGGGACGGTCAGTCTGACCAGTTCACAGCCGGCGTTGATGAGCGCTTGAATTTGAGCCACAGCCTCGACGGTTTTTTTGGTGTCGACGCTGAGCATGCTCTGCACGCGGATGGGAAAATTTCCGCCAATGCCCAATTGGCCGACAAATACTGGCGTTGTGGGTCTGCGTTGATAGCGCGATTGTGTCATGCTGTTTGTTTTCGGGTGTTTGCCGGGTTTTGAGCGGAACCCTAAACTTTGTCGGTAAAAATAAAACGATAACCGCCAATGGAAATTTCGTCGCCGGAATTCAACACACACTCATCAATCTTGGTGCCGTTGACGTACACGCCGTTTGAACTCTTGAGGTCAATGATGATGTATTGATTGTTGTACATGTTGATCGCGGCGTGCTGGCGCGACACCTTGGGGGCCTTGAGTACGATGTCACTGGAGGGGGATCGCCCGATCGCGATGTTTTCCTTGAGGGGAAACTCCTTTTGTTCGTGTTCGCCGCCTACGAGCTTGAGGTAATACACCGATTCCGAATCAAACTTGTCATTGTTGCTGGGGGCCAGTTTTTCCTTGGGCTTGGGCTGTTCTTCGACGGGCAGAGAATTGAGGATGTCGCTGATGGAATCTTCTTCGATGGTGCTAACCGGTTCCGGCTGGGTGGGCTTGGTGATTTTGCTCTCAGTCTTGATGTCGGCGTTTTGCCGAACCTGTTTTTGCTCTGTGATTTCCTGTTCGGGTTCTTCCGCAGCGGCAGCGTTGATGACTTCGTTTAAGGTTTCGGATTTCATGGTGAAGGAAGCCTCGTTGACTTTTTCCTGAGCAAAATAGTCGGTATCGGAATTTGTTGTCGGCAGGTTCGTGTCAACAGTGATGCTGCTACTGGTCTGTTCGATAGCAGGGGCCTCAGGCTTGTCAATGCCATCGGCTGGCTCCGGTTGTGTCTCGGGTTTGTCGTCGTCCAGAAACAGATCTTCAAACTCGCTGGGATCAATGGTGATTTCCTCGGACTGGGTTTTCTCTGGCTGCATGGTTTGTGGCTTAACGGGACTGGAGGTTGTTTTGGGAGGCTCAATCGCAGGAGATCGCTTTTCTGGTTGTCGGGTGACGGGGGCAGTGGGACGCGCTTCTCTGGAAGGATCGGCTGGTTGTCTTGGGGCTGGTTGTGTTGCCGTCGTGGTCCCTGCTTGTTTTTGTTCAGGTCTGAAAACAGTTTTGGTCACGGTCACGTCTGTGGCTGGTTGGGGAGGCGACAGGCCAAGATCCTCAGGATCGAACAGCTCCTCGTGGGTTTGGATGTACTGGGAAATTTGAGACAACTCTGTTTCCAGTTTTTCGATTTCCTTTGTTTCGAAATTTTCGACTTCCTGATACTGGTTCTGCAGAAATTCGCCCAGGTACAGACGGAACTCGGCTTCTTCGAGAATTTCTCGATGTCGGCTGATCTCGATGGAGAGCTTCTCGCGGAAGAGATAAAGCTCCTTGATTTCTTTTTTGAGTTCACCTTTTTTTTCGTCGAGCAGTTCATTGATGGTTTGCAGTTGGAGCAAATAATCGCGCTTGACCTTGTCGTACACATTTTTGGTGACACGCTCTTTGGCGACTTCCATTTTTTGGAAACGATCCTTGATGACATCCCTTTGTTTTTTGATGCGCGCCGTCGATTGGATGAGTTCTTCGTTTGGTTTATAATTGCCCATTTTGATCCTTTGATTGAGTTCGAAGTGGCGCTCGCCAGTTTTTAAATCGATAACATTTGAGGATGTTTTCGTCTTATGATTGTGATCTTCCATAGTATTTTTATATAATCCGATTGAAGGTTACGATTCAATCCCAAAATAATGCAAGAGAACTATTATGCAAGGATTTCTTGCGTGAAATGTCAATATTCTGTATGAATATCAGAGAAGTACCTGATTGATGCCCAGAAGGGGTTCGTAACCCGATAACAAGTGACTTTAGCGAGTTGCAGTATGATTAAAAAGGCCGTTTCATGCGTTGTGTTCTTTGTTCTGGTGTTGCTGATGGTGGGCAGCGTGTCGCAGAGCCAGGCCGCGTGGACTTCAAAAAAACATAAAAATGAGGCAGAGCAAATCAAAAATCTTAATTTGGCCAGACAAAAAAGCGTGGCGACCCGGGTTGTGTGGCAGGTCATCAAGGACCCCTTTTTCATCGATGCGGAATTGGCCCGTTTTGTGACCTTGTCCAAACTGGAGGTCAAGGGGCCGGGCATTGGTATTTCTGACATCGATTACACGAACCTGGTCTTGAATCTCCTGATTCGTGATACCCAAATCATCGTCGTCAATCAGGAAGTCAAACTCGATTTGAGCATGGATTTTAAACTCATGCATTACGCAGATGGTGTCGAACTCAGAAAAAAGGGGATTCTGCTGGGGGCAAATTATTACGTGGATGGTGACCTCGTGTCTTCTGTCATCGAATTGCCCGGGGGAAAGGTCACACAAACTTATTTGGCAACCTTGATTGTTCGAGACATTCACACAAACGAAGTGCTTATTCAAAAGCAATACCAGTACCAACGGAAGGCTGGCCAAAAAAACGCTTTTAGGAAGGACAGATGACAGACCAGGATTTTCAAAAAAAAGGGTCGCCAGAAGAGGGTGATGAGGGTGCTCAGGACAATTTGAACGCCACCATGATGTCGATCGATGTCAGTAACTTAAATCTTTCGGGGGCAGATACCAAAACCGAAATCAAGATCGAAATGCCCTCTGACAACGAGATCATTCAAGAGCAACTGGAACAAAAGAAATCACCCCTCACCCGTTTCTTACACAAATTGTTCACGAGGCACCACGAACCGTTGTCCCGTGCACACAAGGCCTTGCCCGACTTTCTGACGTCTTACGAAAATGTTTGGTTTTGTGACCCCCGAACGCCCATTCTGCAACAGTTGTTTTTCTATATGTTGCGTCTGTTGATTCTGGGAGCAGGGTGTTTTTTGCACACCTATTTGTTTGCCCGGATTTTACCAGAGTTGGATGCGGCCAACCCTGCCCAAAAGATATTGGTTGTGTTGTTGGGGGTTGATGTTTTGCTGGTGGTGCTGGTGCTCATCACCAAGTCCAGCCCAAGCTGGTTGGTGTCACTGCCACTGAGTGTGTTGGCGGTGTTGTTTGCCTATTTTGCTACTTTTTTACACACGGCGGACCCCTATTTGTTCGCGGTCAACACGTCAACGATCAGTGCCCTGCTCAACCTGTTTTACACGGTGGTGATGGGCTATGTGTTTTTGATCAGCATTTTTGAAGCAGGCGAACGTCTGCTGGGCAAACTGTTTTTGGGTGTTTTGTCTGTCCTGTGCCTGTCTCCCATGATCATTTGTTTCATCACGGGTTTGAATTTGGAGATGTCTTTTTTTGGTTATGGGAGGATGGCGGATTGGCCTCATTACACACAACCCGTTTTCATTGTGTTTCATGTGCTCATGCCCATTTTATTTTGCTCATTTTTCCTGATGGCAATTCTGCCCATCGCCGCACCGCGACAGAAAGCACGGAGGGGTGTTGCGCGGAGTTTGGCTGTGTTGATGTTGTCTCTCGTGATTGCCAATTTTGCGTTCATGCAAAAGAATCGCGTTTTTCATGTCTTCAATCTGTTCATGCCCCAGAGGCTTGAGGTGGGGGGGGTGCTGTTGGAAGTTTTGAATCACAAATTAAGAGTGGAGACGAAGAACTTTTCCAAACAGGCCGGCCAGGACAACAACGCGCGTTATCAGTTTGATCTGAACCAGGGGCAAAAACCCAATCAGTTTTTGTTGCAGGTTGTTGACCAGTTTGGTTTCCCGGTGAGGGGGTTGTTTCGTGAAGATCTGGAGATTTCTTGTGACGGCGAGAAGGTGACGAAAATCAAGTTCGCAGAGCAACCACACATGGATCCCAAAAAGGGCAATTACCTGCTCGAAGTGGATCTCAAAGAAAAAGCCCCTTTGCTGACCTGGGATCGGAAGAAAAACAAGTTTGCCACGACAGACCATGTCTCCTTCACGATGGAAGATCCCTCTCTGGTGCAGAGGGTTTTGGTTAAACACAATGAAGAGGTGTTGTTGGATGTTGAGAATCCAAAAGACACCGGGTTTCAGTTGCCGCTGAATTATTTCAATGTCGGTGATTACAATCTCAGCATTGCCTTGTTTGATGCCTCCGGGCAGGAAGTTTTCAATGAGTATTTTCCGTTTTCCGTTCAGGCGGAGCCCGATGTGCGGCTCTTGTACCCCGTTGATGGTGACGCCGTACGCGCTGATCTTATGGTGTTGTTGCTGCCCAAACATTTACAGCCCAGCACCATTCAATCAGTCACTTACACGATCGATAATCAAATGGTCTTTGAGGTGAAGCAGGATTTCTTTTTGCAGACGATTGATGTGTCTGAACTGCGGGAAGGTGAACACACATTGAAGGTATTGATGGTGCACGAAGGAGGCAAAATTTCAAAAAAAGTGAAATTTCAGAAAACAGCGACGGCCCCACTGTTGCACATTACCAAGCCGGCTATGGGTGCTTATGCCTCGCAAACAGCCCAGATCAGTTTTGAACTGGCAGAGTCCCCAGACAGCAAAATAGCGGGAATCAAACTTTACGTGAACGGAGACATTTTTCAGGATTTCTCGGTAGAGGAGCAGGGACTTTCTTTGCCTGTTTCTCGCTGGTTGCAGCCAGAAATTTACCTGACTGTGCAGGCAACTTTGGAGAATGGTTTGAAGGTGAGTGACTGGATTCAACTCAATAAAGGTTTGGGCTTGCTCGATGTGAATTTTAATGTGGCCACTTTGAACTTTCTGAATTTGAAAAATGTGGCCGTCATATTGGATGCCTCCATTAGCCAACTCGATAATTGGCACGGGAAGGAAAAATGGAGAGCCGTGAAGAAAATCGTGATGGATCCTGATGTTGATGCCAAGATCAAATTATTAAATCCCTCCTACCTGGTGTTTGGCAGTCAGCGGCCGCATTATTTTGGAGATTGTGATGATCAGCAAGTCCTGGTGAAACAGGGAGGGTATAGCAAGGCGTTCATCAAGCGCCAACTGTCCAAACTGGAACCGAATGGTGTCTCTGCGCTCCTGGCGGCGTTGAAAGAGGCTTACCGACAGCAACCAGACAAGATCTATTTGTTTGCCGATAACAAGGACAGTTGTGATGATTCTTTTCGAGGTCTTGAGAAGTTGATCCGGGGGTCTCCCCAGACGCAGATTGTGATTTTTGCCTTGGGGCAAATTACCCCGGATACCGTTCAGTGGTTTGAGAAGCTGGCAGAAAAGACTGGCGGTCGATTATTTCAACCAGAAAACTACGATGCCCTCAAAAAAAATTGGCTGGACGAAATGGTGTTGAGCTACGAGCTTTATTCGGGTGATGAGCTTGTGAGCCGCGTCCCACTGGGAGAGAAAAAATATTACCTTGATCCCGGAGAGTATCGGTTGCAGATCCCCTATGGTCACGAGACAGAATCCATGGAGTTGTCCCTGGAAAATGGTTCTCACGTCACGCTAGAGATCACTGGCGAAAAAGGAAAAATCAAGGTCAATCAGATTACCGAGCATTTATAACGTTTAGATCCTATCACAAGAGGTGGTCCATCGTGGGGAGGCCTCTTGGGGGATATGGTTTTAACTCATTGGTATTGTTTGTGTAATTTTTGTGATTTTCGAGCAACATTTACTCTGTTGCGACCGATAATACCCTTATGAAGAAGACAGCTTTTGTATTGGGCATCCTGGGCATGCTATTGGTATCATCTTACGTGGTGGCGAGTCAGCAACCTGTGCCATCGAGTCCCAAGGCCAAGACGATTGTGGAAAGCGTGACACCGGAACTCACAAGAGAGTTGGATCGCAAGGGATTGGAACTGGGTTCACCCGTTTTCATACGCATCTTTAAAGAATCAAAAGAACTCGAAGTGTGGTTGCAAGACGATATGGCGTATCGCCATTTCAAGACGTACAAGATTTGCCGTTTTTCTGGAAGCTATGGGCCCAAACAGCAAGCGGGAGATCACCAAAGTCCCGAGGGGTTTTACAAGGTCACACCCGGGCAACTGAATCCAAACAGCAATTATCATCTGGCCTTTAACTTGGGATATCCCAATGACTACGACAGACAATTTGGCAGGACAGGCGGGTCATTGATGATCCATGGCAATTGCGGATCACGTGGTTGTTACGCGATGACAGACGAACGCATCGAAGAAATCTATGCCTTGACGGAAGCCGCCTTGAGGAACGGGCAGCGGTATGTGCCGGTGCACGCTTTTCCCTTTAAATTGACCGATTACAAATTGGCACGGCACAAAGATTCGCAGTGGTTGAGTTTTTGGAAAAATTTAAAACAGGGGTACGATTATTTTGAGCAGTTCAAGCGCCCTCCCATCGTGTTTGCCGGAGAGCGCGAATACGTGATCTATTAGCGGTGCCCATCATTTATTTGTGATGTTGTGCTTTCTCATCAACGCATGAAAATTTGGCCTTTGCATCCCCGCCAGGCGTGCGGCATGGGTGATGTTCCCGTTGGACTTCTTGAGTACTTGCAACACAAAGTTTTTTTCAAGTTCCCCATAGAATTTATCTTTGAGCATTTTCTTGGCCTTTCTGAGTTCTTTGGCTGTTTCTGGGATGGTCAAAGGAGAAGCTGGGTCGTGGTCAGCTGGTTGGATTTGTGGCGGCAGGGCGGCAATGGGGGTGGGGAGGTGTTCCACACCGATGAGGTTTGTGGTTGTGGTGCCCACGAGTCGTTCAATCACATTTTTGAGTTCACGAACATTGCCAGGCCAAGGGTAGGCCAGCATCTTTGCCATGGCCGCCGTGGTGAATCCCTTGATTTCAGATTGTGTTTTGCTTTTGGCATTGTTCAGAAAATGTGTGGCCAGCAAAGGGATGTCCTCAGCCCGTTCGCGCAAAGAAGGGATGGTGATGGGGATGACGTTGATGCGATAATAGAGGTCTTCCCTGAACTTGTTTTCCTTGACGAGGAGGCTCAAGTCCTTGTTGGTGGCGGTGATGAGACGGATGTCTATCTGGCAAGGTTTGTCACTGCCAACGGGTTGGATGTGTTTGGTCTCCAGAGCACGCAATAATTTCCCCTGCAGTTCAAGGCTGATGTTCGAAATTTCATCCAAAAACAGTGTGCCTCCGTTGGCTGTGCTGAAATAGCCAGTCCGGTTTGAGGTGGCGCCAGTGAAGGCTCCACGGACGTGTCCGAAGAGTTCGGATTCGACGATCGTGGGAGCGATGGCCGAAACATCAACACCCACAAAAGGTTTTGTGGCGCGTTGAGAATATTGCCCAATGGCCTTGGCGATGAGTTCTTTTCCGGTACCTGATTCGCCATAAACCATAACAGTGAAGTCTGTGAGGGCGACTTTGAGGATTTGTTGAAAGACGTTTTGCATGGCCTGCGACCGCCCCACAACGCGAGACGCCTGCATGGCCGATTGTACATCCTGATCCGAATACGTGGGATTGTTTTTCAATTGACGATTGTGCAGGGCTTTTCTGACGGAGTTCAAAAGCTCATCTGGAGTGAAGGGTTTGGGGATATAATCAAAGGCACCTTCCTTGATGGCCTCGATGCTGGTCTGGATCGTGGCGTACCCGGTGATGATGATGATTTCGATATCTGGACGCTCCTGTTGAATGTGTGCCATGGTCTCCATGCCGGACAATCCCGGCATTTTCAAATCGAGCAGGATGACCTGAAAATTTCCTGCGATGGCCTTTTCGATACCGTCTTTTCCGGACAGGACAAAGGTGACGTCAAATCCTTCCTCCTCAAGAATGCGCTGACAGGTGATGCACACGGGTTTTTCGTCATCGATGACGAGCACGTGTGTTTTTTCGTTGGTGTTCATACGAGGACCTCCTCAGTGGGTGGTTGGATTCTGGGAATGATGACGATCATGGTTGTGCCCTGATTTTCTTCGCTGTCCAATTGAATGGTTCCCTTGTGTCTTTGGATGATGCCGAGAGAAACAGACAATCCCAGACCGGTTCCCTTACGGGAACCCTTAGTCGTGAAGAAGGGTTCAAATACGCGGTTGCGGTATTCCCTGGGAATGCCCTTGCCCGTGTCTTTGATGACGATCTGAACAAAGCCACCGCTGGAGTCGTCCTCCGACTTGACCCAAATGCGTCCACCGGCGTCAGTGGCTTCAGCGGCGTTGAGAATCAGGTTGATGAAAACCTGTTGCATGAGCTTGGGATCGGCGTTGACCAGAAGGGCTTGTGGTGAGAGTTCCAACAACACGGTGACTTTTTCGAGTTCTTCGTATTTTTTGGTCAACACAATGGTTTCCCTGATCACCTGATTGATGTCGATGATTTTCATTTCCACAGGCCTTTCGCGGGCGAAATCCAGAAGGTTGCGCACAATCTCGCGGCAGCGCGTGGTCTCGGTTACAATGAGGCTGAGGTCTTCATGACCGGGATCGGAGGGGGACGTTTTTTTATACAGCAGGCTTGATAAAGACAGGACAGCGGTTAACGGGTTGTTGATTTCGTGCGCAACCCCTGCGGCCAGGCGGCCAATGGAAATCTGTTTTTCGACGGCGGTAAAACGATTTTCATTAAACTCCATGAGTTTGTAATCGCGTTCCTTGATGGCGGCCACCATCCGGTTAAAGGCACGTGCGAGTTTGCCGAGTTCGTCCGCCGATTCGATCCGGACCTTCAGATCGAGATCGCCTTCTGCCACCCGGTTCATGGCTTCGGCGAGTTTGGCGATTGGTTTGACCAGCCACAAGGAGAACAGGTACGTCATGATGAAACCAAAGATCATGCCCGAAGCAATGAGGCTGGTGAACAGCGTGGTGGTGGTGTCCTTCAGTTGCGCGTACATGGCAGTCGTTTCGATCTGTTGCCCTTTGTTTTGCACCATGTGATCGACAGTGCGGCTAAATACCGTGTTGCCGATCATGATCGTGGCGGAAGCCGATGAAAGAATTAACACCACAAAGGCCAATATGAGACGTGTTCTGAGCGGCATCCGCCGTACATACTTAAACCAGGCATAGTATTTATTACTATTCATAATGGTGCTCCTTGAACTGCGTGTATAAAATAAATATACATGTATAAAAATATTTTGGCACCTCCTTTTTTAGACTTGTTTTGAGCAAAGGTTATTATCTCAATAATACCAAGTCATTACCCCATGGCAGGTCGTTTCTGATGCTGTCATTGTGTAGTCATAAGATATACAGCTTTATTGGCTCTGTGCTTCGAAATAACTGATTGTCACGTAAATACAAGGAGTTAAATAAATGGCATGCCGATTGCTGTATTCATTACAGGAGGCATGAATATATGAGTACACAAAAAGCCATTACATACGTGAGTGACATTATTTTAGGTCGGACTGGTTCGATCATCGACCGAAAATATCAGAGGAACATGATTCGTGAATATGCTCAAAACAACAATATCGAAATTGTTGCCTGGTTTGAGGATGAAATTTACAGCGAGGATTTGATCATGCGACCGGGGATTCAACAATTGCTTGGTTATGAGGAAAAATACGATCTGTTATTGGTCGAAAGGGTTTGGGCCTTGTCACGACAGCTGCCTCAGTTGGAACCATTCTTTAAGGAGATGGACCGTAAGAGTGTCTCCTTGAAATGTTCCACCACCATGTGGGATTGTGTGTCGCAGCAATGTCGTCGTCGATTTGATTCGTCATTATTCAAACCGGATGTGAGTCAGATCAAAAAAGAATTTGAATGTGTTCAAGAAAAGGAAACAGAATCCGTAACCATCAAAAAACCATCACAATTGTTTTTTTTGAATCTGATCAAGGATCCATTAAAGTCATAAAGGGGGCCATTTGGGCACAACACTTTCCCACGCGCACCGGCAGATTGCCTGGAACGTCTCACATATCGAAGTCATGTACGTTTTGTTTGGTCTGGCCATGATTGTTTTTGGCTGGGGGCTGTGGCGACACATTCGCTATTGGCGTCGCGGGACAGCAACACACGGACGTTTTGACCACCGTTGGTTGCGCCTGAAGTTGTTGTTCAAAGAAATTCTTTGGCAGACAAAAATCAGGGATTCCATGGTGCCCGCTGTGTTTCACAGCCTGATTTTTTATTCTTTTGTGATTTTGGTGATCACCACCACGATCATCGCCTTGGATTTCGATTTGGGGACATCGTTTTTTAAGGGATATGTGTACGTGTTTTTTACTGTGTTGGCCGAGCTCGCAGGGTTGCTCATCCTCGTGGGGGTGGGCATTGCCTGGTACAGAAGGATTCGAAAACCAAAAACCCTGCCTCACGCAAGGGGAGATACGATCGCCCTGATTTTGATAGCCCTGCTGGTCCTCACGGGTTTTTTGGTGGAAGGATTACGGTTGGCTGTTCATCCTGATCCTTGGGCGTGGTTGTCTCCTGTGGGCCAGGTGTTCAGTTTCATCTTTTACGGAATGAATATCTCGACGGGGCGGCTAATGCATCACTGGTTATGGTGGACCCACACGGTCTTGGGAATGGCTTGGATCGCATCGATCCCCTTCACAAAACTGTTTCATGTGTTGTCTGTTCCAGCAAATATTTACTTGTCCAAAACAACTCCCCGTGGTGAATTGTTTCGATTTGATATCGAGGCGCTGATGTCTCAGGAAGATTTCGATGCTGAGAAATTCAAACTGGGGATCGAAAAACCATCCGACTTTACCTGGAAGGAGAGACTGGATTTTGATGCCTGTATTTCCTGTGGCCGTTGCGAAGAAGTTTGTCCTGCGACGCTGGCCAAAATGCCTTTTTCTCCGCGTGAACTGATTGCCAATTTAAAAAAGTGTGTTCATGATGCCGATCAAAAAACTGTGGGTGTGACGACCTCACAGGCAGAAGAGGGGACTTCGGAACAACCGCAATCGGTTGTTGGGACTGCGTTTGATCACGAATATTTGTGGTATTGCCGTACGTGCACTGCCTGCATGGAAGTGTGTCCGGCTCGTGTGGAGCACGTGGATACCGTGATCGATCTGCGACGCAACGAGGTTGTGATGCAGGGGCGAGTGCCCACCGAAGCGACTTTGGCGTTAAAATTGTTGGAAACGCATGGAAACGCGTTTGGACCACAGACAGAGAGGAGCGATTGGATCGACCAACTGGGTGTGAGGGTGGTGGCCCCGGGTGAGAGTTGCGATGTGATTTACTGGATCGGGTGTTGTTCTGTTTTTGATCCCGCCAAGAGAAAAATCGCGACTGATCTTGCCGTCATTTTACAAAAATGTGGTATCAGTTTTGGCGTGCTTGGGTCCGATGAGATGTGTTGTGGTGATCCGGCGCGGGTGTTGGGGCAGGAGCATCTGTTTCAGACCATTGCCAAAAAACAAGTTGAGGCCCTGAACGCCCGCAAGTTCAAAGTATTGTTGGTTTCGTGTCCGCATTGCTATAACGTATTGGCAAACGAATACCCGTTTTTTGGAGGGCATTATAGGGTTTTGCATCACAGCGAATTTTTACACGAAATGCTGTGGAGTGGAATTCTCAAACCAAAATTTGGTCAAAGGCGAAAAGCGGTTTATCACGATCCCTGTTACTTGGGCCGGTATCAAAAAGTGTATGAGGCGCCCCGAGAAGTCCTCAAGACAATCCCGGGCCTTGCGATGGTTGAAATGAAGAATCATAAAAACAAAAGCCTGTGTTGTGGCGGGGGCGGCGGCCATTTCTGGATGGATATCAAGAAGGGTGAGCGCATCAATAATCTGAGGGTCCAACAGGCTGTTGATGTTGGTGCTGACACGATCGTGACCAGTTGCGCGTATTGCATGCAAATGCTTGAAGACTCGGTCAAAATAATGGGAAAAGGTGATGACTTGCAGGTGATCGATTTGGCAACTCTCACACTGGAGAGCCTCGAGCGCTAAGCAATATCAATAAAATATCAATTTGACACCCATCGTCTGGACATTTATAGGACCAGCCCTAAATTCTATTTTGGCACGGTCGCCAAGTGGTAAGGCCAGGCTCTGCAAAAGCCTTATACGTCGGTTCAATTCCGACCCGTGCCTCAAAAATGGTTACCCACCAAATGGTGGGTAACCATTTTAGTAGTTAGTAGTTAGTAGTTAGTAGTTGGTAGTTAGTGGTTTAGGAATTCCAGGAAAAATAATGGGAGCATCAGATTTTGGTTTTGAGAGACTGGATGTTTATCAACGGGCGCTGTCTTTTGCTCAAATTGCTTGGCAAATCACTCAAAAAATAAGAAATACATCAAATAGAAGTTGGTGTGATCAGTTTGAACGAGCGGCCATGAGTATTCCTCTGAATATTGCTGAGGGCTCAGGTAGGCGGTTTGAAAAAGAAAAGAAAAGTTTTTATAACATTGCACAGGGCTCTGTTTTTGAGTGTGTCGCCGTGATGAGTTTGGGCTACTAATAACTAAAATCCACCCAAAGGGTGGATTTTCTGCCCGGGTGGCGGAATTGGTAGACGCAAGGGACTTAAAATCCCTCGGCCTTTTTTGGCTGTGCCGGTTCAAGTCCGGCCCCGGGCACAAAATTTTTGCATGGCAAAAAATTTAGTTGTTGGTAGTTCGAAATTGGTAGTTTGGAAGAGTCCCTCAAATATTAAAAAATAGTCTCTCAGAGATTCTCGTGATTTATTTTCTGTCTGAACAACACCGGACAATACATGAAATGGTACACTTTTGGCAAAAACAGCTTAGGTCTTTGTTTGTTAGACCAAAAATTTTTTCATTGACGGTATCTGGCGTCTTATTGATATAAACAGCGGACAAGTCATGAGTCATGTGCGTTTTGGTCTGGGCATTTCCAAACAAAAATGTGGCGACTCTATTACCCTCAAGGAGAGACTAACTATGAAATCCAAATTGATCATGTTGACCTTAACGATGAGTTTACTGCTGGTTTGTGTGAGCTTTGGGGCTCGCGCCGAGATTGGCCAGGAACAACAGCCCGGCTGGTTCGTGGGACCGACCCTGGTTGGTGGGTATGAATTCAACGAACTGGCGGCCTTTGGTGGCGGTGGTGGCTTGAATTTTGGCTACCATTTTAACGAGTACGTTTCGTTGGGCCTGCAGACAGGTGGGTATTACACATCGGATAGTGGCGTGAATCTGCTGTTTGTCAACGCCATGCCGTTTTTGCGCTACAACGTGTATCAAACCCTGTATTTGTATGCTGGTGCCAACTACACCTGGTTGCATTCATCCGGCGGTTTTGCGGCTGGCGGCCTCAATTTTGCGACCTCTGCCAACAAACATGGTTTCGGTGGCGAAGTGGGTTTGGGATACGATTTTTATGTGACCGATACCTTCTCGATTGCTCCACAACTCGGTTTCAATTACACCTACATTGCGAGCAGTCATTTAATGACCCCCACCTTGGGCGTGAACTTCAATTTTCATTTTTAGTTGTTGCAGTTCATCGCCGTCTGTTCACGGCAAAGACGTAGCTGTCATCATTAATAAATGAACCCGGTACCGTATGGTGCTGGGTTTTTTTCTGATGAAAAAATACAGTGTCAAAGAAATCTTTTATTCACTTCAGGGCGAAGGCCGACATGCTGGCAGAGCGGCTGTGTTTGTGCGGTTTAGCGGGTGCAATCTGTGGAACGGACGTGAGAGCGACCGCAAACAATCCTTGTGTTCGTTTTGTGACACTGATTTTGTGGGGACCGATGGTGAGCACGGCGGCAAATACTCGGAGACAGAGTTGGTGGGCGTTATTGATCGACTCTGGCCGGTTATCCCCTTGCAGAAAAAAGAAAAACGCATGGTCGTGCTGACTGGTGGCGAACCTCTTTTGCAGGTCGATCAGAAATTGCTCTTGGCCCTGCACGAAAAGGGATACTACGTTGCCCTCGAGACCAATGGCACGCGAGTCGTGCCTGACGAAGTCGATTGGGTTTGCGTGAGTCCAAAGTTTGGGGCGCGATTGGTGGCAACTCGGGGAAGTGAATTGAAACTAATCTACCCTCAAGAGGGGATTGACCCACAGGGGTATTTGGATCTGGATTTTAAACATTTTTATTTGCAACCCAAGGATGATCAGCTCCATAATCAAAACAGGGAACGTTGCGTGGCCTATTGTCTGGACCACCCTTTATGGAAAATAAGCCTGCAAATACACAAAGTTCTGGGAATAAAATAATAAGGACATCTCTAACCCCTCTTGTGCCAAGTCGTGGTGTTGATGTTGGATGTGTTGTTTAACGAGGCCACCGAAGGGCAGAGACCGGGTATGGTTATCTCAAGACAGAGACCATCAGGCAAGACAGAATAACGGCGATCACTTGCATTTTTTATGCAAACAATTGCTGATCATCCCAGTGATCGCCATCGATGCGAGCAGAGCGGTGATGGATACGAGGTATATGCTTAGGGCAATCCACATTTTTTTTCTGGTTTTTGGCCATGCCAAACCCAACTGATGATGAGTTTGAGGGAGTCCAAAAACCTGCCGTGTTTTTTCTGTTGATGTCACGATTTTCCTGTGTAAATGACATCTTTTACATGCTTTATACCCTATATATAATATCATAACGCAGCATGTCAATGTGCCGCAGTGCGTCTAAAGAGAACAAAATGGCAAATATTAATCATTTCATACAGATACATGTTTTATTTATTTTGATTATGTTTGTTTTTGTCCACACAGATGTCTTGGCGGGGCCACTATCAGACCCAACAGAAATGGCCACAGCGTCCCGGTTGAGTCGCATCATTTCACTCAAGCCCAACATCACACAAATTCTCATGTCGCTAGGTAACGCAGACCAAATTGTGGGAATGACCAGGTTTTGTCCCATCCCCAATGTGACAGCTCAAGTGGTTGCCGATTACAATACGATTGATCTCGAAAAAATAGTCAGACTCAAACCGGATCTGGTGTTGGGGAGCACGGAAAATTCACAAAAAAAACAGTACGACACGTTGGAACAGGCAGGGATTCCTGTGGCCCTTTTTGATTTCGGCACGTTTGATCAGATGGTGGCGTCGCTTAAGTCCATCGCGGGCTTGTTGCATAAAGAGGTTGTGGCCGATACGTTAGTTGAAAAAATGAACGGGCAATTGTTGCAGGCAAGACAGATGCTTGGAGCGCGCTCGGGAACATTCATTGCGATCATTCAAAGACAACCCTTGATGGTTATTTCGGGCAAAACATATGTCAGCACCCTGTTCGAACAGACTGGTCTGCAAAATGTGTTTGGGCAAAATCAGATTGCGTATCCAGTGATGGATGAGGAAGAGGTCGTCCGTGAATTTGTTGATCACACATTTGATTTGAGTCATTCTGCGCAAAATGAAAGCGAGACATTTCTGAACAAAAAAGTGATCGCACTCAGGACAGAGGATTTTTTGGCCTCCCCACAGAGTGTTGAAAACCTTTTGAGAGTGCTGGCGACCATCAATCCTGGTTTGCAGAACATGGCCGCTAAGTGATTGGGACGACAAGTTGATTAACGCTTCATTAGTAATAGAGACAAGATGCGGGCATTTTCATTCAAATTAATTATCCTCTCATTTCTGATCTTGTGTGGTTTTCTCCTCTTTTCTTTTCTGGGGGATCCGGTGATTAGCTTGAGGGCCTTGTTTGATTCTGCCGCAACGATGGACCGTTTTGTCCTTTTACAACTGAGGTTGCCCAAGCTGGTGTTGGCCTTTGTGATCGGGGCGGCCTTATCGGTTTCGGGGGTCTCTTTTCAGTCTCTTCTCAAGAACCCTCTGGCTGACCCTTACATATTGGGCATTTCCGGTGGAGCGGCTTTGGGTTATGTGTTGGCGGTGGTGTTGGGGCTTCCGTTTATTATAGTGCCTGTTGCTGGTTTTATCTTCGCCTTGTTGACACTACTGCTCATTTACAGACTGGCGTGTACGAGCGGTGTGTTGTCGGTGGTCAACCTGCTCCTCATCGGCATTGTGTTCAATGCCTTTTCATTTGCCCTCATTCTGCTGGTCAACTCCCTGGCCAACTTTGGACAGGCGCAACAAATTCTGTATCTATTGTTGGGTTCGGTAGACCCCATTGCCTGGGCGAGACTCTTGGTCATTCTGGCCTTTGTTATTGTGGGCCTTGTCATTCTTTTTTTTCAAAGCAAAAAACTCAACGTTCTGTCGTTGGGTGATGAAGAAGCTCATCATTTGGGCCTCAACGTGAATCGCGAAAAGAAAATCATTTTTGTGATCACGTCCCTGTTGGTGGGGGCCAGCGTGTCGGTTTGCGGATTGATCGGTTTTATAGGTTTGATTGTTCCTCACATCACCCGTCTGCTTTTTGGAGCGGATAATCGTCGCGTCCTGCCCATCAGCGCGTTACTAGGCGGGCTTCTGCTCATGACGTGCGATTTTGTGGCCGGCAATCTTTTTTCGTTCGATACCCTCAACACACGACTGCCCGTGGGGGCTATCACAGCGTTGATCGGCGCCCCTTTGTTTGTTTGGTTGCTAAAGAGGCAGATTCGGACGTAGGTGTGATGGGGAGGCTAATCAATTCCTGTCTGCAAACGGAAACAAGACAGTTTTTGGACAGGAATTCTATAAGAAGGGAGCTGTTTATGCATTCAAGAAAGTGGTGCTATACGGTTTGTACGGTCTGGGTAGTTTGCTTGATCTGTTCTGGGATCTCTTTGGCCCAGACAACACCAACACCAACAAAGGATGGTCAGATGAAGCAAAACGCAACAACCATAAAACCAGTTGGTCAACTCATGGTTCTCGATGAGAAAACGGATGTCTATCACAAAACGTTTACGGTGAAGATCAACGAGAAAAACGAGTTGGTTTTTGAGGCCTATGAGCGTGGGCAGGCGCTAAAAGATGCCTATGGTGAGGGAGAGGACGAACGTTGGCTGACCGTCGGCCCGGAATTTAAAGACACAGTGTTGCTCAACCTCATTAAGGAGCAGTTCAAATCCGATATTGAATTGAAGGCCTGGCTTGAAAAAAAGGGCATTCCCTGCAAAATGGTGTCGTTCTGATTGTGGTTACGTGCCAATAGGTGCCTATTCAAAAACCTGCCGGTAAGAGGTCTTTTTTGGGTGACACGGTGAGCTGTTTTTGCGCGAATGGGCGAGCACGCCGCTGGGCGAGCTTGCGAGCCCAGAGCGCCAAAAAACAGCGA
>CAZGMS010000163.1:0-16835 GCA_964526915.1 uncultured Nitrospirales bacterium
CCCCGCCCCCGCCCGCCCCCTACGATTGGGGAACTCAAACTTAATTCTTTTTCGTCTACAGCACCCCAAACAGATGCATCAGCACCCATAGGGTCGGGGCAGACAGCAACGGCATGACCAGATTGTCGTCGAGTTTTTTGAAAGAGGCCTCGGCAATCGCCCCCGCGAGTCCCGCCAGGATTGAGAACATGAGCCCCGCCAGCAACGAGACCTGATGTTCAAACAACACGGTCGTGCAAAACAAGGCCAGTAGCGAGCATGCGGCCTGACAGGCCAAAAAACCCTCGGTACTCACGTGTGGGTTGATCTTGTGCCTGCCCCAGCGTGAACCGATGATGCCCGCGATGGGATCGCCGATGGCGATGAAGAGCATGGTGAGTACCGCCGTTTCAACGGGAAAGATGTAATACACGATGGCCATGGAAATGATGTAATGTGTGGCCGCGGTGACCTTGGTTTTCTCGTGTTCCCTCATGATGGGACCAAATAATCGACAGACGAGGTTCCCAAACCATTTGCTGTGCGCGCGCAGGATTTCGGTGGCGATGGCTGTGCCGATGAAAAGCACGGCAATGGTGTTTTTGGTTGACGGGGCGAGTCCCGCGTAAACGAACAGATAAAGAAAACTCAGTCCCATGAAGGCATGAAACAGTTTGCGGCGCCACTGGAGTTTGGTGCGGCACGAAAACACGGGCTCTCCGCGCAAAAATTTCTGCACCAACGTGTTTTCCTCGAGTTCTGCCACGACCTCATCCATGCGTTTAATCGAGGCCTGGAACCGGCCCATGAATTCATTGGCCTGGGTCAATTGTTTGTTAAAAGTCCGCCTCCAATCATCTAAAGATTCGTTTTTGATTTGCTCGGAGAACCGGTTCAATTCCTGCTCGAATTTTTCGATTTCCGCGTGGGCAGTCTGGACAAAATCACGTTGACGGAGCCCCTTAGGTAATTCTTTGAGGGCTGCTTTGTAATTATTGAGGGTTTCGGGCCATTTGACATTCCAGTTTTGGGTGATTTTTTCGCGATAGACCTCAAAGGTTTCGGCTGAGCTATGGGCGATAAAGCCCATCTCGTCCTTGAGTTGGTCCAGGAGTTTTTTAAAGTGAGAGGCCGCTGAGGAAAACTTGCTGACAACTGGTTTGGGCATGAAGGTTTTGTTATCAAATAGGATCAAGATAATAAAGAAGAAAGAGAGTGAAACAATGAAACAATCAAGCAATGAAACAATGAAACAATCAAAAAATGAAGAAAAAATGAAGAAGCTTGCCTTTTGGGAACAAACAACATAATTTCCCGCGAACCTATGGTGATCAAACAAATCAAATGTGCCTGTGAGCAATGTGACGCATTCGAACACTCTGTTTTTAGAAGTCTCACGGCAGACGAGTCCCGATTGTTTGAGGACTCCAAGATCTGCAATCTCTACAAAAAAGGACAGGTCATTTTTCATGAGGGGAATCGTCCACAGGGTTTGTACTGCGTTAAAGACGGGAACGTGAAGGTCTTCAAAACAGGTGTGGATGGTCGCGAGCAGATAGTCCGCATGGCCAAAAAGGGCGATGTGTTGGGCTACCGGACCCTCATTGGCGAAGAAGCGTACACGGCGACGGCCGCGGCCATTGTGGATTCGCAGATCTGCTTAATAGAGAAGCAGGTGTTTTTCGATATCCTGAGGACCAATAACGAAATGTTGTGGTCGTTTTTACACCTGTTGGCCAATGAATTGCGCAACGCCGAAAATTTTATTGCCGACCTGGCCCAGAAGACGGTCCGCGAAAGGTTGGCCGAGGTGTTGCTCCTGCTCAAAAACAAGTACGGGTGCCAACCCAGCGACAATCAAACGATTAACGTGGTGTTGACGCGTGACGAATTGGCGAGCATTGTAGGCACGGCCACCGAGACCCTCATCAGGCACCTGTCGGATTTCAAGGATGAACAGGTGATCGAGGTCAAGGGCCGCAAAATCAAGATCCTCAACACCAAGAAACTTTTTCACATCGCGAACATCAATCTATGAAAGACGTCGTCTCTATATTCATTGAGGTGCTCACAGACTATCTCAAAGGGAACTACCTCAAGAAAAAGTCTGTGTCGTCCGGTTGGTGTGTGGCCGACACGCGCTATTTTGCCAAGGGCATCGTGCGCCTCAATGAGATCTTCACGTTTGAGAGGAGCGAGCGACGCCGGAATTATTTCGATGACCCGGTCCTCCGTTCGGGTTACCTGGCTTATTTTTTACCCATCAACGCCATCAAGACCAGCACGCTGTGTGGGCAACACGATTTGTGCCATGAGGTGCCGCAAAAGCTTGTGGTGAGCGACCTGGGGGCGGGTCCCTTGACCATGAGTCTGGGCTTTTTATTTTCGTTGATCGAAAAAATGAGTGTTCGGCATCAGCCTGTACACGTTACCGTCCACGCGTTTGAGCAAAATAAAAAAATACTCGCCGACGGAGTCTCTCTTTTGCGCGCCTTTTTGGAGGCTGTTTCTGCCAAATCAATGGGGTTGACTGTGGAGGTCGTTCCTTACGCCATTGATCTCGCCAGGGGGCGTCTTCCCCGGGTTTTGAGTGATGTGATTCTTGTTGGCAATTTACTCAATGAGTTGGGGCGACGCGATGCGCAGCAACTGGTGCTGGCCAGAATGCTGGATTCCTTGTGTCAAAAAAAATTTCTCTTGCTCATGTTGGAACCTGCCCACAAGAAAATCAGTCGCGATCTGCAAAGTCTCAGGGACTACCTGATTCAGCGCTTTTCTCTGAATGTTGTGGGGCCGTGTCTGCACAGTCTGGCGTGTCCGCTCAATCAGGTCAATAAACGCGATTGGTGTCACCAAAGGTTGATTTGGGACGTTCCCGAGCTGATCAGGGATTTCGACCGGTTGACCAAACTAAAAAAGGTTTATTTGCAATACAGTTATTTATTACTGCGTCCTGATCGCGTGGCAGGTGAGCGTTCTGCAGACACCTTCCTGGCCATTACCGATGTCATGCTGGTGGGACGACAAAAAGAGCTGGTGGCCTGTTCTCGTGGGGGGCTGTACCGGTTTGTCCTGCCGGCGGCCACCAGCCAGCCCCGGTTCTCTCAACTCAGGCGCGGCGACACGTTTTCGCCCATGCCCCACGTGATCATGCACAAGGTGGTGTGAGGGCTTTCTATGACCCGTATCTACATTGATTTTGATGACGTGATCTGCAGAACGGCCGAGATCATTCTTGAACTGGCGAATCAGAAATTTGGTATTGATTGCGCCTTCGATGACATTACCGATTTTAATCTGCAGACATCCTTTAATTTGTCCGATCAACAATTCAAGAACCTCATTGATCTTATTCACGAGCCGGAGGTTCTGGGTGATATGAGGCCTGTTGATGGCGCCATATCAGCGATGACTGAATTGAAGAAGAGGGGCTGTGAGTTGGCTATCATGACAGGCCGTCCTCCCTCGACCCGTGCCAGTTCCCTGGCTTGGCTCAAGCATTACGGGGTCCCGTATGACAGCATCGCGTTTGTCGACAAGTACGCACGCTTTTTGTATAACGAACATGACGAGGGCGGGGTCACGTTGGATGAGCTCAAACAAATGTCATTTGATATTGCCATTGAGGATTCAGCCAGCATGGCCTGCTTTTTGGCCGTTGAAATGAATGTTCCTGTTTTCTTGCACGATCGGCCCTGGAATCGTTCCCTGGCCCCTCATCCCAAGATTCAAAGGTGTCGGGATTGGATGGAAATCATGTCAGAAATTTCTATTTGATTCTTCAATAAAAAATCACTATGCTCCGACAAAATGAATGAGCGTTCATGCAGTGAATGTGTCTAACAGCATGTAAATATTATTTTATTGTTTGATTTTACTAATTGGTGTTTTTGTTTTGTGAGTTGTTTTTTTCACTGACGAAAATGCTGTTGGTATTGTACGGGATTGTTGGCGATGTTGGGCGGGTCGAGCCCCGCACCTACGGTCTGGTCGTACGATTCCGTTTACGTTACCATAAAAATGAAAGGTTGTTATGAAAGAAGTCGTCATCGTTTCAGCAGTCCGCTCACCCATGGGCAGGGCACATAAAGGAAATTTTGCTTACACGCGCGCCGATGATCTGGCCGCAGATGTGATCAGGGCCTGTTTGACCAAGGTGCCTCAGGTGAAGCCGGCAGAAATCGAAAACTTCTTTCTGGGTTGTGCCATGCCCGAAGGTGAGCAGGGCATGAACCTCGCGCGCAATGTGGTTTTTCTGGCGGGCCTTCCCCTCTCGTTACCGGCAGGGACGTTGAATAATTTCTGCTCCTCGTCACTCGTCACGATCATGTTGGGTGCGCAGGGGATCATGGCAGGTCAGGGCGATATCTATCTTTCTGGTGGCGTGGAGTCCATGTCTCACGTTCCCATGGGCGGCTATAACCCGAGCCTCAACCCCAAACTCATGCAGGACGGGGCTCCGCAGGCGTATATCTCCATGGGTATTACGGCGGAGAACGTGGCGGTCAAATACAATGTGACCAGGCAAGAGCAGGATGCCTTTGCGCTGTCTTCGCATCAAAAGGCCGTGCGGGCACAGAAGGAAGGCTTGTTCACGAAGGAGATTGTTTCGGTCACCTCCTATGCCCAAGATGGCAAGACTGCACAAATGGTGATTGATCAGGGGCCACGTGAAGATTCTTCGCTCGAAAAATTGGCCACACTCAAGCCCGTCTTTAAAGAAGGTGGTACGGTGACGGCTGGCAATTCCAGTCCTCTCACTGACGGCGCTTCGGCAACGCTCCTCATGTCGGCCGATAAGGCAAAAGAATTGGGCATCAAACCGTTGGCGCGCATTGTTGGCATGGCTTGTGCGGGTTGTGACCCGGCCTACATGGGCATGGGGCCGGTGCCTGCGGTACAGAAGGTTCTCAACCGCACGGGACTTTCCATCGACAAAATCGATATCTTTGAACTCAACGAGGCCTTTGCGGCGCAAGCCTTGGCCGTGGTGAAGGAACTCAAGATTGATCCCGCAAAAGTCAATCCCAAAGGCGGTGCGATTGCTTTGGGCCATCCTCTGGGTGGTACGGGGGGCAGGCTTATGGCCACGCTGGTTCATGGATTACATCATTATGGCAAAAAGTATGGTGTCGAATCCATGTGCGTCGGCGGTGGGCAAGGCGCGGCGGTGGTGGTGGAGCGTATGTAATGAGAACACGAAAACACGAAAACACGAGGGACGAGGTTGGCTATTGATGAATAACGAAGATCAAAAAAAAATCAGTAGTGTGAGGGATCTCGATGTCTATGAAAGGGCATTTTCTTGCGCTATGGAGATTTTTCGAATCACAAAGGAATTTCCGTTAGAGGAAAAGTACTCTTTGACGGACCAGATTCGCAGGTCATCCCGTTCTGTTTGTACTAATATTTCTGAAGGCTGGAGAAAAAGAAAATATAAAGCTGTTTTCATAAATAAATTGTCGGATGCGGCCCAAGAAGCTTCAGAAACGCAGACGTGGTTAGAGTTTTCATTGGCATGCAAGTATATTGCCAAAGATACTTTTGTGAGAATCGATGAAGAGTATGAACATGTCTTTGCTCAACTCAATACCATGGAAAGAAAAGCAGAGAAATTTTGTTTTGGAAGTTGATGTCGTCCCTCGTGTTTTCGTCCCTCGTGTTTTCGATTGTTGAACTAAACCGGAGTATTTCTATGAAGATCAATAAAGTGGCCGTTCTCGGCTCAGGGGTTATGGGTTGTGGCATCGCGGCACATCTGGCCAACGCGGGAGTGCCGTCGTTGTTGCTCGACATCGTCCCTCCAGAATTTACGGAGGCCGATGCCAAGGCGGGGCTCACCAAAGACTCAAAAGAGTTCCGCAACAAGTTTGCGCTCAATGCCCTGAACAATGTCTTGCCCAAACAAAAACCGTCACCGTTGTTTGACGCCTCAGTCCTCAAACTCATCACGCCGGGGAATTTTGACGATGATATGGCCAAGCTGGCCGAGTGTGATTGGGTGATTGAGGTGGTGGTGGAACGGCTCGACATCAAACAAAAGGTCTTCGCGAATGTTGAAAAACATGTGCGGCCTGGCACAATCATTTCTTCCAACACGTCGGGCATCAAGCTCGCCGACATGATCGAAGGGCGCGGAGCAGATTTTGCCAAGCACTTCATCATCACGCATTTTTTCAACCCCGTGCGCTACATGAAACTGGTTGAGATTGTTTCGTGCGACAAAACCCGTCCTGAGGTGGTCACCTTTATGGCCGAATATTTGGAAGACAAACTCGGCAAGGGTGTGGTGTACGCCAAAGACACGCCCAGCTTTATTGCTAACCGCATTGGCATTTACGGGTTCATGGCCATCATGCACACGGCGATTGTCAAAGGGCTCACAGTGGAGGCGGTCGATAAAATCACGGGGCCAGCCACTGGCAAACCAAAGTCAGCCACGTTCCGTACGGGTGATCTGGTCGGGCTCGATACGCTCGCCCATGTGTCCAATAACAATTATGCCATGCTCCCCAACGATGAGTGTCGCGACGCTTTCAAACTCCCTGCCATTGTGACCACACTGGTCGACAAAAAATGGCTGGGCGACAAAACGGGCGGTGGTTTTTACAAAAAAACCAAGGGCGCCGATGGGAGCAAGGTGATTCTGGCGGTCGATCTCAAGACCGGTGAGTACCGCGAACAGGGCAAGGTCCGCTACGACAGTCTGGGGGCCGCCAAGAATGCGGAGACAGCAGGTGATCGCATTAAGGCCATGGTCGGTTCCACCGATGAGGCTGGTGTGTTTGCGTGGGAGACCCTGCGCGATGTGGCGATTTATTCCGCCAATCGTGTTCCTGAAATCGCTGATGACATTGTGAATATAGACAACGCCATGAAATGGGGATTCAACTGGGATTTGGGGCCGTTCGAGGTTATGGATGCGATTGGCGTTCAGGCGTTTGCCGAACGTGCCCAGAAGGATGGCAAGGCGCTTGCGCCGATCATCACGTCCGTGCTCAAGGAAGGCGAGGGGAGCTTTTACAAGACGGTCAGTGGCGTGAGGTATTATTTTGACCCAACCAGCAAAAAATACCTGCCGGTCAAGCTCCGACCCACATCGTTGGTCATTCAGACGTTAAGGGCGCAGAACAAGGTCCTCAAATCCAATTCTGGCGCGTCCGTGATTGATCTGGGTGATGGGGTGGTGAATGTTGAGTTTCACACCAAGATGAACGCGATCGATGGCGACATTGGCGAAATGCTGAATGTGGCCATTGATCTGGTGGAATCCAGCCCTGTGTACAAGGGGATTGTGGTGTCCAATGACGCCCCCAATTTCTCTGTGGGAGCCAACCTCATGCTTTTGTGGCTGGAGTCGCAACAGAAGAACTGGGACAGCATCATCAAACTCGTCAAAGGTTTTCAGGATGTGTGCATGCGTCTCAAATATTCCAAAAAACCCGTGGTCGCCGCACCCGCAGGCATGGCCTTGGGTGGCGGGTGCGAGGTCATCATGGGTTGCGATGCCGTGCGCGCGTACTCCGAGACCTACATCGGTTTGGTGGAGTTTGGAGCGGGGCTCATTCCGGGGGGTGGCGGCAACAAGAACATGATTCTCAATCAGGAAGCCACTCTTTTGGAAAAGGGTGCGACCGGGTGGGCGGGTAAATCCGATGGCGGGCCGTTCCCCAAAATCCAAAAAGCCTTTGAGCAGATTGGATTCGCCAAGGTGGCGACCAGCGCCAAAGAGGGGATCAATTTTGGGTACCTGCCGGGACAAAATCGTACCAAGGTTTCACTCTCTCGCGATCGTTTGTTGTTTGATGCCAAGCAGGATGTGTTAGACATGGCCAAGACCTATGTGCCACCCACACCGCGTGAAGACATTCTGGTACCGGGTGTTGGTGGCAAGATGGCCATGTTCTCAGCGATTGAAGGGTATTTGGCGCAAGGGCTCATCTCCGCGCATGACGCCTTGATTGCCAAAAAGCTGGCGCATGTGATGTGTGGCGGTGATATCCCCACGCAGGCCCGTGTGAGTGAGCAGTATTTACTCGACATCGAACGTGAGGCGTTCATCAGTCTGTGTGGTGAGGAAAAATCACAGGCACGCATGCAGTCACTGCTCATGACGGGCAAACCGTTACGAAATTGATTCAAAGCAAAATAGACAAATTCAAAAGGCGCCCATTCGGGCGACGCGAATAGGAGCACTCCCATGCCTGGGTGGTGTTTTACGAGGTGGTCTTGGCTTGTGCTTGTGCGGAACGCGCTTTGGAACTGGGTTCTGTTGTTGTTTGGGAGCTTGAAGCTGACGCGTTTTTTGCCTTGAGGATTTCAATGGCCTTGCCACAAAAGGTTTGGAGTGTGGGGTCGCCTGTGAGGGCCAATGCTTGCAACAGGGAGGTCAATTCCTGTTTGCGCTGCAGTGGAAGTCCCAAAGTATTGACTTCAAAGGCGACCAAGGCGTCTGTGAGTTTATTGGGATTTGTTGGGTCGATGTTGTCGCAGTACGTCCGCAGTGTCTTGGCGGTAGGGAGTGTGTCACTTGTTCCCAGATAGGCAGAAAGATAGGCTGTGAGGGACTCATTGGAATAAACAGAAATGCCGTCGTCTTCAGGGGATATCTTTTCAGCGATCATTCTGAGTTCTCTGCCCAGTCGGCGAACGTCAATATATCTTACAAATTTGCGCAACAGCGGTTTTCGTTGGTCATCATTCATGACGTCCCACGAGGCGGCTAGGACCATCGCCAAGCTTCTGAGGTAATCTGATCCTTCATTATCTTCGTCATGGTAGGTGGCCCCTTTTATCTCGGTTGTCAATTTTTGAATATGGATTTGTCTCTGGAGAGGGGTCATTCTGGCCAAACCCAATTCAAAAAAGCGCGTGAGGGAATGCCTCATTGGCAAGTCACTGTCACTCAACAAAGGCAAGACACGCCATAAGAGCCCATCTGGACAATGCGGGCAAATATGTTCCAGATAATCACATAGTCCTTGTGCAATGCGGCGCCGATTTTCAATGGGGACCCAATTGTGTCGAAGCTTGATGACCATGAATTCCGCAAAGGCCATAAACAGGTCTTGTTGATCAGCGTAGACTTGTAAGGGGGCAAGGTGGGAAGACACAAAAGGCGAGGTGTTTAAGTGAGGGACCCTCCCATATTCGGTGCTCGAAAAAAAGTATCTGAGGCACTCTCGAAAAAAGGGATCTTCTGCGAATAGTCTGGGATTAAGCCCTGAAGAAAGTGTTTCGTTCAAAAAACCTTTTTGCAATTCTGCTATAATTTGCGCGCGTTTTTCTTCCAGCGCCTCTGGTGATGTGCGGACTACATTGTTTTTGCGCATGACATACACGGCTCCCAGCGCTACTAAGCAAGAGGCAAGCCCCGTGAGCGGGTTGTGGGTCGAGAAAAGCCATTCAGTTCCGATATTGAGAAGACAACCCGCAACGACAACGTTGCTCAAGGCCTCAATGGCCAAACCACGGGATAGGGCATAAGACTTCATTTCTTCTGTTTCCAGTTTTTCGACCCAATATTTACCGACCAGGTTGTGTTTTTGTAGTGCGCTAGAAATCGCTTGGTAGCCCCGTCCACTGGCATAACCCAAGCTCATGAGGGATAAACCAACAAATACAAGTTGTGTTATGGACTCAACGCCATCACAACCAGACAAGAACATGCCGCTCAAAGCCAAGGCGGACATGGGTATCGAGTTGGCTGGACATGTTGCTATCGTTGAAGGGGGAGTGATTGCGTGTGTTGTGAGCTCAGCGGCTCTCACAGGAGACTGTGTGAGAGGATGCTGGCGGATCGCTATGCCCTGTGTGTTTGGAGCCGTGTCAACAAAATGGGTTCGTTTTGGGGGACGCCCTGCTGTCGTTACTGGGGCTGGAATCTTGGGGCCGGCTAGGGCCGGAAAGACGGCCTCAATCATAGCGGGTACCGTTGTTGCACATTTGGCAAGCATGACAGTTTCTCCTTGTTTGTATGGTCATCGTTTGATCTCTTTAAAAGTTGTGTGATTTTTTACAATTTAGCTCATTCAGTCCACAACTGTGGACGGTGGAACGCAAAATATGAACTGGCTTTATCCAGCAAAAGGGCTTGTCTTTGAAAGACAAATTGGAGTAGCTCGGCAAAACCTTGAAGACAGGGCCCCTCATGTTTAACCTCATGGCCAAAAAAATAGGTCCCTCGTTCCCCATTCCCGCCTCCGAAATGTGCCTGTTGGGACAATGGAAGATCGAACAGGCAAATGAGTATCGGCAAGCCATGTATTGCCCAGATGGTTTGCCACCCGATGGCATGCATCAATTGCGGGCGCAGTCTGGTCCCGTCATGCATTCGCTCGATCAAAACAAACTGGGTGCGTTGTTAAGACAAACACGACTATCAGCAGGATTCAGTGCCCGCCAAGTGGCCAGGGCCCTCGCTATTGCCACACCCACATACATTGCCTATGAGAGGGGTGAGGTCTTGGACACGTCAAGCATTGTTGTCTATGGGGCATGTGCTTTGTTGAACATCCGTTACAATTGTTTGCCATTTCAGGGCCCTCCCTTATCGAGTGTCAGGGACATTGCTCATGATCTGGAACGACGTTGCTTTGCCTTGGGGCTGGATCCCGCCAGCGAAGAATTTGAACACTATACCGGGTATCGTTATTTCGTACTGGTAAGAAGATTGTATTATATGGGGATGGATTCGGAATTATTTGATATCTTGACAAACAGGTTTCATATGCGTGTTCTGCCGCCGAAAGCGGACAGGGTCTTGTCCGATGACATGTTATCGGAGATGGTTGCCAATTTTAAGCACCTGCTGGATTGCTGGAATATGTCTTTTGCTGACGCTCACAAGTTCATGGGGATTTCCTATGCGGGTCTGCTGGAGTACCTGAAGAATCCAACACGTCACGGTAAAATTGTTTGGGAGATTTGCAAGCTGATGGGGGATAAGCCACATTATCTTCCCGATAATCTCCCTGATCATGAGCACGTGTGCTGGTGCGACAAGTCTCTGTTGAGTGCCATGGATAGTCAGCTGACCAGGCTGGGTTGGTCGCGGACAAGGGTTAGCGAGGAGTTGGGATTTCGTCACGATGCCTTTGCGGAAATTGAGGACGATCTGTTGCGGGGCGAGGGGTTGTCTGGCAAATGGGCCATGAGGACACGAGAGAGTTTGATGAAAATATGTGCGTTGCTGAAGATTCGTGTTTATGAATTACAAACCGTGCCTTTTGTCCACGTTCCTCTTGGGCCGGATTGGCGGGGTCATCTGCCAAAATTGTTGGCGCTTCTCAGAAAACGCTGGCAGGCGTTGCGATTGACTCAGGATGAGGTCAGGAACCTGTTGTCGCACATGTCGAGCGCGACGACTACGAATGACATTCTTGCTGGCAATATCACAGACAAGAATCTCATGGTATTTGAGGAATTGCTTTTATTATTTCATATTGAAACGAATCCCTGGGAGCTGTGGGACGAGCAAATTGTTTCTGCCAATGTCAAACGGATTGAGTTGGGCAGATTGATACGCGACAGACTCAGTCAGGGTGGGATGCTTTCACCCATCCGGTTGGCCCGATTGGCAGGCATCAGCAATTCAGAAAAAGGTTATATTGTTCATGGTTACCGTGATCCTTCCCGGCGTGAAGTCAGGCGTTTACTGGCTGTGCTGGGCATGAGCCTTGAGGGTGATGAGACCCCCGTGCAGACCTATCTGCAGGAGGCCATTGATTGGCACCGACGACCTTACCAATTTGGACCAAATCAGACACCCCCTTCTTCTTCAAAACAGGAATGGTGTCAGCGCATGACAGGCATTTTTTTGGAAACGGGACACAGTGTGAGCAGTGTGTGCCATTTTTTTGGGTGTGATCGTTCGGCGGTTGAAAATATTTTCACCGGGAATTTTGTTTGGAATGATCCGCTTGTCATCAGGTTGTCCGAGATCTTCAGAATGTGTTTCGTGAACAGGGAAGGGTGAACGATCATGACTTGAGCAAGAGATGTTTGTTACATTCTTTCAACAGACATTTGGCCAGTTCCAGATAGTCGGATTCAGGGATGTCAAAATAATCGTGCACGCCTTCATTGCGTACCGAGATAAAATCGAGCCAGATTTCTGCAGAGGCAATCAATCCGATTCTGGCTGATTGACGAATGGTTTCCTTGGGTGATTCTGCATCCAGACCTTCTTCTTCAACACGGGTTTTGAGCTCCTTCCACGCGTACTCCACACAAACTTCAAAGGCCTTGGACAGGGCGATGAATCTGATCTCGTCAGGCGCTTTTGTGTCTTTTTCGTAGAAACGCACCGCCGATTTCAGATTGTTCAGGGACTTGAGTAGTTTAACATTTTTTTTGACTACCATGTAATACCCCCAGAAAAAAATCGTGAGCAGAACGATTGCCAGACAGAAAAATAGGCGTGTAATCCATTTTTTCGAGAAACCAGTGGGGTGCCTGATCCAGGTTGACGACATCAAGCGAACGGGGAAGATCGTCAGCGGCTTCCGTGAGGACTCTTTTTATTCTAAAATAGTCATGTGTGGTCAATGGGGCGGAGCCAGTGGTGAGACCCAAATCCCAATCCGAATATTGTTTTGATGTGCCCTTGGCACGTGAACCAATGATCATCACCGCCAGCTGTTTGTTGTCTTTGGTGGCCAGTTCTGCAATGGGCAGAATTTCATCAACAAACTCGCAGGGAATGCCCGCGGATACTTGTGACAGCAGGGATAACGGGTCAAGACCCAAAGAGGCACAGATGGTGTAATATGACTCGCTGAAAGGCCCCTGGCCTTTGAAGTAATGAAACAAGGTCATGCGATTGACAGGATTCCTTTGGGCAAAATCCGATAATGAACGAAATCCCGCCTTTTTGAGTGCCAGGTAAAATTTGGTTTCATCGACTTTGTACCGGTACATACCCTTTTATATTAACAAATATAATACAAAATGTATATATATTTATACAAAAAGCGTATTGATTTGGTTCCGGGTGGCTTCGAACCGCTGATCCGCTGTGAGGTTGGCAAAACGCTTTCTAAAAAACCCCACTAAAATTGTAGCACATAACGAGGGGTTCTGTTGCTCACGAAAAAAAGGCATATTTTGTTAGCAACATTTTTTTTCGATGACCGATAATGGGACCGTAGAAAAAGGCGAAAGTGAAAGTATGGCAACATGACGCGCATCGTATCCATCAATGCGAATCAAGCTTTGCTGACCGGTCCTCAGGATGAATCCTTGATCCATAAAGCCTTTGCCGAGGCTGACGACGATGGGATCATCTCCAAAACAGAAATCGATCAGTTCTATCATGGTTCCCAGTATCGTCAGCTGACCACGGATGAATTGGCCAGTCTGGATACGATATTTGGAATGAGAGTAACCAATAATGAAGGAGGCTATCATGGGTTCTATCAACAATTATGGTTGTTATGATTTCGAAAAGGGGAGAGTGATCTGTCCCCCTCATTTTGAAGATGCTCTCATTGCACCTGTCGTGTTAACTCCCAGCCTCTATGTGGATGATGTGGCCAAGTTGAATGAGCTCGTTTTTCAACTGGAATTGATCGACGCGACAGATGCGGCCAGTTTTACACCCAAAGAACTGGAAGAGGCCAAGAAATTATTGGCCGAAACCACATTTTTTGCGAGCACTGCAAACGGGTATGTGCCAGTTGCGACAGAGCGTAGTCCCTTGTTGGTTCCGGAGGCCGTGACGGCCATGTCTTTGAGGCGGCTTTTGGTGCATCTTAAATTGTTTGCTGATTCCGCAAACAGGTTTGAACGTTGCGGCCAATCGGTCACCGCTGACGAACAAGCCCTGTCGCAGAGGGTCTCAAGCCCCTGGGTTGTTCCCTCTCAACCTGAGTTACATTTGTTCCCCAGCGAAAAAGGGTTTTGGTCAAAGCCCCCTGTTTTGATTCCTGAAGAAGCCTTTCCAGACAAAGGCTCTTGGCCAATGCCGTGGCCCAGCTGGCCTCAGACAAAAGCAACTGATCCCTTTTGGGAATTCGATCCTCCGACAATAATAACTGATCCCTATTGGCCGTCCGCACATAAACAAGAACTGCCGACCAGGACGGTGAATGCGCTCATAGAGGGGGCCCTTGTGTTAACCGTAGGGACAGACGAGGAGGGGCGGTTGACCATTTCTGCCCAGCAACCGCATATGATCTATGAGGAAGTTGTGCATGGAGAAAACTTTCCTGCGATTATCTATTTTGAACAATCACAATCTTCTGGTGACAACGCTGTCTGGGGAGATTTTTGAGATTTCTTTGTAAAAAAACCGTTTTGTAGTGGGTTTATATATAAAAAAAACAAGTATCGATCATCACACCGTCAGCAACTTCTTGAGCGATTCAGTCAGTAGTGGCACGACCTTGAACAAATCACCCACCACACCGTAATCGGCTTTGGCAAAGATGGGGGCTTCCGGGTCCTTGTTGATGGCCACGATCACCTTGGAGGTGCGCATGCCCGCCAGATGCTGAATGGCTCCCGAAATGCCGGTGGCGATGTAGAGCTTGGGATTGACCACCTTGCCGGTTTGTCCCACCTGCATGTCGTGTGAGGCGTATCCGGAATCGACCGCCGCGCGGGACGCACCCACTGTGGCTCCCAGAACATTGGCCAAATCTTCGAGAATCCTGAAATTTTCTTTGCTGGCCAATCCTCTGCCGCCAGAGACAATGGTTTCGGCCTCTGTGAGATCAACTTTATCGCCGCCCGTTCCTTTGATGACCTCAATCAGCGGGTTGATGAGATCACCAGCAGGGGCGGTTAACTTGAACACTTCAGCAGTCGCGCCAGCTTGTGGAGCATTCACAGCAAACGAATTAGCACGGATGGTCGCCATTTGCACGGCGGAGATGTAGGTGATTTCGACCAATGCCTTGCCAGCAAAAATGGGTTTTTTGGCAACGAGCTTGCCGCCATCGATGCGCAGACCCACACAATCCTGTGCGAACCCTGCCTTGATGCGAGCCGAGAGACGGGGAAAGAGGTCTTTGCCCATTGAGCTGGCTGTGCCCAAAACGATGCCAGGTTTGAGATTTTCGATCACTGTTGCCAACGCTGTTGTGTAGGCGATGGTGTTGTACGCGGCAAGTTTGGCGTCCTCAACGAGGGCCACTTTTTTGGCACCGTAGCTTGCCAAGTCAGAGGTGAGCCCGTCGAGTGCTGTTCCCAAGGCTACGGCTGATACAGTCCCACCAGTGCTTTGCGCCAGTTCTGTTGCCTTGGAGAGCAACTCGTGCGTGGATTTTTTGACCTTGCCATTTTCGTGTTCAACAAAAATTAATATGTCTGACATGTATTACCTCACAATGTGTTCACGTGTTGATGTGTTCAGGTGTTCACGAAGGAATGTTTTTCGAGAACACGTAAACACCTGAACACGTGAACACGTTTTTTAAATCACCTTTGCCTCTTCCCTTAATAATTTCGCCAATTGTTCCACCTGTTCCGCTGGTTCTCCTGTGAGCTTTTTGCCTGCGGCTCTTTCGGGGGGGAGTTCGTAATTTGCAAATTGCACCAGTGGGGTGGCACCCGCCAAAACAGCATCGGCCTGTTTTTTATCAATGGGTTTTGATTTGGCTTTCATGATGCCGGGTAGCGATGCGTAGCGCGGTGTGTTCAGCCCGCGTTCACAGGAAAAAACAGCGGGGGTAGTCACATCGTAGACTTCACGGGCACCGCCGGAGACTCTGCGTTGCACCTTGACCTTATTGCCTGCCACTTCCATTTTATCGACCACTGTGACTTGTGGTGCTCCCATGAGTTCGGCGAGCATTTGTGGTACCGAGGCGTTATCGTGATCGATGGCCTGTTTGCCGCAGAGCACCAGATCGTACCCACCTTCCTTGATGACAGAGGCCAGAGCACTGGCTGTTTGATAGGCATCGTAGGTTTTTCCGGTCGTATCGATGTGGATGGCCTTGAGGATGCCCATGGCTAGGGCCGTGCGAATGGCCTCGACAGCGCGCTCCGGACCCATCGAAATGACGGTGGTGTCGCCACCAATTTGGATGGCTTGCTCCACAGCGACTTCGTCGTAGGGACTGAGGATGTATTTGATGTTGGCCTCGTCAATGCCGGTTTTGGCGGCGTTGATGACGATTTTTGTTTCGGTATCGGGTACCTGTTTTACAATCACGGCAACTTTCATGTTATGACCTCCATATTCGTCATTTCATTTTCTTTAACAAACTAACGCAACAGGGGAGTCGAGTCGCTGTTTTTCAGGCCGTTCAAAAAAATAAGCCGCTTGCTATTTTTTTGAACTGCGAAAAATCAAGGTGCAACATTTTTTCACGTGTCTTGATTTTTCGCAACGCCCTCAAAACAGCGATTCGACTCCTGCCTTATCCCCTCAAAAAAAATTTCAAACAGCTGATTGGCGGCCAGTTCGATAGGGTAACGCTTGTTTTTGGTCAATACCCATTCGAGTGCGAGTTCGTCAATAGCCCCAAACAAACTACGCGAGATAATGTGCGGGTCGAGAGCCTTTTTATAAAAGCCTTTTTGCTGGCCCTCAGTGATGAGGTCTTCGACCAAGCGCAAATACTGAAAAAACTTTTCGGCCTTGTACTTCTTCATGAACTTGTGGGAACTGCGGAGTTCAATTTGCAAAACGGAGGCCAATTTCTGGTTTTTGGACACCAGATCGAGGTGTAATTTGATGAACTGACGCAATTTTTCTTTGGGGTCAGAAAGAGGCGTCAGTTTAGCATTCGCTTCACTTAAGAAAAAATCCATGCTGTCTTCAAATATGGAAATGAGCAGGTCGTCCTTGTTCTTGAAATAAAGATAGATGGTCCCGTCCGCCACATCGGCCTGTTTGGCCACGT
>CAZGMS010000164.1:0-5776 GCA_964526915.1 uncultured Nitrospirales bacterium
TCTTATAAGACTTCTCGGGGATCTCCCTCGTACAACTCGCTATCCACCTGATTTGCAGCTCCTACTACCTATGTGAATTAAACCGGACAGGCGTGAAACGGGATATTCAATATTTTAAGACTGCGTTTGGCATCGATTACCAGAACCACACCGGTAAATGGATGAGAGGGTAACGCAAAAAAGATGGCCCGTAAACCTTTTGGAGTGGGAAGAATTGATTCGCTCGAAAGAGTCTGCTCATCAACCATATCTGCAAAACTTTGCCAGGAATGGGTTTGTGCCGAATCCCAATTGATTTCCCTGTCATTACCTACAGTCATTTGCTGGCCAGTGATATTCGTTAGACTCTTGAATGAAAGTTTGTGAATCGCCCCTGTCAATGGCTCTTTTACCAAAGCGTGTCTCTTTTTAATAACGACGAATCTGTTTGGGTCATTAATGATGCGTTCTAAAGAACTTGGGACCTTTGCTGTGGGTCGCAATTTTTTTATGCGGTCTGCTTCAACCTTGGATATTACGGCGACACCTACCACCATATTATGGCCGTCTGTGCGTTCTGTGATAACGATGCTAAATATGGCATCTCGACCCAATGATCTCACAATAAATATTTTGCCATCAATTAAAAAAACATCATTGTCCGTTTCTGGTTTTTCTGCAGAAAAATCATGCAAAAAATCATTTTGGTTAGGCTCTTCAATCGCAGGTGCCAGGATAGCGCTATTTTGAGATCCTGTGATTGTGGGGCTAACAGCCTTGACCAAACTGTCATTGATAGAGGCATATGGATCGTAAGCTGTTCCCTGCATACCATTCATATAGGTGTCTATTATTGATTCTTCCAACGTTGTTGGTGTGGGAAGTATATCCTCTGGCGGTGTGTCAGGATTGATAACCGGCAAGGTGGAATGAGTTTTATCGGTTGTTTTTTCGATAACCATATTTGGTTATCGATTCATGTGGTGCAATGTTGTGTGTGGTGCGTCGTTTCTGTATCAGGGGTGATACAGAACTCGTGGGCGGGACGACTATCATAGGCAGCGCGCTAACGCGACGTTTGCCTCGTGCCCAATGGCATTACGAGTTTGCCACCTGGTTCGATGGGGGCATTATTTCAACACCAACAAAATATTTTCTAAGGCTCTTGCGGATTGCAGAAGCAGGCCTTTGACAGAAAAATTTTTCTGTTTCGTTGCATCAAAATAGTAAACCGCCTGGTCATCAACAACAGCGATAACCGGAGGCATGCGCCAAGAAACAGATTCCCCGCACAATCGTTGCCATTCAGATTTTTTTAGATACGCCGGCAAGGAATGTTTTTTAACCTGGACCGCTGCCCGTTTTCCGTTCTTTTCGATCAGCAGATCAATGGCACTCCGGGATCCCCGTGAAAAATAGCTGTGGATACCGTACTGGGCCAAATCTGAAGCCACTTTAATCTCTGCCTCATTTCCCTTTAAATAAGGCGACAATATCATTGCCGCACCATCGTAGGCCATCAACCATAGGGAAAAAGCGGGGTCCTGAATATAATAACGACCCTCGTTTTCGCTGATCAGTACGTTCAGATCCGGCAGAGCATTTGAAACGGAACCCGTGGATGATTGAATCACTAAAGCCAATTCACTGACGGTCATGTGCTTTTTCGATAGCGCAATCAAAACTGCCCTTTTAAGACCGGAATTGGCGCAGATTTTATCGAAGGTGTTCAAAAAATATAAATACAACCGACCTTCCTGATGCCAAAGTTCCTGCTGAACAACGTAGAGAACATCTCGCCAGGCAATTTTTTTGATTTTCAGCCGCACGAGCGCATCACCGATCACTTGTGCATAAAATGGTATGCCACCGAACGTTTGAAAATATTGTTTGCAAACAGCGTCAGAAAAAACCACACCTGCCTGACGACCGTTTGTCTGTAACAACTCGGTGATATGCTCTTCTGAAAACGGCCCAATTTTCAGCTGCTGGAAGTGGGAAAAAAACGGAGACGATTCATCGTTCAGGATGGCATGCATCACATGAATCTCGCTACCACAGACGATGTACATGATGTGATCGTGCCGTTGCCAAATCTCACGAAAACGACCCAACAGATCACCCCCAGCACTCACTTTGCCATCCTTTGATACGTCCAGCAGGTTCTGAAATTCATCCCAAACAATGATGGCTTTTTTTTTGCAGACCTTGACGTATGTTGCCGGAAACTCCAAGACAGCTTCGATGTGCTCGGTTCTGAATTGCCTCTGCATCTGCCGGTAAAGTTGCAACCCCTGCAAGAGCATCTGTTTTCTTTTAGTGGAAAGTGGGATTTCCATAACCCGGCCCATCACCACATCCATTTGTTCATCATCTGGCGAAAAAGAAATACGCTCCTCTGCCAGAAAAAACGATAAACATTTATACAGAAAATTTGAAAATACCTGAAATGTGGGATTGAAAGGAACCGAGAAGGACAAAGTCACAATCTGGGGCCCCTGAACGTTCGTCAAGAATTTGTAAAGCAGGCTGGTTTTGCCAGACTTCCGCATTCCCAAAAGAGCGGTGGGCTGCCCCGCCTTTTTCAGCAACTGATCACGACGCAACAACAACCAGGCTAGTTCGTTTTGTCGATTAAAAAACGCTGACAGGGGGACCGCTGAGCCGGAATAAAACATGCGGGAACAGTTTAACTCGCAATAGGCTTGCTGTCAAGTATACAGCTGTATACTTGACAGCTGTAATCTATACAGCAATTTGAGTTTTACAACACCCTTTGCCCGTTGCGGGCATCTGTGGCGGAAGTGATACAGAAAAAAATGGGCGGCATCATCCAGAGGGTGTTTAAAACATCTGGCGTCGTAGATTGGTGATTGGTTCTCTGTGACTGTTCTGTAAGACCTTTTGCAATTCGACAGAATCGATGATTGTCGATTCCGGAAGCAATTCATAGCAGACATCAGTTTCCATTTGTTCCCACTTTTCGGTCGTGTACTGGGCCTGCAGGGTCGCGGGGGAACATTCCGGCGTCACATCATCATAATCGCTCACACCATTTTGATTCCAATCGTTCTGTGCGGCCACCTGTTGCGTGGGTACAAAATCTGTGATTGTTCCCAGTGTGATGTTTTTGTTTTCCAAATCACTCACCAGAAAGTAATTTGCACTGAGACCAAGACTGCCGTTATCCAAAATCAATTGTCCAAGCACCAGCCCATTTTTTACAAAGGCCAAAGTATAGATTCTTCCCGTGGGCAGGGTCATGCTGAATCCAGCCCCAGTGGTAGCCTCTAGCGAAATCTGGTAGAGTGTGCCATCGATGTCCGTGGCAATAATTGTGTCAGGCAGGTCTGTGTTGTCACTCCAGGTCCCACTTAAAGTTCGTCCCACAAGATTTGAAATGGGTGGGTTTCCGGCATCCGAACCGCCAAGCACATCAATTTGTTGGTGATCAATAATCACTTTTTCTGGGGCTGGATCATCGCTCAAATTCTGATTCAGATCTCCGCAACCAGCAAGCATAAGAGCCAGACTAATATTTAAAACGTAGAACCAAATTGCTGGGCGATGCATTTTCATAATTCTGTACCTATGCCCTAGTATCGGGCTCTTTATTTCATACGTTGCTAAGTTTTTTATCCTTTTCTGGTGTTTCCTGGGTAACCGGCAGCATGTGCACAGACACCAAAACCACCTCTTCAGGGTCTGTGTCTTCGGCAACCAACGTTAAGACATCATTTCTGAATTCTTGAACTTTTTTCTTGAGCAGGGCTATTTTGTCTCTGGTCACGCCTAGCGTCATGGTGTGACTCTGTCTTTGCTCTGGCTCAATGCGCGTGATGAGCTTGGCAATGAGGGAAAGCACATTCAAGTGATAATTGGCGATAGAAATGTCGACAGCTTCATGGCCCGTAGAAACCAACGCCGTTGTTTGTGACCACGTGTGGTCAGAATTTTCCTTGATAAATCCCATTGTTGCCAGAAGTGCCACCGATTTTTTTGCCTGCTCTGGCGTGATGACTGGCCGAATTTTATTTGCCAGCCACTCGTAAGAACCGTCAAATGCGCTTGAAACAACAAGTTCGCGAATGATGGGGTTATACCACGTGGAAAAATACAGATACTGATTTTTGTCCAGCGGACGCAGTTTAGCAAAACACGCCGAACGGATAATTTTTTGATACTGTTTGTTCTTCTCTTCGTGTGTTTTGGCCTGATTGAAATGAACCAATACGATAAAAAAATCCGATTCCTGTTTGTTGAGCCCCAAGCCCTTGATCATCTCCTTGATGCCGTTGGGGGTCAGGTTGTGCTGGCCGTCCATGACGCGTTTGAGGAAATTGGGTGCGGGGTTTCCTGCCCGCTTAGAAAAGGCCCTGAACGAAAAACCACGACGCGATTTTTTGGAAAACTTGTACCAGTCTTTTAAAAAAAGACGATAATCCAGATAATCATACAGATTGATATTCGTAGCTGTTGTTGTCATGTTGTGAGGATAATTGTATCAAAATTAGAGGCAAAAAGCAACATATAGAATATAATCATATTATATATCAATATGATACAACTTATTTTGTATCAAAAATCATAATAATCTCAATTGTTTTTCAAAGATCCTGCGAAAGTTAAGAAATTGGCAAAACAAGAAACAAGGGAGGAGGGGCATCTTTTTGTTGAGTGTCCAGAACGTTTTGTTCTATGAGCCTCCATGAAATTTCCCGGCCAACGAAAACAAAAACATTATTTTCCCGTCAGCGAACGCGGGCGCATTCCTTTTCACACTTTCCCGCAAAACCCCAAACGGGTTTACATTGCTGGCATCGATCAATTGATCGTGGATATCGAGGCCTTGGTAGAAGATGGCTATTTAGAACGTACAGGGCTTCACAAGGGCCAGTCCATGATTTTGGATACGCCACAAGCCGATGGCATTTACCGCGAACTCAAAAAATCTGGCCGCGTCACCGGTGAATACGCTGGTGGCGCTGTCTGCAATACGCTCCACAATTATTCGGTCCTGACCGACGATAAATCGGTGGCGTTTGGCGTGATCTCCAAGAACATCACGGTGGGTGACAACGCGTACAACTACATCTGTAACACCAACATGCATGTGGATCTGTCGTATTTACAGCCCTTGGATGGGCCCATTGGCCGCGCCATTTGTTTCGTGACCCCCGATGGCGAACGCACCTTTGCCATTGCCAAGGGTCGGATGAACGATTTGTCGGCAGACTACATTAATGAGTCGGTCATTGCCAGTTCCGCCGCTCTTTTGCTCACTACATTTTTGTTTCGCGATGAGGCCTCTCCCATTTACAAAACGACTCTCCGGGCTATCCGGATCGCCAACGAAAATGATGTGCCAGTGGTTTTGAGTTTGGGGACCAGTGAACTGGTGGAAGCCAAAAAAGATTTTTTTCGCCAGCTTATTCGCGAATCGGTTACCGTCCTGGCCATGAACGACGCGGAGGGGTTGGCCCTGACGGGTCAGAGTGATCCCTTGTTGTGTCTGCAATCTGTATTGGATATCTGTGATTTTGGTCTGCTCACAGTGGGTGAAAAAGGGCTGTATCTGGGGGCGTATGTCGATGAGCCTCTGGTCCGAGAGACCGAAGAACAGATTATGTCGAAGTCTATTCCTGAGTACAATAAGTTTGAATTTTCGCGCGCCATGCGAAAAAGTTGTTGCCTGCAAAAGCCTGTCAAGATTTACAGCCACATCAATCCTTTTTTGGGTGGCCCTTCTGTCATCAAAAGCACGAACGGGGCAGGGGACGGCGCACTGGCGGCTCTC
>CAZGMS010000165.1:0-11799 GCA_964526915.1 uncultured Nitrospirales bacterium
ATTTTTTGACGCTCTTCGCAAGCGGGGCTTGCTCCGCAGGCCGCATCAAAATAATAGCTCCCCGTATCACCCAAACAAATCAAAACGCTCCAATCACTGACGGATGACGGCGATGTCCCTTGTGTTCTTGCCTTTGACAGTGTGGCAGGATACAATCCCGGTGGAATAAAAGCGTATGATGAATGGTGACAACAAAAAGATTTTTATCATTGTGTGGTCTCTGATCATGTGGGTGTGTCTGGCCTGTACCCAGACACATTCCGGGACGACTGTCGTCAGCAACACCGTACCCGGTACGGTTCCAGCGTATGTTGTGCTCGAGCGGGTGCAGGCGGATTGGACCCGTGTCGTGGTGCCGGCTATGGCCTTTGGCTTCAGCGACAGTGAAGTGTTGCAGGGGTCGTTTTCGATCGGGATCAATGACCAACTGGTGCAGGAGCAAAAGGGCACTTCGGCGTATTTTACATCGTTAACCGAAACACCCACCATCAACATCATGGTGACAGATGTGAAAAATGGGGATCAGATCACGTTGGTTATTTATCAGCTATCCGGCAGAGTACTCACTTACGAAGGCAGTGTGTCTCTTGCACAGGACATCAGGGCGTATTTGGTGACCGATTTTGAAGAGGGGGGCGCTGTGGATCTGGGGCAGGGCATGGATCTGACACATGAGGCGAGGGCGTTGACTGCTTTGGATGATGGCTCACTCCTGATCGCCGCTGAACTTCGTGATCAACCGGAGGGGGCTTATCTGACCAACAAGTTTTCAGTGCGTCGCTACACGGCGGACGGGGAACTCGACATGACCTATGCCAGCGGTTTGGGAGTGAGTGTTGTCGATTTAGACGGTTTTTTTGAAACCGCGGACGACACGTTATCGGGGGCGCAATATTATTTTGGGACCTCTGGTGACTTATGGGTCTTGGGCGATGTCTATTCACAGGAATCGGTTGGGCAACATTATGTGAGTGTGATTCATGTGACCGCTGAGGGTGTGCCCGATGAAAATTTCGGAACGGATGGAAGAATAACCATACACCCTGGTAATCTTTATATGGGGCAGGTGGTATTGAGCATGGCTGACAATTCTCTCTATTTCTCATTGAACGATGTTGACGCTCCGAATGGTGAAATGTACCTGGCCCGGATCACCTCCGAAGGTGTGTGGGACACTTCCTTTGGCACGGACGGATTGTTTCCCTTGGGTCTCACAGTCATTTATGACCTCAAGCAGGACAGTGAGGGCAATCATATTATCCTTTCTTCCAGCGATGCGGGAGGCGAAAAGTCCATCGTCGTGAGTCGTTATCTGTCTGACTTTGTTCCAGACGTCTCTTTTGGTGCAGAGGGGACACAAATCATTTCTTTGGAGCAAGCATCGGATGATGATTATTTAACCATTGTTTCCTTGGAAGAGGCCGCCGATCAAAATATTCTTGTTTTCTCGACCCTCCTCAATGGTGTGACAGGATCGCAGGATATCTACCTGACGCGCCTTTTGCCGGATGGACAGCTCGACAACAGTTTTGGCGAGAATGGCACGGTATCTGTGGCCTTCGATACGATGTATGCCGCGCCTGTGGGTTTGCTGGTTTTGCCTGAGGGGCAGTTGATGGCCTATGGCTCGTATACCTATGATCTGGGGCTGCTGATGTTTGACGAGTCTGGACAATGGGACACGTCATTTTCTGATGATGGCATAGCGACAAGCCGGTCCGGGTGTTGGGATGAAGCGGTGAGTGTTGTGTTGTCGGCCGATGAGGAATCGATTTATGTCCTCAATGCCGCTCACAATGGCCTGTTGCAAAGATTTGATCGGACTGGCACGCTCGATGAGAATTTTGGCTCCAGCTTTTCTCCCGATTCTTGTCCCACCCAAACGATTCAATAAGAGTCTATCCGAAAACCTGCCGAGAGGTATTTTTTTGGGTCCTGCCTACGCTAAAGCTTCCACCTACGCTCTGTGAGCTTCTGTGGACAGGTCGGCGGGCAGGCTGCCCCGGCCCGCTGTTTTTTAATGGTGTCACAAAGCTGCGCTTTTTGATTTAATATGACTACCGCATTTACTTGTGCTCGCTTAGGCTCGCACACACTTAGTCACTCTGGGCTCGCAAGCTCGCCCAGCGTCGTACTCGCCTGTTCGCGCAAAAAACAGCTCACCGTGTCACACAAATAAAGACCACTTCGTGGTGGGTTTTCGGATAGGTTCTGATTAAATCACGCTGATCAGTTGCACTTTTTGGCACAAAATCATTGGATAATTGTCGTTTACATTTGTGGCCGGAGGAACGATGGCTCTCACGGCCGCGTTGAATCACCTCGCGAGCAAATTGAGACTTGTTTTACAACAACCACCTCTTGACCGAATCGCAAAAATAATATGGAACGATGAAACAACCGGCGGTGGGTTCAGTGAGTGGCATGCCGCCATAAAACAGAAAAGCAGGATTTTTTGATTGTGTTTTCTTGAGGTAGGTTGCGAGTCCTGACAAATAGCTGGTTTTGAATTTGAGCGACATTTTGCATTCAATCGGGATAGCGGCACGATCGTGTTTGACTAGAAAATCCACTTCGGCGTCAGGTGAAAGTTGCAAACCATACAGGGCATCTCCGAACTGATTTCTTAAACTCAGTGCCAGCGCGTTTTCGACAATGCCCCCTAGGGGGATTCGCAACAACGGGTTGTCGATCTGGGTGACACTGATCTGTTCAAGTCCGCGAAGTCTGTATTCGCACAAAACGCCCACATCATAGAGATAACGTTTGGGTGCCCTCGCGTTGTGCTCGGGGCTGATGCCGATCTGTTCGCATTTGATGATGAGTTTCCATTTTTCTAGTCGTGAAAAAATTCCAGCGACTTTTCTGTAACCAGGTCTGTTGTTTTCTACAACGTGTGTGTCTTTGCTCAGCGACCCCACATGATCGGCTACGGCTGAAATAGCACGTCTGAACAGATTGATGTTTTCTTGCGAAAAGTAGCGTACGAAATCGTCTTCGTAGGTTTTGAAAATGTCACGGCGGCGGGTTTGAAAATCGAGACCTTCCCGAAATTGTGTTACGATTTCGGGAAGCCCACCCACGAACAGATATTGATCAAATAATTCGAGCAAGCGCGTATGTTGCATGGGGGTGATTGTGTTACCAGGACGAAACGTGTCCAACACGGTGACGAGAGAGGTTTGTTCCATGGCCGCCACAAATTCTCTGAAAGTCATGGGCCACAGATCCAGAAAAGTTTCTCGTCCCACGGGTCGGCGAGGTGTTTCATTATGCAGTTCATTGATAAGCGATCCTGTGAGAATGACCGTGGCCCCCTCCCAGTTTTCTTTCATAAAACCGACAAAACTACCCAATCGGACCGATTTCTGCGCCTCATCAATGCAGAGAATTTGCGTTTCTAAATCAAATTGACACCTTTCTTTCAAGAACGATTCGAAATCTGTGAAGTCAACACACCGATCTATTTGATCGGCAACTGAAGGCTTTTCTTCCAGATTGATGTATAAGTGAGGTTTGTCTTTTAGAATGGATTTGATTAGTGTCGTTTTGCCAACCTGTCGTGCACCAGAAACAATCATGACATTTTTATGTGTTACATTTTCATTAATAAACTGCAATAGCGAGGATGTGCTAACACGATGATATTCTTTTGGTGTTTTATTCATGATATCATCATAGCATAGATATTGGCAAATTCAAGATAAAATTTACGCAAAAACGGCCTAATTTGCGAAGTTGTTTTCGCAGAACAGGCCAAAACAGCGAGCTGGCTTATTAACAAATCCTTGGCAACAGTTCGCCTACGGGCATGTCGAGGATGCGTTTGCCACCTGTGAGGGTATTGAGCATGACACCACTGGTGTTTTTTTGTTGTGTGACCTCGCCAATGATTCTGGCCTGAGCGCCGTGAGGGAGTGTGTGCAAGTGCTTCACAATGTCTTTGGCATGCTCCGGGCGGACGATAGCCAAAAAACGGCCCTCGCAGGGGAGATACAAGGGGTCAAACCCCAAAAGATTCGAAACAAATTGTACCGGCTCACTGACGGGGAGATCATTTTCGTTTAACGTGATGGTTACTTGACTTGCCGAGGCGATTTCGTTGAGTGTGGTGGCCACTCCGCCGCGTGTGGGGTCGCGCAGAACATGAAGTTCGGTTCCCCATTTTTCCAAAAGCGGCAGAACCGTGTTGGTCAAAGGAGCCGCGTCTGACGCGATTTTGCCGGTGAGTTTGAGGCCGTTTCTTTGACTCATGACGGCCACACCATGCTCACCAATGGTTCCCGATACAATCACCACATCGCCATTTTGAGCCAGATGACCACTCACGTGAGCGTGGGGCAGGATTTCGCCGACACCAGATGTGTTAATGAAAATCTGGTCAGCCTCGCCGCGGCCCACCACTTTGGTGTCACCCGTCGCGATGCTGACATGGGCTTCTTGGCAGGCTTGGGCAATGTCGCCCAAAATTCTTTCGAGGTCAGACAAGGGAAAGCCATCTTCGATGATGAGTCCCAGAGAGAGGTGGCGGGGTTGTGCGCCCTTCATCAGGAGATCATTGACGGTGCCACTCACCGCGAGTGAGCCTATGGTGCCGCCCGGAAAAAAAATGGGTTTGACCACAAACGAATCGGTGGTGAAGGCAATGCGGGAAGATTTCATGCTGAGTTCAGCAGAGTCATCGAGTTGTCTGAGTTCCGGCGAGGACAGATGTTTGAAAATCACGTTCTGGATGAGCTCGAGCATCTTTTTGCCGCCACTGCCGTGGGAGAGTTGAATGGTGTTCACTTGGAAAAAGTGGATCGTGGATCGTGGGTCGTGGATCGATTGACGATTCACGATTCACGATTCACGATTCACGATATTTGTAATACGCCGCGCAGGTGCCCTCTGATGAGATCATGCACGGACCAATCGGTTTTTCGGGCACACACGCCCGCCCAAAAAGGGGACATTCCCGCGGGGTGATCTTGCCCTGCAGGACGGCACCGCACTGACAACCTGTGTTTTCCACCTCTGGTGCTACGGTAACAGGAAATCGCGTGTACGCGTCAAAATGGGCAAAGGTCTTTCTGAGCCCCATCCCGCTTTGAGGAATCACACCAAACCCGCGCCAAATGGCGTCCTGAGGTTCGAACACTTCATTCATGATGCCCAGTGCCTTGGGATTGCCCTGGGGTTTGACCACGCGGTTGTACTGGATTTCCACGCAGGGTCGATTTTGTTCGATCTGGTCGATCAGCATGTGGATTCCCAAAATCACGTCGGTGGCCTCAAAGCCGGTGATCACACAGGCACGCCGGTGCTGTTGCGCAATGAATTCGTAGGGCACGGAGCCCAGCACAGTGGAGACATGACCCGGCATGATGAAGCCATCGATTTTGAGTTCAGGATCCGAGATGAGGGCCGTGAGTGCGGGCATGACCAGCTTGTGAGCCGGTAAAATAAAAAAGTTAGTCACACCTCGTTCGTGTGCGGTGAGGATTGTGGCGGCAATCGTGGGTGTGGTGGTTTCAAAACCAACAGCCAAAAATACGATGTTTTTGTTGGGGTTGTTTTGTGCCAGCGCGAGGGCATCGAGCGGTGAATAAATGACCTGGATCGGGTAACCTTGCGATCGGATTTCGTTGAGGGATTCCTGAGAACCGGGCACACGTATCATGTCACCAAAAGTCGTGAGCGTGACCCCATGGGTCTTTGCCAGTGCGATGGCGGTGTCGATATAGGAAACCGCGGTCACGCAGACAGGACAGCCCGGTCCAGAAACCAGACGCAGTTTGTCGGGCAGGATTTGCGCTATGCCACTCCGGTGAATGGCCATTGTGTGTGTGCCGCACACTTCCATGAGCGAAATGGGACGGGAAAGCTTACGTGTTTTGAGATGCTGGGAGATAAGGTGTGTGTTTGTTTCATGCATGGATTGATATCAACGAGCTCACGAACTCACGAGCGCACGAGGTTACTTTCCGCCAATTCCCTCAATAGTCTTTTTGTTTCCTCTGCGGCCTCTTCACTGAGTTTTTCAATGGCAAAACCTGCGTGCACAATCACGTAGTCGCCAACGGCTACGTCTTCCAACAGAGGCGTGGCCACAGTGAGTGACACATCACCAGCCAGAGCCAAGGCCTGCTGTTGTGGCAAAATCTGCGTGATTTTCATGGGCACACCTAGGCACATAAAATTTACCAAAGGTAATGACCAACAAACCAACATACGACTTTGGTCATTGGTCTTTAGTCTTTGGTCCCAAATAGCGATGAGGCCACAAAGGCCTGTCCTAACGAGACGCCGCCGTCATTAACCGGAATCAGCTCATTGGTCAAAACTTTATAACCCAATGCGCGCATTTTCTTCTGGGTATTCTGCATTAAAATTTGATTTTGCCAGGACCCGCCAGAGAGTACAACGGTTGTGATTCCGGTAGCTTGTGAAATATGCTGTGTGATTTGTGTGAGTGATTGAACAATGGTCTGATGAAAGGCCATAGCCAATTCGGCCCGATCAACCCCCTTTTGCCAATTTGTAACAAGGGTCCTGATCGTTGCTGAATAATCAATGATCTGAGTTTTGATTTCTGGCAAGGAGCCCATAACATCAATGTTTAAGGAGGTTGTTGGTTGCATGACAGGGGCCCAATGATTTTGCTCTGTAATGTCAAATGGCAGAAGGAACTGGGGATGACCGTTTGTCGCCATGGCCTCCAACATCATGGGGGCCTGTCCTTCAAAGGCGTTGCGGTGTTTGATGTCCAGAAGACTGGCCACCGCGTCAAAGAGACGACCCAGGGATGACGTGAACGGTGCGTTAATATTTGCCGTAATGGCCTGGTCCAACAATAAGAGGTTTTCTTGTGAAATTTGTTTGAGACACTCCGAGGACACAGTTTGCCAAGCGTCGCCAAAAGCTGACCGAAGGTAAGCAAAGGCCATGCGCCAATTTTCCTTTATGGCCAAAGAGCCGCCTGGCATGGGCAGGGGTCTGAGGTGTGCCGCACGTCTGAAATGAGTTGTGTGACACAATAATACCTCACCACCCCAAATTGTCCCATCGGTCCCGTAGCCAGTGCCATCAAGAGCCAGACCAATGACAGGTTCGTCAATTTGTTTTTCGGCCATCACTGACGCGATGTGAGCAAAATGATGTTGCACGCCCACGGTGACGAGATCAACGCGTTTTTGTTCGTGTACGTATTTTGTGGAAAGATATTCAGGGTGCAAATCGTAAGCCAATATATTTGGGTGCAGGTCGAGGATGGTTTGAAAATGATTCACGGCCTCGGCAAAGTAATCCAGAGTGGGCACGTTTTCGAGGTCACCAATATGTGGAGAAACAAAGGCCCTGTTTTCGTCTGTCAGACAAATCGTGTTTTTTAACTCTGGTCCCACGGCCAGAATCTGCGGAGAACTATTTTTGAGGTTGATCGGCGATGGTGCGTAGCCGCGGGCTCGGCGGATGGGTTGCCTCCCTGTTGCTGTGGCGCGCAAAACAGAATCGTCGCAACGCACATGAATGACACGATCGTGCGTGAGGATGGCATCAGCAACGTCACGCAGACGAGGCAAGGCCTCGTCATCATCCTTGATGATGGGTTCGTCTCTGATGTTCCCGCTGGTCATCACCAGCGCAGGGAACACAGGACGGTCGGCCAAAAAATCCCCTCCGCAATGGGGGTGAAAAAAAATCAGATAGTGGAGAGGGGTCGGAGGGAGGATCAAACCCAGCTCGTGGTGATGTGGGGCGATGCTGGCAGATAGCTTACGAACACACGAACTCACGAACTCACGATCGCACGAATGAGAAAACGACGATCCACGAATTAATACAATGGGGCGTTCGCGGGATTGTAGCAAAGTTTCTGCTTGTGGCGAAATATTCGCTAGTTGGCGAGCGCTGGTCAGGTTACCTATCATGACAGCAAAGGGTTTCTCATCTCGTCCTTTGCGTTCACGCAGTCTGCGGACGGCCGCGTCATTGGTGGCGTCTACGGCCAAATGAAACCCACCAAGACTTTTAATGGCCACAATCTTTCCCTGTTGCAGGAGGGCGATGACCTTCTCAACGGGATCACCGGTGACCTCTTTTTGCTGAGCGTCCCACAGCTTCAGACGCGGCCCGCACACTGAGCAGGCATTGGGTTGCGCGTGAAAGCGTCTGTCCAAAGGGTTGGTGTATTCAATTTGACAGTCCCCACAGAGCGCAAAGGGTTTCATGGTTGTGCCGGGTCGGTCATAGGGCAACTGTTTGATGATAGTGTAACGGGGACCACAATGGGTGCAATTGATAAACGGATACAGGTAACGCCTGTCATGAGAATCAAACATTTCCCTGAGACAATCGTCACAGACACAGACATCGGGCGAAATCAATGTGGAGGGTTTGCCTTCCTGGCGACTCTCCACTATCGTGAAGTCAGAATAAATTTGTCTGTCTTGTGCGGTTTCAGTTTGAACGGAATCGATACGTGATAATGGCGGTGCCTCCAAAGGCAGGGCTTGCAAAAAATTATTAATACAGTGATCATCACCCTGCAGTTCAACAGTCACGCCCTTTGGGTGGTTATAAACAATCCCATTCAGCTGGCAAATCTGCGCGAGTCGATAAATAAAGGGTCTGAATCCTACGCCCTGAACTATGCCGATGATGTGGATGATCGTTGTTTTCACAAGGATTGAGATGAAGCCACCAAAAAACTAACAAATTCCTCGATGCCTTCTCCCGTTTTTGCCGAGGTCATAAAGGTCTGGAGCTTGGGATTGATGCTCAGGGCATTTTTTTTGAGTTCCTCTGCGTTCACATCGACATAGGGGCTTAAATCGGTTTTAGTGATGACCAGGACGTTCGCGGATGTGAAGGCCGAGGGGTATTTGAGGGGTTTATCGACACCTTCGCCAACACTGATGACTATCACGCGGTAACGTTCTCCCAGATCATAGGAGGTGGGGCAAATAAGATTGCCCACGTTTTCGATGATGATGCAATGGTATTCGGCCAGACGAAACGCCTCCAGTGCCTTCAAAATTTGTTCGGCGTTGAGATGACAACCGCCTTCGGTTTCGATTTGGACAGCGGGGACTCCCGTGGCTTCAATCCGCTTTTTATCGTTATCTGTTTTGACATCGCCTTCAATCACGGCACAGTCCAAGCGTCCCCGGAGTTTTTTGAACGTGGCTTCCAATAAGGCAGTCTTGCCACTGCCGGGTGAGCCAATCAGGTTCAGTGCCGTAATGTTGTTTTTGGCAAAAATCTTTTTGATTTCTTGCGCCACTTGGTCGTTTTTGGAAAGGACATTGGATTTTATGTTTAGTGTGGTCATATAGAAAAAAATTATTTTACATCCAAATCTATCGAAGTCACAATCATGTCTCTGCCTGAGACCACTGTCACTTCAGGTGAGTGACAGTGAGGACATTGCAGGGCAGAGGCTGTCACATTTTGGGCCAAGCAGGATGAGCAGTTCAGTGTCAGGGGGAGAATTTGCAAAATCAATTGCGCCCCTTGGACCCTTGTTCCCTCGATGGCAATCGGAAAACAAAATTCCAGCGCGCTTGGTTCCACCCCACAGTGTGTGCCTAGTTGTACCGTCACTGAACGCGCCTTGCCCGTAGGGTAGGTCTTGAGATTGTTTTCAACGATTTCGACAATGCTTGTGGCGATCGATAGTTCGTGCACGTGCGGGCCTATACAAAGAATGAAACAATGAAACAATCAAGAAATTTTATTTCGTCCTTCGTCCAAGTTCGCGCCAGCGAACGGTCGTCCATCGTGCTTTCGTCAAATCATCTGTGGTTCTCGCTTCTCGTTGCGCTTCAAGATCTGCAACCCCATAATCGTGTATTGAATGAACGTGGCTGCAGTAAACAGACCCGCCACGAGGACCATCACATCGTGCATGGATAAGGCAAGAATCCTCAAATTGCATTTGTAAGAATAGATCGTATAGACCTGCGTGAGGGCCTGGGGAGTGGCTGTCAGGTAGACCTTGAGAAAAGAAAAGGCCAGACACATGAACTGGAAGAAGGTTGTCCTTTTCGACAGCATTGTGGGCTGGAAATGGATTTTGAGTTTTTTTACAAAATACAGATACATGACCCCAAACACGATGTAAAAGTCACGGCCGATGACAATGGTGGCCAATTGCCAGGGAAGAATGGTTTGTGTGCTCAAGACCAGAAAGCTGATGAGCATCAAAAACTTGTCGGCCAGGGGATCGAGGACAGAGCCAATCTTGGTCCCCATGTTGAATCTACGGGCTAACAGACCATCGGTGATGTCGGTGATGCTGGCAATCACCAAAATGACCAGGGCGATGGCAAATTTGGCGACCAGAAAAAAATAGATGAAAACGGGCACCAGAAAAAAACGGCTGATGGTCAGGTAGGTGGCGGGGTTGAAGACCGAAACAGTGTTTGGGGTTTTCTCCGTCATGGGACGGTTACTATGATTCTATGCTTGATAATTCAACGTTTTTTATCAGCTGATCTTAATCATAAAAAATCACTTGCTTGCGGGTCAAAGGAGCACTTATAGTCCCGCTATTCAAGGGATCGCTGTCATTTTGGGGGGCCTCAAAGGACGGCGGCACCACAAACAAAGAAAGAGATTTTATATGATTATCGCATGCCTCAAAGAAGTCAAAACCCGTGAAGGTCGTGTTTGTCTGATCCCCGATAACGTCAAACAACTCAAGGCTGGTGGACACACTGTATTGATCCAGAAGAATGCTGGAGTGCTTTCCGGGTTTGAGGATCGCGATTATGTCGAGGCGGGTGCCGAAATTGTCGAAAAGACAAAAGAGCTGATTGAACGATCAGACCTGATTGTCAAGGTCAAGGAACCGACCATCGAAGAAATCAACATGATGCACGAAGGCCAGATCTTTTTTGGTTATCTGCATCTGGCTCCCATTCCAGATACGATGCGCGCCATTCTGAACAGCAAGATTCATGCACTTGGTTTTGAAACCCTGCAACTCGAAGACGGTTCCCTTCCTTTGCTCATTCCCATGAGTGAAATTGCCGGCAAACTGGCCACACAGAACGGGGCGCATTTCCTTCGGTTCGACCAAGGTGGTCGTGGCGTGCTCATGGGTGGGACTCGCACCGTTAAACCTGCCAATGTGTTGATTCTGGGTGGTGGTGTCGTGGGGCGTTGCGCGGCCGATGTGGCGATTGGAATGGGCGGCAATACCACGATTCTCGATATCTCCAAAAAGAAGCTCGATGAGCTCAAAGTGAAATATGGCAACACTTGTCACCTCATGCTATCCACGCCCGAAACAATCGAACGTCTGGCCATCGAGGCCGATCTAGTGGTCAGTGGTGTTTTGCTTGTTGGCGAAAGGGCCCCCAAACTCATCACAGAAGACATGGTCAAAAAAATGAAGCGTGGTTCAGTTATCGTCGATGTTTCGGTCGATCAGGGTGGTTGTGTCGAGACCTCCGAAGTCACCACACATGAACACCCCACAGTGGTCAAACACGGAGTCTTGCATTACGGCGTGGCCAACATGCCTGGCTGCGTTCCGGTGACGTCTACTCTGGCGCTTAACAATGAGAGTTTCAAATACATCAAATATCTGGCCGATCTTGGTTTGGATAAGGCCTGTCAGCAGTACCCCGAAATGAAGAAGGCCATCAACTGCTCACTGGGCAAGGTCATGCACCCCGCGATTATGGGGATTGTGTGAATCCTAAATTCCGCAAGTCGGAATTTAGAAAACCGATCAAATCGTTGAAGATCAAGGCGCTCAGGGATTTTTAAACCGGAATGTATAGGAAAATACATGAGGATTTAAAAATT
>CAZGMS010000166.1:0-9367 GCA_964526915.1 uncultured Nitrospirales bacterium
GTCCTCAAAGTACCTGCAACAGGAAACAGAACGGGAATTGCACATAACGGCCCAGACAAGCTATGCCGAACTGCGAGAACTGGTCGATGAGGTGGAGCGTTTGTTACGCGGTTTATCGAATGACGAATTTTAATGCCCAGTCGATTTTCTGTTTCACCCGCTCAGTGTAGGGAGGGTAGAAATGTTTGAGGGTGTCCAAGCATCCTTGTCTGAGGACAGCGCGTTCGTGCGAAAAAGTCCTGAAACCAAAATGCCCGTGATAATTTCCCATCCCACTGTACCCGATACCGCCAAACGGCAGTTCGTTATTGGCCAAGTGTACCATCAACGTGTTGATGCAGGCGCCACCTGAGGATGTGTTATTCAGGATGGTTTCGATAAAATGATTGTCTTTGGCAAAAACATACAAAGCGAGTGGTCTGGGGCGTGATCGGATGATGTCATAAACCTCATCCAGCTTATCAAAAGTGATGAGGGGCAAGATGGGACCAAAGATTTCCTCCTGCATGAGGGGAGAGTCCAGGGTCACATTGGTGATCATTGTGGGACACAAATAGCGGTCGTTCACGTCGGCGTGACCGCCCATGACGAGCTTGGCTCCCTTGGCCAGAGATTCATCGAGCAGTTTTTTGAGGTGTCCCAGGCTCGCCCGGCTTACCAAACGACAATAATCGGGACTCAGTTTTTGTTCGTTGGCATTTTTGCCATAACGCGTGGTGATGATTTTTTGGCAGGCGGAGACAAAATCATCGTGCACCGATTTATGGACAAATGCGTAATCGGCTGCCACGCAGGTTTGCCCTGCGTTGACGAATTTGCCCCACATGACTCGTTCCGCTGTTTTTTGAATGTCTGCCGACTCATGAATGATGACAGGTGATTTGCCGCCCAACTCCAAAGTGACTGGTGTGAGGTGTTTCGCCGCCGCCGCCATGACCTTTTTACCCACGGGGATAGATCCGGTAAAGAAGATATGATCGAAAGGCAATTCCAACAAGGCATCTGCCACGTCTGCATCGCCTGTTAGCACGGCCACCTCATCTTCCTCAAATAGCTCACTCACAAATTTTTGCAAAAAAGTGGCGGTGCGTGGCACCTTGCTTGAGGGCTTGATGATCACTGTGTTACCAGCGGCCAGGGCTGTCATGAGAGGGATGAGACAGAGTTGAAAAGGATAATTCCAGGGGGACAGAATGAGCACCACCCCTTTTGGTTCGTACCGGATTTCGCTCTTGGTACCGTACAACAACAGGGGTGTTCCGACAGCCTTTGGTTTCATCCAGGCTTTAAGGTGCCGGATGGCGTGACTGATTTCGGAAAGCACAGGATAAATCTCTGTTAAATCTGTTTCGAGGGGATGTTTTTGAAAGTCTGCGTGAATGGCCCGTTGGATGTCTGTTCGCTTCTCCAGAATGGCGGTTCTGATTTTTTTGAGTTTATGGATTCTTGCGTCAGCGCTGGTCTTGGCTATCTTCAGGGAGTTTTGTTTTTGTTTGTTGTAAATTTGCAGGAGTTTGGGTTCCATAAGTTCTCCGTATCAGTTTGTGTCGCAGTCTCTTATCATTGTGCAGGGAGTGCAAGGGATATTTTTCACACAGCGCCGAATGTCTTACTCTCCGTAATCGGTCACTCTTTGGAGCGTTTTGATTTTTCGGGTCCTGCTTCGGGTCGCTATTTTACAATAGCGGCACAAAGCTTTGCTTTGTGTTTTCACGTGGCTATCGCGTTTACTTGGGCTTGCTTACGCGCGCCCACACTTAATCACTCTTCGCAAGCGGGGCTTGCTCCGCAGGCCGCATCAAAATAATAGCTCCCCGTATCACCCAAAAAAACAAAACGCTCTGTTCACTGACGAATGTCTTACTCTCCGAAAAAACAATTTGATTCGATCAAAGCAAGTAAGCTACTGATTCCACATGTCACAAAAACTCACTTTAACCAAATCAGATCAATTGTACAAAGAGGCCTGGGAACTCATTCCGGGAGCGGTGGCCGGGATTCGCCGGCCATACAACTTTGTGCCGGGTGAATACCCTATCTATTTCAAATCCGCCAAGGGCGGGCGTGTCATCGATGTTGATGGCAATGAGTACATCGACATGCTTTGCGCTTATGGACCCATCATCATCGGTCATTGCGAAGAGGAAATCGATAACGCGGTCATCAATCACATCAAAGAAAAAGGGTTCTGCATGTCTTTGGTCCAGCCCATCCAAAACGAGCTGGCACAAAAACTCATCGACATCATCCCCTGCGCTGAAAAGGTTTTTTTCATGAAGACCGGCTCTGATGCCACCTCAGCGGCTGTGCGCGTAGCGCGCGGGTACACAGATCGCACCAAAGTTCTTCGGTGCGGGTATCACGGCTGGCATGACTGGTGTGTGGAGGTCAAAGGTGGCATACCGCAAAAATTTTATGAGGACGTGTTTGAGTTTCATTATAATGATTTGGAGGGTGCGGAGGACTTATTTAAAAAACATGGGGCCGACATTGCGTGCGTGATCATGACCCCGTTTGGCCATCCGTTGTCGCATCCGGTGGAATACCCCAAGCCTGGGTTTTTGGAAGGCATGCGCGATTTGTGTCATCAGCATGGGGCTGTTTTGATTTTTGATGAAATCCGCTCTGGTTTCAGGTTGAGTCTGGGTGGCGCGCAACAGTTTTTTGGCGTCACACCCGATTTGGCGGTGTTCGGCAAGGCCATTGCCAACGGGTACCCGTTGAGCGTGGTGGTGGGCAAAAAAGACATCATGAATGTTCTGGAAAAAAAGGTTTTTTTATCGAGCACGTTTTTCCCCAACAGTCTGGAACTCGTGGCCGCATTGGCCAACATCAAATTTTTGGAACGCGAACGTGTGCTCGATGTGATTGCCCAGCGCGGACGCCAGTTTGGTGGTCAGGTGGAACAAATCATCAATAAAAGTTCCGTGCCTTGTTCTTTATCGGGCGCCCCTTGGATGCCTTTCATTTCGTTTGATCACGATGATCAAGGGCTTTATAAAAAGCGTCGTACCTTATTTTACACTGAACTCATTCGCAGAAAAGTTTTCTTACAACCCTATCACCATGGTTACATTGCCTACCGCCACTCAGATGAGGACATGAATTTCGTGGCCAACATGATCGCCGAGAGTTTGGCTGAGGTGGGGAGGGTGAAGTAGACGTACATGAATATCGAACAAGGAATGTCGAATTTTGAAATGAGAGACTTGTCCTTCGAAATTCCTTGTTCCTTGTTCGCTATTCGATATTCGAAGTACTACCACCCACTCTTGATCCTGCCACGTCGGCCCCGGCGCGTGGAGCTGAAGACGGAGACGGGTTTTTTAAACTGTTCGGAGGGCATGTCGGGGTGCTCTGAGACAGGCAGGGCCGTCTTCATGAGTTCCTCAATGTGAATCACGTCGTTGCGCTGTGCCGGTTCGGCCAAAGAGATGGCGTGGCCTGTGTAGCCCGCCCTGCCGGTACGCCCGATCCGGTGCACATAATTTTCGGCATCATCAGGCAGGTCGTAATTGATCACCAGTTCGATGCCCACCACGTCGATCCCGCGGGCCGCGATGTCGGTGGCGCAGAGCACACGGTATTTTCCTGTCTTGAATCCATCCATGGCCTTGAGTCTTTGATCGAGCGTGAGATTGGCGTGTATGGCTGTGGCGCTGTATCCCAGAGTGTGCAGAGACCTGGCCACATGGGCTGTGCCGGTTTTGGTGCGGCAGAACATCAGTACGGAGCCGCGGTATTGGTCCAACAGTTTTTTGACCAGATCCATTTTTTTGCTGGGGTTGACGATGAACAACTCGTGCGTGACACCCTCAGCGGCTGTGCCGGAAGGGGCAACTTCCACACGCACTGGGCACTTCATGTATTGCTTGGTCAGGTAGACAATGGACGAAGGCATGGTGGCGGAAAACAGCATGGTTTGCCTGTCTACGGGCAGATACCTGACGATGCGGTTGATTTGTGGTTCAAAACCCATGTCGAGCATGCGGTCGGCTTCATCCAGAACCAAAATGCCCACGTCTTTGATGTTCACGAGGCGTCTTTCAAGCAGATCGTTAAAACGTCCGGGGGTTGCGATGAGGACACGCGGTTTTTTGGCGAGTGCGTTCAATTGTCTTTTTATGGGATCACCGCCAATGAACACGGCCGATCCGATTTTGACCGACTCGGCAAACTTGAGCAGGCTTTCTTCAACCTGAATGGCTAGCTCGCGTGTGGGGACCAGAATCAGTGCCTTGCCCTTTGTGCTGGCGAGCCTTTGCAATAGTGGGATGACATAGGCAATGGTCTTGCCGGTGCCGGTCTGAGCCACACCGATGACGTCGTTGCCATCGAGGGCCACCGGGATGACCTTGTGCTGGATCGGTGTGGCGTGAGTGAATTTGATCTCGTCTAAAATATTCAGCATTTGAGGTGCAATGCCCAATCCCTGAAAGGTGTGTTGTTGTTCTGTTTCCAAGAAAGACTCCTTTGTATTTCGTGTTTACCCCACTACGCTCTTCGGGCTTCGTGGGGCAGGCGTGTTCAAGTGTTCACGTGTTTACGAAATAGGCGCAAGGCAAAAGGCTCAAGGCATAAGGTTTTCGTCCCTCGTCCATCGTCCCTCGTCCTTTCGTTCTTCCAGACAGTACGCCAAAACACTCCAAAATGACAATCATGTTTTTTCTTGAGTCGTACAGGGAATCATGTATGAGCGGGCAAAAGGCGAGGTTTTATGCTTTTTGAGAACATCGGGCTGAAGGTCCCATCGATTTTGTTACCCAAAAAAAGTTTGGATTATTCCCAATGGGCTGTGGTGGCCTGCGATCAATTTACGTCTGAGCCAGAGTATTGGCAAAACGCGGCCAATCTGGTGAAGGGGGCGCCATCCACCCTCAATCTGATCTATCCCGAGGTTTTTCTGGAGGAACCGGAGGGCGAAAAGACGGCTCGGATCCAGAAAATCAACCAGACCATGCGGGAGTATTTGAACCAGGGCATTTTTGAGACCTGTGACCACAGCTTTATTTTGGTGGATCGCCGAACAAGCCATGTGTCATCGCGCAAGGGCTTGGTGGTGGCCCTGGATCTTGAGGCCTACGATTACAGTAGACAATCACAGACCTTGATTCGTGCCACAGAAGGCACGATTCTCGATCGTATCCCGCCGCGCGTGCGCATACGTGAGAAGGCTCCATTGGAAACGCCCCACATCATGGTGCTCATTGATGATCCCCAGAAAACGGTGATAGAACCGCTGTTTCAGCACTCTCTGGAGAAAGTTTATGACGTTGCCCTCATGCAGGGGGGTGGGCACATCACAGGTTACCGCGTGAGCGATCCCGAATGGCAGCAACAGGTTGCAGAGCGTTTGTCAAAACTGGCTCAACGGGATTTGTTTGATCAAAAATACGGGGTGGCTGACAAAGGTGTTCTTTTGTACGCTATGGGAGATGGCAATCATTCACTGGCCACGGCCAAGGCCCTTTGGGAAAATCTCAAAAAGAACGCCGTCGACAAATCAGCTGTCATGAGTCACCCTGCACGTTTTGCCCTCGTTGAGTTGGTGAATGTTCATGATGCTGGTTTGGTATTTGAACCGATTCACAGGGTTCTGTTCGATGTTGATTATGATCATATCGTGTCTGCCATGTCCTCCTATTTCGCCAAACAAGGAGCCTCATTTTCCTGTGATGTGTTCGATCAGTTGCCCGTGGCGAAAGAACATTGTGCTTCTTTGCATCAGGCTCCACACACGCATGCTGTGTTGTTTGTGGCACAGCAACGTTTTGGTGTGTTCGCAATAACAAATCCTGTGTTGACGCTGGCCGTGGGGACCCTGCAATCCTTTTTGGATGACTATCTCAAGGCGAACAGCTATGCGAAGATTGATTACATTCACGGAGAGGATGTGGTGACCTCTTTGGGTTCGAAGAGCGGCAACATGGGTTTCTACCTGTCTGCCATGAGCAAGCATGATCTGTTCAGGACTGTGATTGTTGACGGCGCCCTGCCCCGCAAGACCTTCTCAATGGGTGAGGCCAGTGAGAAGAGGTATTATTTGGAGTGTAGGAGTATTAGTGACCGTGTTTAAGTGTTCACGTGTTTACGTGTTCACGACAAGATATATGACGTAAACATATAATGGAGAAAATATGAAGCATGAATTAAAAGGAACACAGACAGAAAAGAATTTGCAGGCGGCCTTTGCCGGAGAATCGCAGGCGAGAAACAAATACGATTATTTTGCCAAGGTGGCTCGGAATGAGGGTTTTCACTACATTGCCAACGTATTTGAAGAAACAGCCCTCAACGAAAAACAACATGCCAAAGATGAGTTCAAAAAACTTGGTGGTCTGGGCGACACCAAAGCCAATTTAAAAGAGGCCTGGGAAGGTGAAAACTACGAGGTCACAAAAATGTACCCCGAATTCGCGGCCAAGGCCGAAGAAGAAGGCTTTGCCGAGATTGCCTCCTTGTTCAAGCAGATTTCCAAGGTTGAGGCGGAACATCGTGCCAGGTATCAACATTTGTTGGAACTGGTTGAACAAGATAAGGTCTTTTTGCGCAATGCCCCCGTTAAGTGGAAATGTTTAAAATGTGGGTACGTGCACGAGGGCAATACACCGCCCGCAAAGTGCCCGACGTGTCAGCACCCCAAAGAGTATTACGCCCCGAATGATATATGAAAGATGTAAAAGGCATAAGGCATAAGGTATAAGGGGTAAGGTGGCAGATAAAACTGGAGGAATTTATGAAACTGATGAACATTGTTCTGGTGATATTATTGGTAACGAGCTTAGCCTGTTCTGCCAAGCAGAAGGCGAGATCGGACGAAGACTCTCAACCAACTCCCAAAGAGGTCAAGCAGGAAGTTGCCCCTCCTCAAGAAGAGGCTGGTGACAAGGTTGTAGAACAAAAGGTTGAGGAATCCATTACCCCCCCCGACGCCCCTGTTGAAGAGACTAAGCCCGAAGTGGGCGCCCCGTCTGTGGTCGAGGCCCCGGTGATCGAACCCCCGGTCGTTGAAAAACCGATTGTTGAGGCCCCTGTGGTGGAAACTCCCGTGGTCGAGAAACCCGTTGCCGATATTCCGATGATCGAAAAACCTGTTGCGGCCGAACCTGATGTGGAACCTGTTGTCCCTGATACAGAGGTGACCGAAGAACCTGCCGTTGTCCCGCCAGTGGAGGAAGAATCTCCGGACGTTGCAGAAGACGCCCCCGTTGAAGCCGAACAGCCACAGGAAGAAGAAAAGACAGAATGACAAGGTCACATGCAACTATGGTGTGATGCAACAGTGGCACACAGCATCACTTCGTGACGGGTTTATCGGTCATGAGAAAAAAGAGGGTAGTCAGCAGGGCCACACAGACCACGAGACAAATAGCCGCGACCGCATAAGAGTTGCAGGAAGACATAAGATACCCCGCCAGGACAAATCCCGCCGCACTCACGAGCGCTACGAAAATGGAATAAAAAATCTGCGTGTTGAAGTGTGCTGACACCGGACAACCGGCGGAGAGGGCGCTTAAGATTGTTGTGTTGGATAGCGGAGAGGCGTTGTCACCAAAAACAGCACCCGAGAGACAGGCCCCCAAAACGAGTACAAGAGCGTGGGGTGCCAGGCTGACCACGATGGGAATAAGAAGGGGAATCATCACGGCGAAGGTGACCCAGGCACTGCCCACCACAAAGGCAAAAATGAGGGAGATACCAAAGACCAAAACTGGCAACAAGGGAACCGCGATGGTTTGTTTGAGAAAGCCACAAAGAAATTCGCCCGTCTTGACGTTTTGCCCAATGATCGAACCGAATACCCAAGCTAAAATGAGCGCGGCCAGATAGGGCAGTGTGGCCAAGAAACCCTTCCCAAGGACGCGGCCCAACTCTTTGGGAGAGAGTAACTTGCGAGCGAGGCAGTACAAGCATGTGAAACTCAATCCGGAAAAGCTCCCCCAAAACAGGACTCTGGCCATATTCGTTTGCTGTAATGATTTGATGAGATTTTGCGGGACATGACCAGCAGAAGCGTGATTTGCCTGCAGGATAGCAACAACAAACGAAGCGAGGAGAACGATGAGTGGCAGAACAAAGTCAAGCAACAACGGTTTGCCCAAGGGCCCATGACAAAACACAGTGGGCGCGTAGTCCTGTTCTTTTTGATTGGCACTGAGCGCGCCATTGATCTGTGCCTCCAATTCGCAGACCTTCATAGGGCCGAAATCGCGACGTGTGGTGGCCACCAACAAAACCAGATACAAGGATAGCCAGGCGAAAAAGCAAAACAAAAGTGAATGACAGAAAATGGCGACGGGATCGCCTGTGAGCCTGGTGCCAATGCCGGACAGGCGCAGGTAGTTGGTGATTTCGTTGCCCCACACGGTGAAGGGGACGAGGACACAGATTGCCGCGGCTGAGGCATCGATGATGTAGGCCAGCTTCACCCGCGAGATGCGAAGACGGTCTGTCGCGGGACGCATGATGGTGCCGGTCATCACACAATGGAAGAAGTGGTCGAAAAAGAAAACCAAACTTAAGGCAAACGTGATCAGCATTGCTGACTTGCGGTTTTTGATGTGTCGTCCGACCCATCCTCCAAAAGCGCCGGCGCCCCCCCCGTTGTAAAGGAGGTTGATGAAGAGGCCAATCATGAGGGTAGACAACAGAATAAACAGGTAGGAGCTGTTGTTGAAGGCACTCCAGCGGAGCGCGTGTGTGATTTCGGTTTTTTCCGCCAGGAGCGACAAGACTCTTTTGGCCGTGGTCAAGACGTCGGTCTGATGACCACAAAAAATGGCGCTCAAAAGGCCCAAAAAAAATGACAGTACGGCGCGTTTCGAAATGGCCATGGTCAGTACAACCACGAAGATCGGGATGAGGGTGATCCAGGATAGAGCGTTTGTTCCAGGTTCAGTTGTCATAATACAACGAGTAAACCAGTCAAACCATGATGCCAATCCAGTGAAGTGAAAGCTTGTTTGTTAGTTGACACTGATCATTTGCCAGCCAAAGCGCGCATGACCTTGGAGACTTTGTGGGCCGCGTTTTTGTGATGAATCACACCTTTGCGACCAGCTTTATCGAGCTTGCTCTGTAAGGTTTTGAGGAGAGCGGGGGCCTCTTCTTTTGAGGAAGTGACGACCTTTTTGGTCCAGGTGTTGATCTCTGCCTTGAGGGCGCGATTGTGCGCATTGTGTTTTTGACTCTGTTTGTGTCTCTTGAGCGCTGACTTGTGAGTTGCCATAGTGGGTTCCTTTTTAGCTAATGAGGGCGGTCAACTATCAGGCCTTTCAGGAGTAAGTCAATTGCTTTTAAACCTTGGGTGTGCGACATAAAAGTGGGTAAATTTGATTTTGCCCCCCCCCCCCCCTCTTCCAGCGGG
>CAZGMS010000167.1:0-9755 GCA_964526915.1 uncultured Nitrospirales bacterium
ACTTAGACACAGAAACGATGAAATTGACTAAGATTTACTGAGATGTGTTACCCATGTGTCTTCATTGCTTTGTTACTTATGTGTTTGCACCGTACCGGGGTATAGCCGTGGGCTTCAGCCCACGGACCAAGATGCCATCATCCCCCTGGGGTGCTCCGGATACCAAGCCGAAACAACATTGCCCCCATCAATCATCAGAGGTTTTCGGATAGACTCTTAGTGGGCCAAGTCGATATGGGCTAGATCCTGATGGGTGACTGAGACAGTTCAAATACTGACTCAAACAACCGAAAATGCGGGTGCGGATAAATATTAAAATAAGTGTTGCAGCAAAAAGATTTTTTTAAAGAGCTTTTAAGTTTCAACGGAGGGTTTTATTCTAGTTGACACGAATTGCTAATGGGTGCCCCGTATGCTTTTCAACAAATATGGATCTAATCCTTTTCTGACTATATCCCATCTCTGAATATTTAGTGAGTTTAATAGCACATCATATTGTGTAAATTCTTGCGTTAAACGTTCAAGCCTACTTTTTGTGTTTAACGTTTAAACCCAAAGGCAAAATTAATGGCTCCCATGGGGGCTACAGATTTATTATTAACATCAATGCCAGCACCTGCTTTTAAGCCAGCTTCCATAAACAGGTGACTTTCTTCAGGTTGTAATCGAATTGAGAGCTGGGGCCCAACATCGATGAACGATGTTTGATGATATGTGCTTAGATCATCACCTTGTGTGGTCGTGCCAGAAAAAAAACCTTTTGTGCCTCGTCCATCAAAACAGGTATCCAAAAGCAGAGAGTTGTTTATTTTAAAAACTGTTCCTACGCCAAGATGACCAGATAAAAGAGCACCTTTGGTTGTAAACGAATCATGATCAGATGATGCCCCAATAATCGTAAGGGCACCACCTATTCCTGTTGTGATTCTCAGAGGATGCTTTGCATCTTCATTGCCTTGATAAGTCACACTTAGGCCTCCCAGTGGATAAGTGTGGTCTTTTGAATAAGTATAATTTGCATCAAGAGATAAACTAGTTGTCATAAATACCTCGCAATAAAATGATTTTGCCGATTCCCAGAATAACTATAGGGTAAACTGCCCTTGGTTGTCTAGACAAGAAATCTTGTTTTCTTAGTTCCCCAAAAAGTATTTCATTGTTCACAAAGACAGTGAGAGCGTAGCACTGTCACTGTCTGTCTGTGGCCTTTCTTTTCAAGCACGATGCTTGTTTCAAAGTGGGGCCGATTTTTTTCAAACTGCAATTTGTAAATCCTGGCCTTGGGTGTAAGCCATCCATGGCGTCCTCTTTTCCAACGAGCTGTGACGTCGCTGTTCACTATAAAAGGGCATATACTGGCGAAACCCATCTCTAACATCTGGTGTCGTGTGATACTCATGTATAAAAACATCTTCGTATTTCACTGTCCGAAAAAACCGTTCCACAATCACGTTGTCGGCCCAGCGACCCTTGGAGTCCATCGATATCTGTATCTGCTGTTGCTGTAATATTTTCGTGAACTCCTCGCTCGTAAACTGGCTTCCTTGATCTGTGTTGAAAATTTCCGGATTGCCATATTTTCTTAACGCCTCTTCGAGCGCAGACACACAAAACTCAACGTGCAGACTGTTCGATACCCGCCAGCTCAGAACGCATCGACTATACCAATCCAGGATCACCACAAGATAACAAAAGCCGCCCACCAACCGAATGTACGTAATATCGCTTGCCCAAACCTGATTCGACCGGTTGATATCCAGCCCTCTTAATAAATACGGATAAATCTTGTGCGACTGATCACGTATTGTTGTTTTCTTTTTCGGATAAATCGCCTCCAATCCCAAAATCTTCATGTATTTCAAAACGCGATCTTTGCCGTTGCAATATTCTTCTCCAACGAGCTCGTCGCAAATCCTCCGATACCCGTAAAAAGGCCACTTCGTGTAGATCTCATCCATTCGGTGCAGTATCTGCAAATCCATCCCGTCAAGCGGAGGCTTGGCCTCGTAGTAAAAACTCGACCGGCTCATGTCCACCAAATCACACTGACGATCTACCGTCAGGACCAATTCATTTCTTGTTATCAAAGATCTCTTCGCTGGCAAGTCCAGCTTCGATAGATTTTTTTTTTGCCCAGTTCACTTCTGCTGTTAGCTGGCCAATTTGTCGATGGAGTTCATCCTTTTCTTGAGCGCTCTCCTTGAGCGCCTCCTTGAGGTCTCTCAAACCCCGGTCCTTGTCAAAAGCCAACTCCACATTTTCTAAAAATTGAGACTTCCATTGTCCCAGCATCTTCGGATGAATTTCATTGGCTTGCGCCACCTCGTTCAGGGTCTTGTCTTCCCTGAGCAACTCGAGAACGATCTTTGCCTTTTCTGACGCCGACCAACTCCGTCGTGTTCTTTTTGTCATATTTACTCCCTGTTTATCCATACTTCTTAGGGAGCTTAGATTTCAAATTTCTCTGTCCAGTTTTTTCAGGGCACTATAGGGCTCGGCCCGGAAAAAGTTGCTTGGAACCAAACCAGATTGTGACTGAAACGATGGTGCATAAAAATTTAGAGAAGCAGGAGTTGTTGGGGACATGGTTACGCTCATTTCTTATATTAAAGGTATGTGGCACTATTTTGCCCATCTAATCAGACCATCGGTTGACGCAAGATAAAGTTGTGTCTTGAAGAATTATCGTCCACAATTGTGGACGGAAAGTTGGGCCAAGAGTGCCAATTCTAGCAACATGAGAGTGAAGTTGCCGAACAAAGATATATTAAGAAATATTCACAACAATTCATATAAGTGCATATGACACTATTAAAAGGACTCAATACACCCCTCATGGGTTTTCAGGTATCGGCTTATCGCCCTAAAGATGTGCGGCATGTCATTCTTGGTGCGCAATTGCAGGGCGCGGTTGCAGATGGTCGGCTTGCATCGCATCATGCGCACGCCTTGTATCAAGACTACGTACAAACCGGAACAGTCAGAGATGACCTGGGGGCCTTGCTTGCAGGGGCGCTCAGCAGACCAGTTGTTCACACAGAAAAAAGATTATCAGTGCAACCACCCGTTGCACACCCACTTTTGATACCCAGACAGGCACAACAAATAGAAGCTCAGCCAATGACTGTGGGGACAATGTCAACAGGCAACTCAGAGCCCCGCACACCTGCGCGCACGTCAGCAGATCATGTAATGAGTGGCAGTAAATCTGTATCAACAGGCAGTACACCACCCGCAACCCCCATCACACTCCAATCCGCGGTGGGCTATGATTGGACAAAGGGAGCAAAGCCAGACAAGGAAAAGCTCGAGGCAATGCTCAGGGAAATAGTGCAACTGCAGTATGATGGCGATGCCGGTAAAATGACTGCACACTGCGTTGCAGCAACAACATATAAGGGTCCTGACGGCAGACGAATCAGTGGTTATACATTGCTTATGCACTATTCGCATGCACGCTGGTTAGCGGATCATGTTAATGAAGAGGGTATAGGGCGATCAAATACAAAGAAGCTTACAGGCTATCGAGCAAACGATAGCATTAGCTATTTCCTCAGAGAGATTCTGGGCTATAAAGTTGAAGTCACAAGTGAATATACACTTACATCAGCAGAGGGCTATGATTGGTCATTGCGAGCAAAGCCAAACAAGGAAAAACTGGAAGCAATGCTTAGGGAAATAGTGCAATTGCAGTTTGATGGAGATGCTAGTAGAATGACAGCTAACAGTGTTGCAATATCAAATTATAAAGGTCCTGATGGTAAACGAATTCATGGTGTCAAATTGCTTAGGCACCATTCTTATGCACGATGGTTAGCCGAACACATTGGTGAAGAGGATATTAGGTTAACCAAAGCTATTAGTAGTCCTGGTTATTATCCTCATGATAGCATCGTTTTTTTTATCAGAGAAACCACAGGCTTTGAACAAGAAGCAAAAAGCGATTATACGCTCACATCAGCAGTAGACTATGATTGGTCAATAGAGGCAAAGCCAGACAAGGAAAAACTCGAGGTGATGTTTAGAGAAATATTACGACTTCAGTTTAGTGATAATGCAAACAAAATGAAAACTAGTTGCATTAAAGCTACTAAATATTTGGGCACTGATGGCAGTATTATTTATGGTATTAGACTTCTCCGTCATTATTCATACGCTCGCTGGCTCAAAGACCATCCAAACATTAAGGATATTGGAGCCAATCAAGTATGTAAGAGTACTGGGTATAGATTGGGTGATAGTGTTAACTATTTGATAAATCATATTCTAGAACGTGAAGATGAAGAAAAAAGCGATTATAACCTCACAACAGCAGTAGGCTATGATTGGTCAAAGAGAGCAAAGCCAGACAAGTTAATACTCGAAGCAATGCTTAAAGAAATATTACAGCTTCAGTTCGATGCAGATGTTAGTGAAATGACTGCACACAAGGTTGAAAGTACTGTTTATAAAGATCATGACAGAAGACGAATTCGTGGTTACACAATACTTAATCATTATTCTTATGCTCGGTGGTTGGATGATCATCCTAATGATAAGGATATTGGTCAAGTAAAAGCCAATAAGATCACAGGGTATCGAAGAAGTGATAGTATTGCATATTTTATCAGAGAAATTCTGGGGCGGAAAGTTGAAGTCATAAGTGAATACACACTTACTTCTGCAGTAGGCTATAATTGGAGAATGGGAGCAAAGCCAGACAAGGAAAAGCTAGAAGCAATGCTTAAGGAAATAGTGCAACTGCAGTTTGATGGCGATGCCGGTAAAATGCTTGCTAATAGTGTTGCAAAGACAGATTATACATGTCCTGACGGCAGACGAATCAGTGGTTATACATTGCTTATGCACTATTCGCATGCACGATGGTTAGCCGATCATTCTGATGAAGCTGGCATTGGACGTAACAAAGTGAATCGACTCAAAGGATATTTAATGAGTGATAGCATCGCCTATTTTCTCAGAGAAATATTGGGGATTCCGGATTTCAGGACAGCAAAACCTGAAGATATAAAAAAACTGATCGAGGAACTGAATATCGGGGATATCATTGACCTGCTCATTGATGCCCCCTCACAGCTCATTGAAGCCCTGGCTTTTCTCAGACCAGGGTATTTTAAAAATGTGAGCGTGACTGAATTTGTCAAGGCCTACATTGGCCTGAACGTTGAACAAGAACGTCAGGGAACGGATCGTGCCGGAGTCGATGAATGGGACAAAAGACGTTTGTATATCCTGGCTGTGATCAAAGCCATCGAAGCCAATGATGAGCTTGATTTGTCCGAAGCCAAGTTTAAACAACAGGTCAGTCTGCTCATGCGATTATCACGCAAATCCTTTGAACAAAATGCGGATCAACTGCTGGCTGAACTCGACACGCAAGCACAGGAAGCGACTCACCCCTTTGTGAAACGCCTGCACGAAGCAGTGGCCTCCCATTTTCGCCTGATTCAAAGCTTTGAAGTCACAGGTATGAGAACAGCCCCATATGCGTACCAACGGGAAGGCACACGGTTTTTGGTCTCACACCAACGGGCTATATTGGCAGATGAAGCGGGTTTGGGCAAAACGTTTCAGGCCACAGCGGCTGTGCAAACACTGGGGCTTAAGCGTGTGTTATGGATCACCACAGCATCCAACAAAGAAGCTGTTCGTGATGATATTATGGAACACGCTGAGGTGGGGATGGATGCTATTAAAATCGTGATCAGCGGTGATGTCGCGGAGCGAAAAAAACAGTTTGCCGCACTCAATGGCGAACGCTACATCATCACCAATTATGAAACTCTGGTCGCCCTTAAAAAAACAGACCCCGAGGCCTATGCCAAACTGACAGAGGATCTGGATGTGGTGATTGTGGATGAAGCCCAACTGACAGATAATGTTAAAACCTTGCGCTCCTCGGCTGTTCGCGACATTCCCTGCAACAGACGCTGGTTACTCAGCGCGTCTCCCTATCAGAGTAATCCTGAACGTATCTGGACCCTTTTAAATTACCTGGATCCCGAAAAATACCCGAGCCGCCAGGCCTTTAAGGAAATGTTCACCACAACCACAGGTGGGTTGTTGCTGTTACATGGCGAACTCACAGACATGATGTTGCGCAGGACCAAGCAGGAAACCATGACCCATTTTACAAACCCTGCTGAAAGTCCTTTTGCCGAACAGCTCGCCGATGGTGTGCCCCGACTGCCTAAAAAAATACGCGTTACCCCAGAAGTGAGTGGTGCGTACGCGCTGGCGCCAGAACAGGCTGATCTGATCGCCTGGATGATCGCTGACTATCGTGGTTGGATCAATTATTTTAATGAAAATCTGCCTGATGGGGCTGAGCGTATTGAAAGCGATGCCGTCAATTCCCTGCACAAATTTCAAATGATTCACAAGGTGATCTATGAACCAGAATATTTCGGACTGGATTGTGAAAATCCCTTGTACCCAGCGCTCGATCAAATGGTCGCCAGACATCTTGCCAAAGACGAAAAAGTGATTCTGTGGTGTTGGAACACCGAACTCATCACAACCTTGCAAAAACGCTATGCCCAGTTTGGTGTGAGTCGTATTGATGGCAGTGTCATGGGGGAAGCCAGAGAAAAAGCCAGACATGAATTTCAGAATGACCCTCACGTTCGCATCATGGATGCCAACTATCTCTCGGGAGGCGTCGGGCTCACACTCACAGCGGCACATTCTGCCATCTTTGTGCAATTGCCGCATGTCTTTCCTCCCCTGTATCAGGCAGAAGGCAGACATCATCGCCTCATTGGCCCACATAAAATACAATTTGCAAAAGAGCATGTTTTTGTTGAGTGGATGGTGCCCACTTATCATGCGGGATTCGTTGATAGCATTGATGATGAACGTTTGATGGAAAAATTAACGCACGGCACGCTTGTAGAGCAAACGAGACGCCGTTTGGAAGGTGGGGAACTTCTGTATAATCTCGTGATGGAAGGTTATGGTGATTTGGAAGATCTGGAAGAGTATTTTAAATTGGGTGTTATGGAGGCTATGGGGCTTAATGACGCAGAAGCCCTGGATTATGTACCCCAATTGCCTACCAAAGTACGCGCCTATGCGAAGACGGCCCGAGCTTTACTACCTTTGTGGAAACTGGTTTCCGGGGTTGCCGAAGCCAGAGATCAAGTCCTGCATTTGGTGGATGTGCTCCGCTTCTACCCACAATTAGCCAATCAGATTGGACAGGCCTTCGAGCAGGCTGGCGTGTGTCACACAAGTGATTTGGGCTATATTAATGCCTTGTTCGAGATACGAAATAAATATGTGCGTGAACAAATCATAAAAAGAATCCCATCACTCATTATCAATTTGTATGCGCAAGGTGTTGCTTTGACGCAAACAGCCAAGGAGCTTGATTTGGACGTCAAATCCCCTCTGGCCTTTCTCGCGCAAGTCTGTGTGGTTGGTCATGTGGGGGCCAGAGCTATTTTGCAAACAGCACAGGAGCTTGCTCATTTGAGAAGCTCCCCCAGTAAGCGCTATATAGAAGAACATTTTTATGTGGGTGTTCTGGCCGTATTGGAAAACGATGCGGTCAAATCCTTTTTAGAAGCGCATTCTGTGTTGTTTGAAGGAGCTCCATTATTGGAACGCGTGCATGTTTTGTATCGCATAGGATTGTTGTGTCGCCTGCAGAAGGCTACTATTGGGACGTTTGCAGACAAGCAATATTCAAGCTTTAAGGATATGGCCAAGGACATCGAGCGTGCTATCAATCAGGCCATTGCCACCTTTACAAGTCAGCCCATAGAATCAGTCGAAGAAATGTTGGTGGCCAATCCCCACTGGCGCGGCAATGCCGATCCCATTCTGGCCTTGTTTGTCGGTTATCAGGAGTTCGGAAATGTTGCCCTCTTAAATCAGGCGAGAGAGGTGTTCTCACATGTTGTTGATAATGATCTGACTGAGTGGCGAATGGGAGAAAATAATCGTGAACATGGGACATCCATTGATTACTTGTCCGATGATGAAGACTTCTGGAATAGTTATGCCAGACCTCTCCAAACCACCATGCCCCAATTTGAGGTGACCACCAACCGCATGAACAGAGCGCTGGTCCGGCAGTATATTGCGCTCATTTCTGAGTATGAACAAGATGGCGTGACCGTAGAAGGTCCGTGGGTGCAACAGGAATTAAAGGCCTTCAGGGCATTGGTCAGTCCCGTAGATAAAGAGAGGCAAATAGCTCATTACCAACAGGAATTGTCAGTACTGGGCGCTCTTTTGGGGCGTACAGAAATGAACGCAGAAGCGATGGCCCTTATTGAAAAATACAACCTGCAGACGAACGGCACTGTCTTGAGCAAGGAATCGCTCTTATTGAAAGTGACTGAACTGAGAAACCTTTTGGGCTGGATGTTGTTGGACAGGGAGTTCACGGCTGTCAACAAAGGCAATGAACCAGACTGGCAGGTGATCAATCGGCAACTGGAATTCAAGGCAAAGATCTATTCACGTAGCAAACAGGCCAAAACAGCAGAACACTACGATGCCTTAATCGATGCCGTGGCCATGCGCGCCAAGGGGGGACAAAAGTTTTATGATGTTGACATTGTTGATACGGATGATGCGGCTACGATGACACGCATGGGGGCCTTGCATCCGGAGATGGTGAATTGTTTTAATTCCAATGGCAATCCCACATTTAATCAGTATGTTGTCACGGCGCTCGCCTCGAAAAACATGCGTCTCGTGGTGGTCAGCGCGCGTTTACAACCCGGTGGGCCGAAACAGGTTGTGGCCGCGGCCATGTGTAAAGTCAAAGCCTTGGAGGATGATGAGCCTGTGTTATTTTTGGAGCGTGGTTTGTACCGGTTGGGGTACGATTTTAGAAATGAGATGTTGGCCCACCTCATCATGAAGAAAGCACAAATGGAAGAAACCAGCACACAACAGCTGGTCGTGATGGACGAAGTGTTTGGACGGGCAAAGGATAGAGATTTACACGTTCACGGTATTGGTGCCTTTACTGAGAATGAATATGTTGAACCGGTATTCGGTTTGCGTCGATCGGGACACATCAATCACCTGGGTCGTATCGCCAACATCAATCCCGCTCAAAATCACACGGTACAACAACCTTTGTCGCAGGTTGTGGGTACGGGCATGTTGGGGTGCTCGTGGGAACAGTATGTGGCTCAACTGAAGGCACAGAGCGTCACTGTAGTTGTGGATGTGCGCGAACGGCCCTATATGAGGAACCCAAAAATGCAGGCCTATAATCGCAATCAAATGGCGCCCGCTTTGGAGAAAGAAGGAATTGAATATATCTGGTTGGGTGACACTTTAGGAAATCCAAAAGTGAACGGTGCAAGAACTTTAGAAGGTTTTAGAGAGCAACACATGAAGACACAGGTCTATAGGCAAGGCAAAGAACAGCTTCTGGAAATCATGAGACGGGCGAAGGGCAAGGTCTCCCTGACCTGTGTGGAAAGTGAGGCGTCTGAGTGCCACAGAACCCTCATCATTGAGGATCTTTAAAGGTGCCAGTCCCCGTAAAGTTTCGTCACGGGGCAAGCAACAATCGGACAAAAAAGTGCCACCCACATTATCTGGCTCAAGACGTTGAGAAGGGGTCAGTTGAGAAGGGGTCAAGTCTCTGGTTGACTAGTTAGTTTTTTTGTTGAGCAACTAGTCAACCAGAGACTTGACCCCTTTGGTTTGACCCCTTTGGTTGACCCAACAGACCAGATGATTTTGCAGAGTTGTTCCGTTGACCAGAATTTCTTTTCGCTGAT
>CAZGMS010000168.1:0-18130 GCA_964526915.1 uncultured Nitrospirales bacterium
CTCATCTTCCTTGTCTCGGCTACGAATCATGGTTTTTCGTAACGAACATAGTTTTTAGAGGTCCCCTTAAGCAGAAATGTTAAAAATGCATTGCCTTCCTAAGTGAATGTCATCAATGATGATATTTTTCCCCACCCAGAATGGTGAATGCGCGGTAGGTCTGTTCCAACAAAACAATGCGGGCCAGTTCGTGTGGCAGGGTGAATTCGGATAGTTTGAGCTTGACGTTTGCCTTGTGCAAAACCTCTTCCCCCAAGCCATAAGCGCCGCCGACCACAAAGACAACGCGCTGATGACTGTTTCGCCACTGTGCGATGTTTTTCGCAAAAGCAACCGAGCCAGGCGCTTGGCCTCTCTCATCACAGACCACCAAGAAATCTGAAGGGGTTAGTTTGGACACGATGGTTTGTGTTTCTTTTTTGTTTTTTAGGAGAATGTTTTTGTCGCCACTGTCCTTGAGCGTGATGAGTTGTGTGGCTGTGTAATGGGCAATGCGTTTGTGATACTCAAGCTCCAAGGCACAACAGGATTTGTTTTTTGGGGAGCCAATAAAAATAAAGTCCAGATTTTTCATAACTCGTTGAGCGTGGATCGCTTGTGCCCTTTTGGGTATGAATCATACGAGGAATGAAAGGGCGAACGCCATCCCAGCGTACGCCGGGATCCATGTTGTCGATAATTCTAGATCCCTGTTTTGGTTCGACTTCGCTCACCACCCTGAGCGCCTGTCGAAGGGTCGCAGGGATGACAAATCGATTTACGATTCACGATCCACGAGTCATGAACACCCCGTCGTGGCGCCGCACGAATTGCATTTTAAGCAAGAACCGTTGCGCACCAGGGTGAACTGCCCGCAATCGGGACAAGGATCACCTTCATACCCTTTGAGTTTGGCCTCTACGTGTCGGCTTGAACGTGCTGGTATTTTTTTGTTGCCTGTAGAAACAGTCGTGACAGGTGCGGTCGCGTGCAAAACAGGTTGCGAGGTGACCTCTTGCATCCCCCCCGCCGTGCTGATGGGAAGCTCTTTAGGCATGACATTGGCTTTTTCTTTGCCCTGGGCATCGTAATCGATGGTTTCGTCAAGCTCACCCACGTTTTTGACCGAAGTATTGCGCATGTCCTCGGGAGTGATGTGCACCAGGTCGTAACGACCCAGATAGTTCATGGCCAAATCCCTGAAGATGCAGTCGATGACGGATGTGGCCATTTTGATGTTGTCGTGTCCTTTGACCATGCCGTTGGGTTCGAAACGTGTGAACGTGAAGGCCTCGACATATTCTTCGAGCGGGACGCCATATTGCAAGCCAATCGATATGCCGATGGCAAAACAGTTCATCAGGGAACGGAACGCGGCACCTTCCTTGTGCATGTCGAGAAAGATTTCGCCCAGTGACCCATCCTCAAACTCGCCGGTACGCAAATACACCTTGTGTCCGCCCACGTCCGCCTTTTGAGTGTACCCAGCTCGCCGGTTGGGGAGCACGCGTCGTTTCGACAGATAGCGATACACGATTTTTTCGGCGATTTCTTTGATGGAAGGTTGTTTGTTTGGGGTTTCTTCCTTGCTCTCCTCGATGTTCTCAAAGATTTCGGCGGCCACTGAATTGAGAGGCTGGGAAAGCTTGGAACCATCGCGATAAATGGCGTTGGCCTTGAGCATGAGTCCCCAGGATTTAAAATAAATGCGGCTGATGTCTTCGATGGTCGCATCGTTGGGCATGTTGATGGTTTTGGAAATGGCTCCCGAGATGAAAGGTTGTGCCGCGGCCATCATCTCGACGTGAGCATCCGCCGAAATGAAGCGCGTGCCGTAACGACCACACTTGCTGGCACAGTCGAAAACGGGATAATGCTTGGGATCAATATGGGGCGCCTTCTCTACAGTCATGGTGCCACAACAGTAGTTGTTGGCCCGTTCAATATCCTGATCCGTGAACCCCAGTTGTTTGAGCAGATTGAAGCTGGGTTCGTTATACTGTTTTGGGTCAAGTTTGAGATCGCGTTTGAAAAAGGTCTCGCCCAAAGTGAATTTGTTGAACACGAACGTGATGTCGAAGGCCTGCGTGAGTGCGATTTCGAGTTTTTCCAGAGCGTCCGCAGTGAAGCCTTTTTCCGTCAGTGTTTTGTGATTGATGGCTGGTGCGGATTTGAGGGTCCCTGTGCCACGGCAATAATTGACGATGTCCTGAATCTGGTTGTCTGTATAGCCCAATTTTTTCAGTGCGGGAGGAACAGATTCGTTGATGATTTTGAAATAACCGCCACCAGCGAGTTTTTTGAACTTGACCAAGGCGAAGTCCGGTTCGATGCCGGTGGTGTCGCAGTCCATGACCAGCCCAATGGTGCCCGTGGGTGCGATGACAGAAACCATGGCGTTGCGGAAACCGTATTTTTCTCCCCCTTCCAAGGCGTGGTCCCAGGACTCTTTGGCTGCCTGCAACAGATCGGGCGGACAGTTTTTCTGATCGATGCCCTGAGGCAATATGGTGAGCATTTCGTACTCGTCGGAGGGGGCATCGTAGGCCACACGGCGGTGATTGCGAATCACGCGCAACATGTCTTCCTGGTTGCGGTAATATTTTTGGAAGGGACCAAGCTCTTTGGCCATTTCGGCGGAGGTGGCATAGGCCTCGCCGGTGAGCAAGGCTGTGATGGCGCCTGTGATGGCAACGGCTTCTTTACTGCCGTAGGCAAGTCCCATGCGCATGAGCAGGGCACCCAGGTTGGCATAGCCCAGGCCGAGGGTTCGGAAATCAAAACTTTTTTGTGCAATGAGCTGTGAGGGAAATTGCGCCATGAGGACCGAGATTTCCAGAATGATGGTCCAGAGGCGGGTTGCGTGTGCGAAATCCCTGATCTGAAAAGTCCCTTTTTGGGTGTCGTAAAAACTGACCAGATTCAGGCTGGCCAAGTTGCACGCGGTATCGTCTAAAAACATGTACTCGCTACAGGGGTTGCTGGCATTGATCCGGCCGTCCTGGGGACAGGTGTGCCATTCATTGATGGCTGTGTCGAATTGTAAACCAGGGTCAGCACAGTTCCAGGCGGCGGAACAGATCTGTTCCCACAATTCCTTGGCCTTGATTGTTTTGATGTTCTCACCGGTGATTCTTCCCTTGAGGGAAAAATCCGCATTTTCTCGAACGGCATTCATGAAGTCGTTGTTCACGCGCACCGTGTTGTTGGAATTCTGACCCGATACCGTCGCGTACGCATCGGAATTCCAGTCGACGTTGTATTCGGCAAAATCAAGGCTCGTAAAACCCTGTCTGGCAAACTGAATCACGCGAAGAATGTAATTTTGTGGCACCTGTTGCGATCTGGCATCACGAACGGCCAACCCCAATTCTTTGTTTTTCAACGGATCGAAGCGGTCGTTTTTGAGTTCCTTGTTTTGACAGGCCTTCATGATTTGACTGAGGGCCTTTCGGATGACTTGTGATCCGGTGACGAGGCAGGCGACCTTTTGTTCTTCGACGACCTTCCAGTTGACAAACTCCTGCACGTCGGGGTGGTCTACGTCGACAATGACCATTTTGGCCGCGCGACGTGTTGTGCCGCCAGATTTAATAGCCCCTGCCGCGGCATCGCCGATTTTTAAAAAACTCATGAGACCGGAAGACCTGCCGCCGCCTGACAGGCTCTCGCCTTTAGCGCGCAGAGAAGAAAAATTGGTGCCTGTACCGGAACCATATTTGAAAAGGCGGGCTTCTTTGATCCAGAGGTCCATGATGCCGCCGTCGTTGACGAGGTCATCCGAGATGGATTGGATGAAACACGCGTGTGGCTGAGGACGTTCGTAGGCACTTGTTGATTTGGCGAGCTCTTTTGTTTTGGGATCGACGTAGAAGTGGCCTTGACTGGGGCCGTTGATTCCGTAGGCAAAGTGTAAGCCCGTGTTGAACCATTGTGGGCTGTTGGGCGCGGCCATCTGATTGGCCAACATGAAAGCTGTTTCGTCATAGAAGGCCTGCGCGTCCTCTTTGGTATCGAAATATTTAAATTTTTCACCCCAAAAACGCCAACACCCGGCCAGACGATGGAAAATCTGGCGCGCGTCTTTTTCGGCTCCGGTTTTTTGTCGGGAGTTTTCCGCCAGTTGTAATTGACCGTTTTCCTGATCGAGGGGGACCCCCGCCTTTCGAAAATATTTTTGAACCAATACTTCGGTTGCGACCTGAGACCAAGACTCAGGAACAGACACGTCGTCAGCGTAAAAGGCGACAGAACCATCAGGATTTTTAATCTCACAGGTTCGTTTTACAAACTTCAGATTTTGATAAGGAGACTCACCTTTTTTTGTAAATAGTCTTTTGATTTTCATATTTTTAACGCCCCCCAGCTCGATGTCCTACGACCTAAAAACCACAATTCAGCAGCTGCTTTAGGATAAGAAGAAGAAAAGAAGCCAAATGATAACATGTACATAAATGTCTTATCCACAACATATAGTGCAACATTGGGCATTAAACCACAATATATTGTGGTCGACAACAGTTTTAATAAAAAAAATCTAACCGCATGAAATCTTGTTTTCTTTCTTTGACGCAACACGTCATTGTTGTCGCGCTCAAAGTGACAGGACAGAAAAACAACAAAAATATCTTATGGTTATAAGACAACACCTTTTTTGTATTGACGTCTTTTACGAATCGTATCCCTCTGTTATTTTTGAACAAAAACCCAAAAATGTCTAATTGCCATGGAATCACAAATGAATCTACATCGTTAGCGGGTTAATGATCTTGTTGTGAATGTTTGCAATTATTGTGTGTTCATTGATATGAGGCGTCAGATTCTTGGGGATTTTATATGAAACAACTTGCGCAACGAATGAACGCCATTCAACCTTCGCCCACACTGGTTATTGACGCACGAGCCAAGGAGCTGAAGGCACAGGGAAAAAATGTTATCAATTTTGGCGTGGGTGAACCTGATTTCGAAACGCCAGCGCACATCAGGGAAGCCGCCAAGAGGGCCATTGATGAGGGCAAGACGAGGTACACACCAGTGGCGGGCACCGTGTCCCTAAAAAAAACCGTCATGGAAAAATTGCGAAGAGAAAACAATCTTCACTACACGACCGATGAAATCATCATTACCAATGGCGGCAAACATGCGCTGTTTCAAATTTTCATGGCCCTCGTGGACGAGGGAGACGAAGTCATTGTTCCCTCTCCCTATTGGGTGAGTTATCCCGACCAGATTCGTGTTTTTGGCGGACGACCGGTCATCATCCCCACAACAGACAAAACCAATTTTAAAATCACCAGCGCGGAGCTGGAAGCGACCATCACAAACAAGACGATTGCCTTTGTACTCAACAGCCCCAGCAACCCCACGGGGGCGGCCTATCATCCCGATGAACTCAGGGCGCTGGCCGCAGTCTGTCAGAATAAAGGAGTGTACATCATTTCTGACGAAATTTATGAACACATTGTGTTTGATGATTTTTCCGTCACCAGCATCGCATCCCTGTCCCCGCAAAGCAAGCAGATGACGATCATTGCCAACGGGGCCTCCAAATGTTATGCGATGACGGGGTGGCGCATGGGTTTCGCGGCAGGGCCGGCACACATCATCAATGCCATGAGCAAGGCGCAGGGGCAGTCGACCTCGAACGTGTGTTCCATTACGCAAGCGGCCTGTGAGGAGGCGTACGGAGGACCACAACAAGCCATCAAGGAAATGGTGTGCGCTTTCCAGGAAAGACGTGATCACATTGTCGCTGCGCTCAACAGACTCCCGGGTGTGACCTGCAAACAGCCGAAGGGCGCGTTTTATGTTTTTCCCAATATTTCGGGTTTGATGGGCAGACAAACCAGCCGGGGACCAAAACTCAACACTTCGCAGGAATTTTGCATGCACCTGCTGGAAGAATATGGTGTGGCCACCGTGCCGGGCTCGGCCTTTGGGTGTGAAAATTACTTCCGCATCAGTTATGCGACCAGCTTGGAAGAAATCAAAGAAGGCATGAATCGTATCAGTCAACTGGTGCAAGATTTAACAAAGGGGCACTTCTAAGTACGATGATAGTATTTAGAGGTGTTCGAGGATTTCTCGCTGTCGGTTTCTGGTTGTTTTTACGACCAGAGACAGAAGGCTTTGAATGGAGTCAAAACATGAATCACGAAAAACTCATTGAACTGTTAGGAAAAGATGCCGACACCCTCTTGGGACATCAGGCGAAAGTGAGTCGGGAGATGTTGTCTCTGCCAGGACCCGATTACATCGATAGGGTTTTCATGCAAACGGATCGCAACCCGCAGGTTCTGCGTTCCCTACAACAGATTTTGCTGACAGGCCGCTTGGGCAGGACAGGGTACGTATCGATCCTGCCGGTGGATCAAGGGATTGAGCACAGCGCAGGCGCCTCGTTTGCTCCAAACCCCATTTATTTTGACCCCGAAAACATCGTCAAACTGGCCATCGAAGGTGGCTGCAACGCTGTGGCCACAACCTTTGGTGCCTTCGGTTCCATCGCGCGCAAGTACGCGCACAAGATTCCCTTCATCGTCAAAATCAATCACAACGAATTCATCAGCTACCCCAACAGGTTCGATCAGATCATGTTTGGCAGTGTGGAAGAGGCCTGGCAATTGGGCGCGACGGCGGTGGGGGCCACTATCTATTTTGGTTCCGAAGAATCCACTCGCCAAATTCAAGAAGTCTCGCAGGCCTTTCAACTGGCGCATGAATTGGGTCTGGTCACTGTGTTGTGGTGTTATCTGCGTAATCCCGAATTCAAAAAGGACAAAGACTACCATGTCGCGGCCGACCTCACGGGGCAGGCGAACCACTTGGGTGTGACCATCGAAGCGGACATCATCAAACAGAAGTTGCCCGAAACCAATGGCGGTTACAATGTGCTCAAGTTTGGAAAAACACATGCCAAGGTTTACTCTGAGCTCTCCAGTGACCACCCCATCGATTTGTGCCGGTACCAGGTCCTCAACTGTTACGCTGGGCGATTGGGCCTGATCAACTCAGGTGGTGCCTCCAGCGGCGCGAGTGATTTGGCTGAGGCGGTCAAAACGGCCGTGATCAACAAGAGGGCTGGCGGGATGGGCCTGATTTCCGGTCGCAAAGCCTTTCAGAGACCGATGAAAGAAGGGGTTGAGATCCTGAATGCCATTCAGGATGTCTATTTGGACAAAGAAATCTCGATAGCATAAAGGGCTGAGGGTGTTTTTGCTATGTTTAAAATTCTACAAAAAATATTCGGTACGGCCAATGACCGTGTCATCAAGCGTTATCAGGAACGGGTGGGCCACATTCTCTCTCTGGAAGCGGCGATATCAAAATTGACCGATGACGAGTTGAAAGCCAAGACGGTCTATTTCAAGGATAAGCTGGCGCAAGGGGCAACGCTCGATGATGTCCTGAACGAAAGTTTTGCGGTCGTTCGCGAGGTGGCCAAAAGGACGCTCGACATGCGGCACTTCGATGTGCAGATATTGGGTGGCATGGTGCTCCACGATGGCAATATTGCCGAAATGAAAACAGGTGAGGGCAAAACACTTGTCGCGACCTTGCCGATGTATCTCAACTCGCTTACGGGCAAGGGTTGTCATCTGGTCACGGTGAACGATTATTTGGCCACACGCGATGCCGAATGGATGGGACATGTTTATAAATTTCTGGGTCTGTCTGTGGGTGTGATTCTGCACGGGTTGAACGACGCAGAACGCCGCGCGGCCTATCGCTCAGATATCACGTACGGGACCAATAACGAATTCGGTTTCGATTATTTGCGCGACAACATGAAATTTTCCATTCAGAGCATGGCGCAAAAAAAACTCTCTTTCGCTATCGTGGACGAAGTGGACTCCATTTTGATTGACGAAGCCCGCACACCCCTCATCATTTCGGGCCCTTCAGATCCCTCGACAGATAAATATGTGCAAGTCAATCGCGTTATCCCGGGACTCAAGGCCGAGAAGCATTACCACGTGGAAGAAAAGTCACGTAGTGCCACGCTCACGGAAGAGGGGGTCACCGAGGTCGAAAAACGTTTGGGGATCGAAAATTTATACGATCCCAAAAACATCGAAAGTCTGCATCATGTCATTCAGGCGCTCAAGGCCCACATGGTGTTCAAGAAAGATGTCGATTACGTGGTCAAAGATGGCCGCGTCATGATCGTTGACGAGTTTACGGGACGCATCCTGCCGGGCAGACGCTGGTCCGATGGGTTGCATCAGGCTGTGGAGGCCAAAGAAGAGGTTCAGGTGGAATCTGAGAACCAGACGCTGGCCGGCATCACTTTTCAAAATTATTTCAGGATGTATGAGAAATTGGCAGGGATGACCGGCACAGCCGAGACAGAGGCCGAAGAATTTCGTAAAATATACAACCTCGGTGTGGTGTCTATCCCAACGAACCAGCCCGTGTGCCGGACTGACCGCAACGACGAGATTTACAAGACCGAGGCGGCCAAGTTTCGGGCCGTGGTGGAAGATGTCAAAGAGGAATATCGCAGGGGAAGACCGATCCTGATTGGCACGATTGCCATTGAGAAATCCGAACATTTGTCAAAATTATTGGATCGTCATGGCATCAAACATAATGTGCTTAATGCCAAGAACCACTTCCGCGAGGCCGAGATCATTGCTCAGGCCGGTCGTTTGGGGGCTGTGACGGTGTCCACCAACATGGCGGGTCGAGGAACAGACATCAAATTGGGTGGGAACCCACAGTTTTTGGCCAAAAATTTTGCCGATCCCGAAACCGATCCCGCAAAATATAATGACGTGTTACCCAAAATGAAAGAGCAATGCATTGCAGAACAAAAAAAGGTCGTGGGGCTGGGCGGTTTGTATGTGCTGGGCACGGAACGGCACGAGGCCAGACGCATTGACAACCAACTGCGAGGACGAACAGCGAGGCAGGGTGACCCCGGGCAAACCAAGTTTTACATCTCACTCGAAGACGATCTGATGAAACGGTTTGGATCCGACCGGATTTCCACCATCATGGATCGGTTGGGCATGGAAGAAGATGATGCCATCACACACAAATGGATCACCGGCGCGATCGAGGGCGCGCAACGCAAGGTCGAGGGGCACAACTTCGATATTCGAAAACATGTTTTGGAATATGACGATGTGATGAATCAACAGAGAACGGCCATTTACACGCGTCGGCGTAAAATCCTGGCAGGGCAGGCTTTGCGTGAAGAGCTGACCGATATGATCGATATTCTCGTGGGGAGTATTGCCGATCAATACGGGCCAGATCGTAAAGGTAACGTCGATGCCGCTGTGTTGGATCAGGCCATGTTCGATCAGTTTGGATTTCATTTTTCACTTCCCTCAGGGGAGTTGACCCCCGATCTCGTGGGGCAAAAAATGTATGATGATACCCTCACGTTTTTGGCTACCAAAGAAACGGAGTGCGGCAAGGCGATCCTGGACCAGGCCATCAAATTTTTCCTGCTTCAAACGCTGGATGACCTGTGGAAAGACCACTTGCTCACGATGGATCACCTGCGCGAAGGGATCGGCCTGAGAGGTTATGGGCACAAGGACCCCAAGAGCGAATACAAACGCGAAGGGTTCACGATGTTTGAAAACATGAACTTTCGTTTTGCCCAGCAGGCCGTGGAAAAGATATTCAAGGTTCGGATCCGTACCGAAGAAGAGGTGCAGATCAAGGAAGACGTGGATCAGAATGTGCAGGAGACCCGGGGCTTGGTGACCAGGGGGTTGTCTCATACCATCAAACGTGTCGAACCAAAGGTCGGTCGCAACGACTTGTGCCCCTGCGGGTCAGGGAAAAAATACAAAAAATGTCATGGGCAAACCGAGGCGGCGTGATCAGGCTAAAGCAGACGATGTATTTTTTCTATGGTCTTGTCGAGTACTTGTGACTGGTGATCGTACTCTGTCTTGAGAGACAGGATGCCTTGGAATTCGTCCTGCATTTGCTCAATCTTTGCTTGTTCTGAGTCCAATCTCTTGCCGGTTGCTGTCATGTTAAAACTGATGGTTCTGACGTCTTCCAATATGTCTAATATGTGTTGATGGTGTTGGTGTGAGTTCATGTCATTTTACAAGCAAAGGCTGTGCCACAGCAGCGTGTTAATTGCAAACGGTATCGTATTGAAATTGTTGTGATAGTTTTTCTCAGTTTTTTTTGTTGCTTCAAAAACAGACAATAATCTGACGAAAGGCAGGTCAGATTATTAATATGAAAGAGATTTAAGGTTTACTCTTTTTACTAATCAGTCTATGCGTCCTGTGTGCAAGGCGTTCAAGATAATCGGCGTTATCCACGTATTGAACATGTCTCCTCTCAGCAGATCCTGCGATTGGATAACTTTCAGGTTCCACACCGCAATTACATCATCACAAAGAACATGTCGGCCTGTGGCCTGCGATTCACAACGAACGAACAACTTGAGCCAGCGTCACATTTTCTGATTTATCTCAATGACCAGATCATTCACGAGCTTTCGCCTGATTCCCACAAGTGGTTCAAATTGGGTGCCTATTACTTTTCGCGCGTGGTTTGGATTCACCAACTGCGTCCTGGTCATTACGAAGTGGGTGCCGGTTTTTTAGAGAGGGAATCATGCGACGCGGGTGATATTGATCGTTTCACCGAGTTGGTTAATCTGGACACGCTCGAGAGCCTGCCTGAATATGTGACTCAGTGACGCCTTTTGGTCGCAAAGGTTTTGACCACACCCTCGTTCACAATTACCCCCGTGCCCCCCTCCAGATCGGTTCTGAGGACCTTCGTGCCTTGCGCCTGCAGTCGAGCGAGTGTTTCCTTATGGGGAAAGCCGTATTGATGTTCTCTGCCAACACCGATTGTGGCCAGATCGGGATCAATGATTTCTACGAACGCAGAGGTTGTTGCGGTTTTGCTTCCGTGATGGGCTATCTTGAGCAAGGTTGCCTTAAGGTGCTCTCTGTATTTTATCATCAAATTTTTTTCTGCCCGTTTCGTGATGTCTCCCGTAAAGAGCGCGACGAAGTTGTGCTGTTTGAGTCGCAGGACCAGGGAGAGTTCGTTTTTGTTTCTCTTGGGTGTGCGGTGAACAGCGGGTGGGGCCAACACGGCCAATGAGGTGTTTTGATCGATCAGCGAGGCATCACCCTGGCTGACGATTTTCAACGGGATGTTTTTTAAAAACATTTTGTCAAAAATTTGTGCAAAGGACTTGTCTTGTGCCGTGTTGCGCGTGATCCAGATTTCGCCAATGGCCACATTGTCGATGAGGGTGGATAATCCTCCAAAATGATCCAGATCGGCGTGTGTGATCACCACGATGTCCAGTCGTTTCAGCCACAAGTGCCGGAAATAGGGAACGAGCACCCGCGTACCAATATCCATGAAACGGTGCCCTCCGGTATCGATGAGGATGTTTTTTTTTCGGGTTTGGACCAGAACGGCATCACCTTGTCCCACATCGATTTGCGTGATTTTGAGGTCGCTGGTCATTTGTTTGGATTCAAAGGTGAACCACAAAGAAAAAACACACAACACCAGAGGAATCACGGGCCCTCTTTTTTTGCCGGCAACAAATATCCCAAAAACAAAACAATAAAAGCAGATGATGGTTATGGCGTGGGGCTCGGGCGCATTGATAACAGGGAGCTGCCAGGAATCCACCACAGCTAAAATTTTAAAAAACAGGGTCAGGCAGTGATCCCACAGGCGGAGAAACACCGGTGTCCAGTGGGGCAAAATCATTTGGAGCAACATGGCCAGCAAGGTCAATGGGATGACGACGAAATCAAAATAGGGGATCGCCCAGAGATTGTTGATGAACCCTTGGGTGGGGGCAGTCCCAAAAAAATAAATGATGAGTGGCATGAGGGTCAGGTTGATCAATAGCGACACGAGTCCTGTGTGTACAAAGAGTTTTATGCCACCAGAACGTTTTCTGATCCAGTCGGTCAAGCGCAGAAGGGTCAGTAGACGGGGGTAGATGACGATCAGGATGAGCACACACAGATAAGAGAGCTGAAAAGATATTTCAAAAAGGTCATGCGGGGCGATGAGGAGGTTTGCGGTGGCGGCGAGTAGTAGCAGATACAAGAGATTTTTTTGGCGATCGAGCAGGATGGCCGCAAAATAAAGCAGTGCTGTCAAACCCGCGCGCATGATGGAGGGAGACGGGATAGAAATCCACAGGTAAAAAATGACGAAGAGGCCTGTCCCCAAGGCCGCGATTTTCTGACGTGGACAGATGTTGAAGAGAGCGGGGAATCTATTGGCAATGAGCGTCAAGAGGCAGTAGATGATGGCGCACATCGCGCCAAAATGTGAGCCCGAAATGACAAAAAGGTGCGACACGCCGGCTTGCTGAATGATTCTTTTGTTTTCCCAACTGATCGTTGGTGTGCCGATCGTCAGTGGGGAGAAAAGATTGGCGTTTGCCAAAGAGATAGCTTGAAAAGGGGCGCGAATACGCGTTCTAAGCTTGTCGCGAAGGCTATGAGGGTTGAGAAAGACTGGTATGATGTCCCCACAGTGCTGCATAAAGGCCTTTCCCCAGATGTTTTTTTGACTCAGATACTGTTGATAATTGAATGCCCCGGGATTGAGGTACACCGTTGGTTTTTTGATTTTGGCGGTAAAAAGGACGCGCGACTTGTTGGTGAGGGGGCAGGCCTCTCCAATGGTCAACATGATGCGTCCAGAGATGTTGTTTGTTTTTGGTGTGAGTTGGTGCTCAAGATCAATCACAAAGCTGGACTGATCATTTGTGTATTGGTCTCCTTTAACGATGGTGGCAACATAGGTTTGTTTTTTATTGTAGAGATTTTCGGCGACAGGTTTTCGTGTGAGTTGGTGACAGGTGATGCTTACTAACGGGAGGACCAAGACGAGAAGGAGCGAAAGGTATTTTCTGGCACGGGCATAGCAACACAACAGATAGAGCAACGAGAGGCTGTACATAAGAGGCCAGACGAAGTGATCCGTTTTGAGGTGGAGACAAAGCAGTGTTTGCAGAAAGAACAGGCCCAAGAGTGGCCAATGCAACGTGTACGTGTTGATTGTGTCAAGGGTTGTGGCGAGAGAGTTTCGAACGGGACGACATAAAGGCATGTCGAATACTCATTCAAGAATTGTGCCACAAGGATAGTTCGAAATCATTGGTGTTTTTTGTATGATTTTTGGGAGCGTCTCAGTGGTGAGACGCATAGTGGGACGGTTAGTCTATGAGAATCTTTTCGATATCACCCAGGAGGCCTTTGACGACCTCTTGAATGCGGTCGTAGTTGCGACTGTTGATTTTGTTTTGCAAAACGTGGCCCAAACGCGATCTGATGCCTTTGAGAAAAACCAGCGATTTTTCAGTAGGATTCTCGCGGCAATTTTCGATCAGGCTGTGAATGTTCATGCCATTGAGCAAGAGCTGTCCGCTCTCATCGAACACCACATTCATCCCGTCCTTTGTTTGATCGTAACGCTCCTTGATGAGCTCGCTGATCCTCAAGATGTAGGCATCACAGAGAGACAAGATCACGCCCAAATCATCGTCACTGAATTCCTTGATCAGTTTGCGACTCCAAAAAAAGCGGCGTTTTCGTCTCTTGGCGGCATCGTCCTTGAACGTTTCGAGATCATTGGCCAGCTTGGCCAACATTTGTGGATTCTGGGTGGCGGTTTCCCTGATCACCTGTCCCACCTCCTGACCGTTCCAGTAGAGGCGCCTCTGGGCATATTCGAACCCCGTGGCCTGTGGATTGTCTTTGAGAGTGGTTTTTATCTGAGGTCTTTGCAGAAAGTCCTCCTGCTCGATGCCGGAGTAATGAACAGTGCGGACTTTCTTGATGGGTTTTATTTCCATTGGGAATGTTATTCCAATTTGAGCACAATGGAGTCAAACGAATGAAGCAGGCTCTGCGTTTGCGGGTTACTGGCCAGACATTTCTTAAAACGCTCAAGAAATTCCGGCAGTTCGTCTTGTTCGTTCATTGAGGTAATCTTGTGACCGTTTAGATAAAGCGAAGACCGCGCGACATCAAGATGCAAAATGACCACAGCATCTTCATGAACAAAGGTGTATGTGGCACGATCGCTCGCAAAGAAAATCTTCCCGTCGTAATACCCCATTCGTTTGTGGGGTTTGCCAGGCGTTGTGTTAGCCAGATGATGCTTGTTTGTTGTTGATGGATGTTGATGATCGTTGATGTCGGTAATTCTCTTCATAAAAACAACCCCCTACTCATCAAAAAGCAGTTTCCGTGCCAAATTCCAAAAAAAAGAAAAGAAGGTAATCAGATGAAATAATTAAGGTTTATCATTATGAAAAAAACGACAGATAGGCAAAAACTTCTCATTTTCAAAATTCATTCTCTTAATGAGAGAGAAGTAAAGGCTGTCTGACCCACCACGTCATAAACGCTCCATCGTGCGCAACTTTTCTTCGACTTGTGACGATAATCGGTTGTAGGAAAAAAATAGGTACAACTATGACCACGGCAGGACAAGCATGCATCGATGCAATCAGCGATCCTTTTAAAGATTATTCAAAGGTTCAAATGGGTTCGGAGACTTTCTACGTCGATGCGCAGGGGCGGCGTGTCTCAGCAAGCAAACTTCAGCAGTTAGAGGCAAAGAAAGAAGAAGCCGCAAGGCAATGCGCGGGTGGGGCGGGTCAGCTTGCCTTTGGTCTCGGCAATGCGGGGTATTTGGCTTGGGAATTTGCGGAGCGTTTTCAAGCGCGTAATGTTGAGGCTGATGGGTACACCAACAGACCCGTGATGACTTTCCCCAAACCATCACTAAACATATTGAGAGGGTACGAAGGGAATCCGGGATTAACCAGGTTTGGCGGGTGGGTCGAGGTCTTTCGTGGTGGGTATGGCGGGGTGATGGGTTTGGCCGATGCTTTCAACCCGCCGGTGTTTTATTCACAGGAATTGGGTGATCTCCCATCGTTCATGGCCGGTGATGTGACGGGGCCGCTCGATCGCAGATGGTGGGGGGTGCAGGCGTTGGGTAGTCCCTTGTTGACGGACGATAGTCCTGATCCCTCCGCGCAGATTTTGAGGCGCGCGTACGCTGTCCCCTCATTTTTACGATTGACCACAGGAATGGCGGAAATGCAGGCCACGACCAATAAGATTTTGGATGTGCCTGTTTGTGATGAGAGCAATGTGCTTGGGTGCGAAGCGCTTGCCGAGAGGGACACCAGCGGGAACGCGACAGACCTGTTTCAGGGGACAACAGAAGAAGAGTCAGAATATCACAAATCCGAAATTTCATCGGCCATATCGGCCCTGCAATACACGGGACAGGGAATACGGTGGGCGGGGCTTGCTGGCAATTCAGAAATATTTTTTCAATCACTTGAATCTCAAGGCCGTCCCAGCTGGGCCAGTTTATCGGGGCTGGCGATATTGCCTTTGCAATACGCCGTTGCGAACGGGGCCAACAAAAATGCCTTTGAGGGAGCGCAGATCGTGAGTCCCGAAAATTTTGCTTTGAGTAGCGCGGCTCTGGGACTGGGGTTTGGAGCGTCGTGGCTTACTGATGATCCCCGCATGCTTAAATTGTATGATTCGCATTTTTCGATGCTGGGAACAGGCTACTTTTCGCCCAGGGCCAGCGCGCTCATCCATGGTGTCGCTCTCGATGAGGGCAATGCTGAACTGTCGGGGATGCTGAAAACGGGATTGCCTCTTATGAACGGTGCGTTTTTTACCACGGGGGGCACGCGATATGGCATGGCACTCAGGGATTGGCAGGCGCACACTACCGCGGAAAAAGTTTCTCTGGGTGTGTTGCCTGCGGCGGTTGCTGGCGTTCATGCGATCAGTACAGCACAGGCGGCGAAGGAGTCTGGTGAAGAGGCTGTGTGGGGAAATTTTGGTTTAGATATGGCCGCTTATAGTCTGGGGATAGGACTGGGCGCGCTCATTGGCAATAAAGGTTTTGGTCGTTTTATAGACGGTGTGAGTGTAGGCCCCGGTGGGGTGAAGATTGAAGGAAGGTTTTGAATATTGAATATTGAATATCGAATAACGAACAAGGAATGTCGAAACAAAGAATGACAACACTCACTTCGACATTCGATATTCCTTGTTCGTTATTCGATATTCAAATGCTATGCGCAAATTGATGCTGACATATCTCCCCCTCTTTTTAATTCTTCTTTTCGCTGTGGCGTGCGCCTCGGACAATCAGGCGGTGAACGCAGATGAGCTTGCCGACAATTCCACGAACGTGGGTGATGGCGGGACGTACAGCCCCAGCACAGATGGGAGCACGAACGTTTGCGAAAAAGACGAGGAAGGCAATTGCCTTGATGATACCGATGTAGCCTCGATCATTTTGTCTACCCAGAAGCTTGATTTTGGTTTGAGTGAGCTCGAATACACGGAATGTCTCACGATCGATCTTCCCGACGGTGTTTCGTACGAGGCGGAGATTGATCTCGACAATACGAATAGCTTTGATGGTGAGTCCCAGTTCACTGTACTCAATGCCAGCGGTCAGTATTCAGCCGAACGCGTGCAGGGCAGTGGTTCTGTCAGTGTCTGCTACATGCGGCTCACCACAGGCACGCATGCCGGGCAGGTCAAACTTGTGCTCCAGACGGCCAGCTCAGTGTACGCCTATATCATCAGCCTCAAGGGCGAGACGAGCGAAAAACTTTTTACCATCACCTCCCCCACCGAAGGGCAGATCATCGACAGCCGTTCTGGTCATAATGAGGGCAAAGACGACGCCGAGGGGGATTATCTTGTAACTGTAAAAGGGAAGCTCAATCTCAATTTACAATCCGTATTCGAAAATGGTTCTACCACCGAAATTTACATCGATTCTGACGGGGTCAAATACAAAACCACGTTTGACGCAGATGGGAATTTTTCCAAACAAGTGGGTGTCCCGCAGGTGGAGGGGGTTTATGCGATTACCTTGTCGGTGAGCACCATCAGGAACACCGCGATCAGCAAGACAGTTAACGTGGTTGTGGCAGGACCTCCAACATTGGAAATTGAGGTTCGCGATACCTCCGGCAACGCCATCGACACATCCTCTCCCACAGACGTGCCTTATCTAATTGTGGGTCTGCGTGTGCCCAATCTGTATGCCTCCGGTTCCGATGAGAGCGACATGCCTGTCACCCTCTACGATATAAAATTTAACGATGAGGAACTCACTGCGGATACCGATATCTGGTATTCTGCTGACTGGTGGTGGTGTACAGAAGACGGGAGTGGGCAGGAGGCCAAGGCCTATGATAATTTTGACGCCCAGCAGACCCTGTGCATTGCTCTCGATAACATCACCAATCTGAGCGACGGGATCAATACGATTTCGGCCAAGGCCAAGAACGTGCTGGGTGAGGCCAGTGCCGAGCTTACCCTCATTGTCGATAACGACAAACCCATCATCACGATTTCTGAGCCAAAGCAGAATCAGCTGTACGCGCCGGGCGTGACTCAAATCACGGTATCGGGTCAGGTCAAATATTTTGCGCCAATCGCCTCTGCCAGTCTGTCAAGTGTCCCCGCCATCAAGGATGGTGAAAAGGGAAGCTATTGTCAGCCCACAAGTGAGGAGGATTCATCGTGTCCCGCGTCCAGTGTGAAAATGTGGTTTAATGTGTCGACCGATAGCGATAACTATCCCATCTACATCTATCCTCAATATACGGGAAATTATTCTACAGTTACGGCAGAGCAGGCCTCTTCCTACATGCAGGGTGAGAGCGGTGGTCAAGGGAATTGCTATACGGAGACCACAACCACGGAAGATGCCGAAGGGAATGAACAGAGTGTAACAAACACCATGTGTGATGTGCCCAGCGCGGAATTTAGTTTTTCGCTGACAGTCCCCTCAACCAGCACACACGCGCTCGTGACCCTGTACACAAATGTGATTGAGTTGCAGGCCGAATCGGTCAAAGGACACCGCACGATCGAGGTCGTGACCTTTCAGGTGGGTGAGACGAGTCCGCAGGTGAGTGGTGCCAAAATGGGGGAAGGTAGTCAGAAGATTCTCACCAGTTCCTTGACAGCGGGGCAATTGGGTATTGTTGATGACAATTGCTCAGAGCAAGATGATACGAACGTGTGCCGCGCACCGGTGATGCTCAACGTGTCGGAAGGCATCATCTCACGGGATTCAGAGGAAGGCAAAAAGGTACTCGCGG